>CAYYMT010000005.1:0-53769 GCA_964472715.1 uncultured bacterium | reverse complement strand
ACCAGGGAATTCACAAATTGAATTTCAAATCCGTTTTGCCGCGCGTATTGTCGCGGATCAAGAGGCGCATGGGTGGTTTTTCCGGCAATTAATATTACCTGGTAATTTAAATCGACTAATTTGGCGCAGGTTTGCAAAACCAATTCCGCTGAGCCGCCTTTGTCAAGCCGGGTTATTATGTGCATAACTTTTTTCATGAGAAAAGTGATTCCGCGATTTTTTGAATTTTATTGAGATGGCGGTCTTTAATTTGTGGATGGGGTGGAATTAATAACAGATGACCGGCTAAATATTTGGAATTCGGAAAGACCTCATCGCTGTTTTTAATGAACTCCGGATAGATCTGCGCAAGGGTTTTTTCATACAAGCGTGTGGTTTCGATGCCCGCATCATTTAATTTTTGTTCAAACTGTGAGCGCTTGCTGAGGTCTCGAATCACTATTGGGAATTGATTATAGGCCACAGTATAATTATCCGGAATGTTGGGTATTTGTATTTCTTGCATACGGCTGAAGATGGCGGTTAATTTCCGGCCATTATCAATTCTGGCTTGTGTTAGACTGCGCTCCCGTTTCCACAGATTTTTTCCGACGGCAGCCTGAAAAGCGGTGTAAGCAAAGGATTCAAAATCCTCGTGCAAAGTCGTATATTTGAATTTATTGATCAAAGGATTGAGGATCGTATAAAACAAAGGGCGAACCGCTAAGGTCAGTGCGAAAAATTTTAACATCATTTTCAGCCTGCCGGTTGTCTTCAACTTAGGAAGTTGAGCAACTCTTTTGCGTATACCGCTACTGTCCTGATCTTTCTGCCAGGTTATAATTCCGCCGCTAAGGGTGGAAATATTTTTGCCGCGGTTAAGCGAGTAAAATCCGAAATCAGCGATTGTTCCGGCATGATTGTCATCGATTTGACTGCCCAGTGATGAAGCGGCATCTTCGAGAATAAAAATATCCCTGTTGGCCACTATTGCCCGGATTTTTTCCACATTCGTGGGAATGCCAAACATATGAATCGGCATAATGGCCAGAGTCTTATTGGAAATATGTTTCTGAATCTGTTCAATATTGATGTTAAAATCAACTTTGGAAGTATCGACGACAACACATTCCAGTCCGGCCTTTTTGATTGGCAGAATCAGTGAAGGCGCAGTATAATTGGTCATGATAATTTCTGTCTGTTGCGCATCTTTCCGCTGGCTTTTCAGATATTCCAGGAGAATATAACAAGCCGTAGTACCGGAATTTACCAGTGCGACATGACTGGTATTGAAATAATCGGCCAATTGTACTTCAAAATCTTTTATAGTCCGGTTGGATTTCAAAAAGCCAGGTTTGGCGGCAATTATATCCGAAAAAGTAAAAGGCGTTCCGGCAGTTGGCATTTTCATAATATTACTTTCGAATTATCATCAGATAGCCCTTGGCAAGAAAAGGAAGCGGACTACCGATGGGTTGAAATTGAACGGCGCCCGGGCTGAGCCGGTTTAATAAAACATTGAAATCGGACTTTTTATGAGCATAGGTGGTTAACCGCCCATGTATAATATTTTTTCTGTAAGCATAATTCAGCAGGGGATTATTTTTATTACGGAAATCGATAAACAATCTGCCATCCGGTTTCAATACCCGGTAAAGTTCCAAAATTAATTTTTCCACCAGTTCAAAAGGATAAATATTGATCAGTGTGTTCAGGCAAAAAACCGTCTTAAAATAATTGTTATTAAAGGGAAGTTTATAAACATCATGGGTAATAAAAGTTGGTGGTTTGAGAAGATTATCCTGAAACAATTGTTTGGCCTCGTTGAGCGCCTCGCCGTCAATATCTACGCCGTAAACATCATGATAATTTTTAACGGTCGCACAATATTCCAGTAAAAAAATACCATTTCCGCAACAGGCATCGAGGATTGGCTCTTCAGCTGTATGAACCTGTTCAAGAACTGTTTTTCTAACCAGTTTTGAAATACCGGTTTGAAAAGCCTCCGGTCTGGAAAGATTATCTAAATTAAGGTTTGTCACTGTATTCCTGCAAAACAATGTTTGAAATTGCGTCTAATTCCTGACTGATCTTTTTCCATGTAAAGAACTCCACTGCCCGCTCCCGTCCATATTTTCCCAGTTGGATTTTATTGTAATCATTCAGCAATAATTTTTTAATGGTTGTGGTAATTTCCGTCATATTATTTCCATCAATAATATACCCGGACTTTGTGTCTGCCACAGCATCATGAATACCCCCGAAATTTCCCGCTATCACAGGTTTGCCGCAAGCGGAAGCCTCCAGAAATACTATTCCAAATCCTTCATAATCTCCGGCTAACTGCTCATCATTCGATGTCTGCCGGTTAAGTAAAATAAACAAATCACAACAATTGTAATATTTTGGAAGATCTTCCTCTGCCACATAACCGCAAAATCTTACATTTTCTCTGATTTTATATTTTCGAACCAGGGATTTTAGACGTTTTTGTTCACGACCTTTTCCCACGATCAAATAGACGATGTCGGGAATATCTTCTTTCAAGGATGCAATCGCTTCAATGACTTTATCATGTCCTTTCCGTTCATCCAGACGGGCGACGGTAAGCAATACCTTCTTGTTTTGTAGTTGATATTTGTCAACTAATTCAATGTCAGGTTCTTCGGGGTAGAATCTTGCGGTATCCACGCCGGGCGTAATAATTGTGAATTTATCTTTTGGAATATCCAGGGCTAAAAATTCATTCATTGTAAATTGACTATTGGGAATGATTTGATCCGCTTCCAATAGGAATTTTTTGATCAGCTTTAACAGGTATCTGTTATTTCCAAAACGGTATGTTTCCGATCCGTAAACATAGATTATATAGGGAATATTGAAGAGTTTGTTCATTAACCAGCCGGTAATCCCCGAAGATAAAACCTGACCGCAGTGAATAAGTTTGAAATTGTATTTACGATTTAATAAAGCCACTTTTATCGTATAAAAAATGCTTTTCAAAATTTTGTGTATTAGAGAGTTGCCAGTTGGAATGTCTATTCGAATGGTATTTAATTGCGACTGTTTATCGAACTTTTTATAATTCCGGTATTTGGCCGCAAGAATAATATTTTCTTCGGGATTATAGAACTGCCATATTTCATGGAAATAAGTGGCTATACCACTGACTTCCGGAGGGAAATCACCGGGGATCAAAAGTGTTTTTTTCATTTAATTAAGTTCTCGTTGTAAATATCGATTACTTTGATATGGTGTTTTTTAGCGATTTTGATAAGTTTTTTGTCCACGGTTAAAAGCGGAAAGTTCATCCTTCTTGCAGAAATTAAATAAAGACAATCATAAACAGGATGAGATGTAATAGTTGCTAGTGAAAAAGCTTCTCTGAATAAATTATAAGAATTTAGATATTCGTTAATTATATTCATTGATATATCTAAAAGTTTTTCACAAATATCAGGAGGTAAATTTTTAAATTGATAGTGCTGCCATAATACATTAGATATTTCTGCTATGTATAAATCAGGGCTTAAAATATTGTTTGCTTGTAATATGATATTTTCAATTTTATCATGAAAATGTGATCTGAATACATAACTGGCTGCTGCATTTGCATCTAAAATTATATTCATCTCTGCCTGTCTTTTCGAATTATTTCTACCGGGTCAGGAAGGTCAGAGAAATCATATTGCTTATGAAGTTTGTTTATTTCCTCCAATAGTTTTTCCTGTTTCTTCTTTGGAGATTCTTCAATATCCAATTTTTCGGATAGAATATGAATCGTTTCCTGAGCAATACTACGGTGCTGTTCTTTTGCTCGTTGCGTTAATTTTTTGTATAGAACTTCAGGAACTTCTCTAACTTGTAATGAGGGCATTTTATTCTCCTACTTAATTTATTTTTATTTTACTGCATTTGTAGTAAAAATACAAGCACGGTAGTTTTTAAATCCCGAAATAAACTAAAATAGTGAAAAATTATATGTGATTTAAACTCTTTGTCAAAGGCCTGAATTTCAATATTTCATGGCTAAAAGCATCAGATATCATTTTTATCAAGCGCTAAATAACCAACAATATAGCCCCCTAAATATACAATCAGACTAAGTAAATAAAATATTTTAAAGGTAACTATAGTTTTTAAAATTCTATAAATATAAGAAAATATTCGATGAAAGATAGATCTTTTCTCTCTTACATCTTTCTCATGTCCGGTTGTCAACTCCACCACGAATTCCGGATAAAATTTATTTACATAAGCCGCCATTTTGCCATTCCGGAAAAATTGTTTGCAGAATTTTTTGAAATTTGCCGGTGGCAGATGATGAATATAAAGATTTGGCAGAACAACAACTTTATAGCCGGCTTTACGTATTTCAGAACGCAGATAAGGATCGAGGCCGCGGGGGATCAGTTCATTTTCGCCGCCAATTTCCATGAAAACTTTGCGGGGGAATATGGCGCAGGGATGCTCGGCCATATCGCTTTCGACAATAGTCTGAACAATTGGCGATGTTCGTCTGGGCAGTTGCTCCATCACTTTTCTGACGAACCATGTTGCATCTTCAGGAGGAATATTGGCCACACCGGCCATACCGAATTCCGGATGTCTTTCCATGTGATCAACCATCTTTTCCAATAAATCATCAGACCCAAGTTTAGTATCATCATCAAAGGTTGCAATATATTTTCCTGATGCCAATGCCACACCGCAGTTAATGGCCCGTCCCTGGCGCGAATCCTTGATGACCAGGATGATCTCCCAATTTCTAAAAGTCTGGTTCTCAATTTGGCTTAACAAGTCCGGTAAATAGCCGTCCCTGGTTTTATCAACTGTGGGGATAATAATGCTGACCATAGGATTTTCTGCATCTTCACTGCGCCAGATTTCTATAGTGCCTTCGGAATCATCATTGGGGTGTCTGACAAAAGGGCGGGGAATGGTTTTATTTGATATTATTTGGATTAATTTTCGTGTCATTGATTTCATTTACCATTAATTGATATATTTGTTCAGATGTTTGTTGCCAGGTATACTGATTTATGACAAATTCATATCCTCTGCGGGCTTTTTCTTCAAATTTATCAATATTTTCATAGACTGCGATAATTGCCCTGGCGAATTTGTCCGGATCATTGACATCGACGGTAGTACCAATATCATTTTTTGTGACAATATCATCGATGCCATCAACCGAAGAAGCAATAACAGGGCGGGCACAGGCCAGATAATCGAACAGTTTCATGGGGGAGAGGCCAACTTTTCCCACCAGGTCTTTGTCCCAGGGAGCCACACATATATCGAATGCATTAATATAAAAAGGGGCTAAATCATAGGGCACATTTCCGGGAAAATAAAAATGCTCTGCAACATTAAGGTGAATTGCCAGTTTTTTCCAGGATTCCAACATGATACCATCACCAGCTACTACGAATAATATATCTTGATATTTTTTAATAAGAAGCGGCGCTGTCTTAATCAAATATTGAATGCCATGATGAGGGTAACAGCCGCCGATAAAGCCAATAATTTTTCTCTGCCGGCCCAGATTTATTTTCTTCCTGGCCACAGATTTTTCTATCGGATAATATTTTTCAGGATTCGTACCGTTGTTGACGACTGATATTTTTTCCGGATTTATTTGATAATTTTTTGTGATCAGTTTTTTTAAGCCATTGCTAACAGGAATAAGCCGGTCTGCGTTTTTGTAATTTATTGTCTGAATAAATTTGATCAACCTTAACTTATATTTTGCATAATTAATTGGTGCCAATTCGTCCACAACCCAGCCGTTTATTTCTATGAATAGGGGCCTGGAAAATAATCTGGCAACAAGAAGTGGCACCAGGGATGAACTTTCCCGATAGTAAATAATATCCGGCGGTTGTTTAAGGGCATTTATGCACATTGTGAAAAATGAGATAAAATCATAGGTTAAATATTTCAAAACCGGTGTATTGATGACTGGAATAAGTTTTTGTATGATACTTTTATCAAGCTCAGGGGTAATAATATCCGGATTGAAAAAATAGACCTGATTACCGAGTTCGCTGAACCGGTTAACAGTTTCAGTAATATGATTGTTTAGCCGGCCGATTTTTTTAAAGCCCTCAAAACAAAAGTAATAGACAGTTAATTTCTTCATTTTATTAATTGGTGATATATTGCGTTTATTTTTTTAAAATTTTTATCCCTGTCAAAAAATTGCTCTATTAATTTTCGATTGTCCCGTTTCCTGGATGCAAAATTTTTAATTTCTTTAATGGCAATTTTTAATTTATTTGTCAGATCCTCAGAATTACCGCTTTGATAAAGGATAAAATTGAAACCATATTGTTTTAATTCCGAATTGGACGGATTATCAGGCAGTACCGGCAATAATCCGCTGGCAAAGGCTTCCAATAGTGAAATGGACAATCCATCAGTAGGAGATGCTGTTATATAAATTTCGGCGTCTTTGTATAATTCGGGAATTTTTGTATGGTCAACATGCCCTGCAAAAGTCACTGAATCTTCAATATCCAGGCGATTGGTCTGTGCAACCAGTTTTTCTTTTTCCGGACCATTTCCCGCGATGGTTAGATGAATATTGGGGAAAGTGTCTTTCAGATTGGAAACCGCCTTCAGAATAAGCTCCGTACAATACTGCTGAGTCAGGTTTCTGGTGGATAATAGATTAATTTTATTGTCAGTTTTAGTTGTTAGTGAAAATTTACCGGTTTCAATGCCGTATTGTATTTTATGGATTTTTTCTGCCGGAGCGCCGAATTCCATCGCCTTATCTTTCATTTGGGAAGAGGGTAGGGTAATGGCGTCAGCCCTATGCAGGGCGTATTTGACGAATAGTTTTTCTATCCGGGAATTCCGGGGATGGACAAGTAAATCAGAGCCGTGGCAGGTCATGATATGGGGATGAAACTTAGACAAAGCCCCTAAAAAGCCATAAATATTGGCATAGTGTGAATGTAGAATGTCCGGTTGGATTTCGTCAAGAATTTGTTTTATTGATATTACTTTTCGAAAGATTTGGTAGATAGATGATATGATTGGAAGGTGTATTTTGTGTTCATATTTTTTGATCTGACAGACTGTAATACCGGAAATCTTAACAGGTTTTTCACTGATCAAATATATCGTATGCCCGAGGTCACGAAAATATCTGGCCCATTCCTGAATATGAATTGATGACCCATCGCTCAGAATACAGATCTTCATATGACCTCATTGAAGATTTTTGCCAACTGATGACATTGATAGCTTCGACTATAAGGCGTTAGGGTCTCGATTGCTGTTGCTATGGGAAGAGAGTTATGCTTCCAATCTTCATAAAGGCTAAGAAATTGATTTTCGATTTCATTGGGCTCTGTTGGTGAAGCACAATATGCTATATTTGTTGTAGACACGATATTCTCTAATTCCGAATCCTGCACAATCGCCAGAATTGGTTTCTGATAGGCAAGATATTCGAAGACTTTAGATGGAATGGAAATATAATTGCCCATCTGAAAAAGTAGCAGAGCATCCGCTTTTGCCAGAATGTGAGGTAGTTCTTCTTTGGTTCTGTAGCCTAAAAAATCGGTTTCGATGGTTTTGTATGCATTTAATGCATTTTTGATATTATTTTCAACTTTACCGACAAATATGAATTTTACTGAAATTTCAGGCTGGTTTTTTATGATATTATCTAACTGTTCATAAAGTTTTGACGGATAATATGAACCGTACATTGATCCGGTATAAATAATAGTTAGTTGTTGATTATTAATTGATTTTTTGATTGGTTTCAGTTTTTCAAAACCATTATAAATCACCTTGAATTTGTCCGGAGAAATTGAAGGATAATGACTGATGAATTGTGTTTTAAATGTATTGGAAACCAGGATAATTTTTATGGCTTTTTTGAGAAACTCATACTCCATTTTTTTCTCAATTTTTGCACGTTGCGTTCCTTTGAATTTATATGTCGGTAGTATTGTCCATAGATCACGAAATTCACATATCCAGGGAAGGTTATACTTTTTGGATAATTTCATTGCGATCATATGGCTGCAAACAGAAGGGGATGTAGAAAAAATAAGATCAAAATTCTGAGATTGCAGGAGTTGTTTTCCTTTTAATAAAGCGGTTAGCAGCCAGCCTATTTTTTTATCCGGTATGAGTAATTTCTTTTCAATAAAATCATAGAGTCTATTCAATTTTAATTTGGATAGCAAAATATGTAGATATAGGGTATTCCACTCATTTGTTCTGATAATATCAATATTTTTTGGTGTTTTTTTTAATAATTCAGGATCGTATGTCCAACTGAGTTTATTTTTATTTGTTAAGACAGTCGGATTCCATCCATAATTTTCCAGGTTACCGGTAAAATATAAAGAACGGAAAACGCCTCCTGTGGCTGCGGGAGGATATTGATCAGTTATAAAAAGTACTTTTTTCATATATTGAAATTAGTTAAGTTGAAAAAATTATCAATAATTTTTATAAAAATATGAAAATACTCTATACAGTTCCTTATTATCCGGCCCATAAACATCAGGGATTCATTGATGAAATTTCGGTTTTATTGGAAAAAGGTTATGATGTTGAGATTGCACCAATTTGGAAATCCTATACTCGACAGGGCAATGATGATCTGAAAGTGCCGGTAATATATAATCCCAATATTTCTCTATTTAAAAAGTTTGTTATTTCATTATTCATTATGATCTTTAATCCAAATTATAGCCGGGAATTTATATTATTCAGCAAAAAATATTTAGGATATCAGGAATCTGTTTTAACATTGTCGTTACTGAAAAATATAGAGAAAAGCAACCCGGATCATATTCATGCCTATTTTGCCAATAATGCGGCATTGAAAAGTCTGTTGATTGCACAATTTTTAAAAATAAGATTTAGTTGTTCCGGAAGAGGTACTGATGTATTAATAAAAAGAATTCCCCATTTTAAATTTCTGGTCAATAACAGCCGGCCATTTTTTACCCTTTCCCGCTATAACAAAGAACAAATTTCAAAAATATCCGGAATCAATAAAGAGAATATCAGGGTTATTCATCACGGAATACAGGTTGATAAACTGATTCCTTCACCCAAATCGCCATTGTCCCGGCCATTGAAAATCGTATCAACCACCTGGCTCAGAAAAGTTAAAGGTGTAAAATATCTGGTTGATGCTTGTGCGCTTCTCCGCAAAAAGAAGATTAATTTTATATGTTACATTATCGGAGACGGGTCTTTGAAAAAGGAAATCAATAAACAAATAAATGAGATGCACCTGCAAAAGCATGTTATTCTAAAAGGAACTCTCCCTCATCATGATGTTTTGGCATTCCTGAAAAATTGCCATATTTTTGTTCTGCCCAGTTTATCCGAAGGCATTGCCATCTCTGCCATGGAGGCCATGGCGCTCGGCCTTCCGACTATTGTTACGAATATAACCGGAATGCCGGAACTTGTTGAAAATGGAGTGAATGGGTTACTTGTTCCTCCTGAGGATTCAGCAGCAATTGCTGATGCTGTGGAAAAGTTGTACAATGATCAGGAATTGCAAAAAAAAATAACTAAAAATGGCATTCAGACGATTCACGATAAATTTAATATACGGACTAACATCAATGAGTTTTTAAACGAGATTGGGTAATTGTTATGTTTATTTATTATGAATTGAAACCGCGAAAATAAAATTTATTAGATTAAAAGTCATTAATGAGTTTCTCTATTCCTTAACTTTATCTCTTATCTGGTTGAAAATATCATTCAATAATAGTCTTGTTTCATGCTGTGTGACGTATAATATTAGATAGGTTATTATTGAATAAATCATCCCTTTGATTAATATTGTTGAAATTGTCAGTTGTGTTTTGGCAAAATTTGAGATAATGAAAGCGATTAAGATAGATACTGCCAGAACATTAAGTGTTTTTATCAGCATTTTACCATATTTTAAACCCAAATATTTTTTTGACAGTACATAATGTGTCGCTACAGTAAAAATACGGCCGATGATATTGACAATACAAACGCCAATCAACTGCCATTTAAGGATAAAAGGATAGATTAAGATTACAATTAAAATTAATTGTGCAATACTAATTTTTAAACTAATGCCTGGTTTCCCGATGGACAAATAGAAGGGGCCGATTGGTATTCCAAGGCTGCGAATCAGCCCTTGCAGTGTGATCAATTGTAAAGGTATGATTGCCATGTCCCACTTATGGTCATAAAAAACAGTAATTAAGTCCGGTAGGAAAAAAATCATACCAACACTAACAGGAATACTTATTATGATCAGTTGGTTATAAAATTTGGTTATTGCATTGGCTAAATCCCATTTTGAATGTGAAATTTTATTATATATTGGAAACAGAACCTTACTGAAAATGCCTGACAGGTTTTTTGATAACAAATTGCCAATTCTAAAAGCGAAGGTGTAGTGGCCTAAAAAATTGGTTCCCAATATCTTTCCAACAAAAGTATCATCTATGTGGCCGATTGTAAAATGGGTCAGGCCCATGCCAATTATATTTTTTCCGTAAAAGAGTAATTTTTTCGCAGCCGGCCTTGAAAATACAAAATGTGGAAACCAACGCATAATAATAAGAGTGGATAGGGCATATATAATATCAGAGGCCAGATTACCAAAAATTATAGACCAATAGGCAAGCCCTCTGGAAGCAAGAAGTAGAGTAATTATGGTATAAGTTGTGACTTTGATTATATCAGGTAATACTCTTTTCCTGAAGTTTAAATTTTTTTCACTGAGAGCCAGGGGCACTTCTGTAACCGATAAGATTATAATTGACAGAGATGAAACAGGAAGGATCTGTTTTAGGATTGATTCATCAAAGAAAGCGGCAATGGGCCGGGCGAATATTAATACAAGAAAATATAAGAAAGCAGACCATGCCAGTATTAACCAAAAAGCTGTATTGCCATACTCTTTTTGATCACCCTTGACGTAGATCAAAGATCTGTTTAGGCCCAGCTCGCGAAAAATTGAAATTGTCCCGGTTATCAGCATCGCAAAAGCCACAATACCAAAATCTTCCGGAACAAGTAATTTGGCTAAAATAATGGTCACAGTAAACGTCAGAATACGGGAATAGACTGTGGAAAGCAGTATCCATATTGAGGACGATATGAAAATTTTTTTTAGAATCATAATCCGGGTCTGTTGCTCGTAAAAAATGGGGCTTCTTGAAATTGAGTGTTTATAATATTTGTTTAGATATGGCTCCGCCACGTCACTCCCATTTCACGAGGAGCTTAGTGGGTAATATTTTAAATAAATTGTTCCAGGATATTATCCAGAATTTCCTGATATTTTTCTCTGCTGACACGACTATTAGCAAATTTTTTGTCAAGCTTTGTGCCAATTGTATTAATATCCAGTCCTTTATGCAATAAATCAAGAATATAGTAGGCTATCTTACCCTCGGTGTTAAGTTTAGATTGAGTTTTGCTGGCGGTTGATATTTCCGACATGGCGGGCATGAAACTCCCCCGGAAGGAATTATATTCTTGTATCGATGAAGAATGTTCGACCTGCCATTTAAAATCAATATTTCCTGATTTCCGGGATTCCAGCACCTGAATCTGAAAATTAAGCCGGTCTCCTTTTCGAACTTTGATCGGGTATTGGAAAGGAAAAAACATCTGCCCCCAGGTATTATTGGGTTCGGCAGGGGAATTGGAAAAGGATTGTGTGGGTGTGAAATAAGTATCCCACCACCCCGCCAGCCCATGAAGCGTTCCGTCGCCGGTAATTTCAACGTCTGCCTGGAATACAAATGGGAAGTTTGAATCTTTGGAGAGATCAATTGTTTTTATGATTGATTCACCCGCCAGCATTTTCAATGGATGGGATTCCGCGTAATAAGGCCGGTTAAAAGCCAGTTCCGTGGTATAATCCCAATTTATTTTATAAAGCACGTTGTTTTCTTTTTGCCAAAGATCGATCTGTTCATGTAATGAAAAGGCTTCAACCGGTGCCACTTTCAGAATAATCTCATTGGGGATAAATCTACCACCGGGTTTCAAAAAGCGCCTGCGGGCGTCAATAATGGTTTTCTCCAGATTTTCGTAAATAAAAAAAGGAGAATAGTCTTCCATTATGATAAAATCAACTTTTTCATCAATATCTATCTCAGTTGATTTTCCTTTGATAAAATCTATTTTGTCCAATAGATCGTTCCGTCTCGCGATTTCGATGCCGGCATAATAAATATGATCCATTTCAATAGCATACACTTTACGAGCATTCCGGCGGGCTGCAAAAAAGGAATAAGTCCCCAGGGCGAAACCGATTTCCAGTACGGAATGTTCAGGAGTGACCAGTTCATTAATAGCTTGTTGAAATGCTTCAATTCTGATTTTATCATTAAGCAATCCACGGAAATTTGTGATCATCAATTCACCTCGCTTAAAATTTTCTCCAGCAACTTTTGCTGCCGGAGATCAGACAATAATAATGGTTTTTCAATTTCTAATATAAAAGTAGGAATTTCCGTTATCAAATGAATGATTTTTTCATGAAAATACTGTATTTCGCCGATATTAAAAATCTGTGGTGTTATCCGGTTAAATGCCTGATGGTCGCCAATTAATTGAATGTTGAATCCTATATCATTAACCGGCGCTAAAAAAAATATTTTGGCAACCTTATTTACTGAAAACTGATTGTTGCCCGCAAAGTGACTGATCGGTAAAAAGAAGGCCTTTTCTTTCTGATCTTCCTTGGCATCAATTAATAAAGGCTGATGGGCAGCGGGAATTGAAATTAATTCTAGAAGATGCTGTTTGATAATCAGGTTACGCGGAAAAGGATAAGCATTGTAATTGTGCAAATCCACCAGGCTTACTTCATCGGACAAAAAATTCATGCCGAGTTTTGATAATAAAATGGACAAACTGGTTTTTCCGCTTCCCGGTTCACCAATGAAAAGAAAACTTTTATCCCTGTGATTGAGAGTTGCGCCGTGAATTTGAAAAACACCGGTACTCAAGTTTATCAGTTCATCAACAACATTCCATTCCAGCGTATAAACCAGTTCATGAGGATTTTCAGTAGAGTATATTTCCCGGTTCTGGTGGAACAGATGAAAAACATTATCCTTGCGCAGCACTGAAAAATCAACCTGGTCCTTAAGACAATCAGAAATAACTTCTGAGAATATATTCTGATGAACCAATGAAATTATTTCCTCAGGAATGGAAATGCCAATGGAATTGTTGTTGAAAGAAACCTGTAAGTTTGTCATCAATCCTCAAGTAAATTTTTGTCTTGCAGTTGGTGCAGCAAATTAAATACCGCATCTTCCGGTGAAATATCAAAAGTATTAAAATCCCGCTTAATAGCGTCTATGATAGTGCCGACGGAATGCTTACCATCACAAAGGGCCCAGATATAAGCTGAGGTTGCATTCAGTGAGTGGCATTCATCTGTGGCCGGAATATAGACAACCCCGCCATCGTCCAGTTCTTTGAACAAAAGATCTTCACGCACTTTGGGGATGTAATTCCGCTTGAATTTGCTGTTGCTCATTAAAAAATTCCTTTCTCCCTTCCAGTTTGGGAACAGCCATAACCATTCCGCACAATAAATAAAAGGGTTCCATGATACGGATAATAATAAAAGTGTTGGCTCCGATACAATGAAACAATATTCCCAGCATGCCGATGAACAAACCCAGGGAGAGCGCTTTAAAAAAAGAATCCTCAGTGGTTTTGTAGACACGCCAGATTTCCGAAGTCAATGCATATAAGAGATAAAAAAAAGCGATCAGGCCGATTAAACCGGTTTCAATCAGAACCCGTATATACTGGGCGTCCAGAAAACGCCAGCCTGTGATGCCATATCCAAAAATAATATGCTTCGGCAAAGCCTGAAAAGCATCCCGCCAACTGCGAAGTCGCTCTGAAGCGGATGTGTCCAGGATAATTCCGCCGACTTCTTCCTGTAGTGAGCGGGCATATCCCCGCTGCTCCTGAAAAGTATAGGTAACCCGGTTAATTACTGTCTCCGGCAGTAAAAAGGGTGATAAAATCAGTAAGAAAAGAACAAACATCAGCGCAATATTCCGGCTCTTCCGTAGTAAAATATAAGATATCGCCACCGGTATTCCGGCAACCCATGATCCCCGTGAATTGGTCAGCAAAAAAGGAATTACGGAAATCATTGTGGCAAACAGCACCAGACGCTTGATCCACAATTTTTTAATAGTATCGCTGTAAAAGACGATACTCAGATTTACTGCAATGATCAGGAGTAAATATCCGCCTAAAGTGTTCGGTTCACCACCTTCTCCTTCAAAAGGAGCTGTTAGACGGTCACCGCCGGGAATCTGTGCAATTGCGATGATCACCACAATGATAAAAGTGGCCAGCAAAGCAAAATAAAAATGTTGAACTTCCTCTTTAGTTTTAATGTATGAGAATACCATGAAAAAAATGACAAAATATTGAAAATATTTAAATAGGAAGAAAAAACCGGTGAGATAATTAACATCCCCCCGGAGCATGCCAAGGCCTGTGGATATAATACAAACCGTCATATAATAGGCGATGGCTTTATGTATTTTTGTACGGTGGATAAGTTTAAATTCCTGGTAAATCGCTATTTTTGCGATCCAGGTAAAGACAATAATGGAAAGAATAATATCGTCCAGTCTTATCGTAAAACCTGATCCCCGGGTCGTCCTTGATCCGAATTCCGGGCTGAGCAGCATTGAAAAAATTAAGATATAAATCGCCAGTTTGGTGTTAAAAAATGTTGTAATGATCAGGCCCAGGCCGATCGTCGCCATCAGGGCAAACTGGATGTCGGTTTTGTTCAGCACAAAGGCTAAAATTGCTGACCCGGACAAAGCCAGAAAAATAATGAATTTATTTTGAGATTCGAAAGATTTATAATTCAATTTTCGTTTTTATTTGTATCTTGCAATTGCAAGGGTTTCAGATTTGTTTCATCTTCTTTGTTTTCCAAAATTTTGGAATACCGGTTCTGCCATTCCCTGCTTTTTTGACGGTAGTCCCGTTCATAATTCTGTCTGTTATGGGTTTCTTTGCGAATGGCGGAGCCTCTTTGGTAAATGCTGGTGTCGGCAGGCGCTCCGTAATTAATTTTTAAATTGGATTTTTGAGATAAATAGGAGACTAAAAAACTAATGATTATAGCGAGGGTCAGTGATATGACTATCCATAATTGATCCCGTTTGTTTTTGATAATTTTTTTCTTCATCGTTTAGCAATATCATTTTGGTGTAATTCTTCTGTGCTTTTACGAAAAATATTGGCAGTAAGGCTATTCTTAAAAGCGCCGGCCAGGTAAAAATTGTTGGCCCTAAAATGATAAGGATTGCTTTCATCATAGTTTTCAGCACTCAGAATGATGGAATAGGGTAAGTATAAAATTTCCAGGCCACTTTTTAATTCTGCTCTTCTGATAGATGCAATGGCCTTTTCTGCTTCCGGTCTGCTTTTGAATAAATTCAGACACACCCGGTAATGCTTAATTTCAGGGTTTGAATAGTCGATTGACATGAAGGTCTTTAGCCCTGTTTCCCGCAGCCGCTCTGTTTTCTCTACGGCCACTGATTTTTCCGTGGTCCTGAAAACCTGGTATGTGTAACCCGCATTGATATCCGTTTGTAGAATATGATCATCATCCACAGATTGATCGAATGTCGCACCGGAAGGTTGCTTTTTTACTGTTCGGACCGGGCTCTCCTGCTGATTTGTAACCGGTTCTGCCGGTTCCTCATCAGGACGAATATTGTGTTGTTCCTGTAACTCTTTGAGTTTTACTGGTGATGTTTGTGTTTGATTCACCGATGCCGGCTGATCTGGGGATTGCACTGTTTGCAATGCTTCTGATTTTTCATCCTTACTGGCGTTTATCCTGTATAATCCGATTAATCCAAACAAGGATATTAAGGCAATGACAAAAAATACCGGTAATTTTTTTATTCTGGAAATGAATGTATGATGAATATTGGTTTCCGGTTTGATAAAGATGGTTTTAATCTTGCTGAGCCATCCTGTTTCTTCCAGCTGGTCGTGGTCACCATAGCTGTAGAGATAATCGTATTTGTATTTATAATCCACATAATCAGAACTGATATCAGCCCGCATTCCATTGATGACAATACCAAGAACAGAAGATTTTATTAATTCCAGCTGGTTTTTTGCCCGTCGTAATGTGTGGCGGGATATTTTTCCCTGGTAGTAGACAATCAGGTTGGTGTCTACTTTTGACGCCAGCACGACGGTATCAGTGGCCTGAATAATTGGCGCCGAGTCGAATATTACAATGTCGTATTGGTCCCTGACTGTTTTGATCAGTGTGTCCAGTTTTTTTCCGGCGATGATCTCCGATGGGTTTCGTTCTATTTTTCCCGCCGGTAAAATATTGAGGTATTCAATTCCGGGAATAGCATCTTCTTTCATAGTATCCTGGCCAAGGCTGCCCATCAATAAATCACTCATGTCCCGAATACATCCCTCCAGTGGTTCCCGATTCAAGATATAATCTGTCAGGCCGGGAACTCTCTCAATACCAAGTGTTTTTGATACTCTTGGCTTACGCAAATCAGCTTCAACAAGCAATGTCCTTAATCCGGTTTGCGCCATGGACAGGGCCAGATTGGTGGCGGTGGTGGTTTTACCTTCACCGGCAACCGATGATGTCACCAGAATTGTTTTGTAATTTTTTTCCATTAAAGAAAAATTGATATTTGTCCGCAGGCTGCGATAAGATTCGGCAATTGTTGATTTCGGCGCAAAATGGGTCATCAGGCGGGTGCGGTTCTGAATTATTTCAGGTGAAATATCCTCCTCTTCATCGCTGTAGAGAGTGGATTTAAAATCATTGGCGTCGATAAATGGGATAATACCCTGAACAGTAGTTCCTAAGGTTTGCTCGATATCATCAATTGTTCGAAAAGTCGTATCCAGGGTCTCAGCAATGAAGGCTAAAATAATTCCGAAAATTATGCCGATGATCAGACCGGCCAGGCCTGTGGGTGTGAGTCTGATGGCGTTAATTGGATTAGTTGGCAGAAAAGCGGGTCGAATTAGAAAAACTTCCTGAATGTTTTCTGTTTTTTTGACCATTGATTGCAAATAGTTGACTTTTAATTTTTCATAGATATTACGGCTGGTTTCCAGTTCCCGTTGCAGATTCTCGATTTCCTGACTTAAAGCCGGTAAGGCGTTATATTCGCGATTCAGTTGTTCCAGTTTTTTGGTCTCCTGTAAACGAATTTCCTGCAGAGTTTGCTGGAAAGAAACCAATTCCTCAATAATGTTTTTTTCCAGTACATTGGATTGCACTATCAAATTTTTTACTTTTGGATGCTCAGCAGTGTAATATTGCCGTAATTCATCTAACTGACGGTTGTATTTGTCCAAATTGGTTTGCAGGGAGGCCAGCACATTGTTTTTATTATACAGTAGTAAATTCAGAGACAGGTATTGTAAATATCTTTCATCCAGCCGGATTTTTTTTATTGCCTGGTTAATATTTTGAATATCGGAACTGAGTTCTTCTATTTTCTTTTCTTTCTTGAGAATATTTTCTGACAGTATATTGGATTTTCCAAGAAGGGTTAAAAATTTATTTTTTTGCCGGAACTTTTGAAGTTCCAACTCGGTTGCCTGATAATCTTCTTCGGCATTTTCAAGTTGTTGCTTGAGCGCGTTGATGGCATTGTTGGTTTTTGCATTTTTTTGAATAAAATTTTCCCGCTGGTAAGTACGGGCCAGGGAGTTTGCGAGGTCACGGGCCAATTCCGGCTGATGGCTTCTCACATTGATATTTATGATATTGGTGTAGCCTTCCTGTTCGGTGGTGACACGGGATTTCAGTCCTTCGATGATATTGAAATATTTTTTATTCTGTTTAATTTCTTCACTGGTGAGGTTCGAATCAATCAGCCCCAAATCCTTGGCTGCTTTTTCGATCATATTATAACTTTTGAGAACTGCTGCGCGGGTGGCGAGATCACCGCCATAATTCCAGGAGACACTTTCCATGTACAGACCGGTGAGGGAGGTGTTTTTCTCGATTTGAATACTGGATGTGGCTTCATATATGGGTGTTGGCTTGTTAATGATGGTAAACAACAGACTGAAAAAAGTCAGCATTACAGCGGTAAAGATAATTAACCATCTCTTCTTTTTAATTATCCGCCAATAATCATTAAAATTTAATTCATACTGTGTCATAATTTACTTCAGGTTTTGGACCAACAAATATAGGGAAATTGTGGTTGTGAAAAATTGTAATATCCAGTAATAACGTCGTAAGGATTCGGATATTTTATAACCCAGGCCCTGTCTGCTGGGAGGTACAATAATCCTGTCCCCATCTTCCAGTTCCAGGTTTCCGCTGTCGTCTCGGTCATAAAGAAAATCTTCAAAATTAAAAGTGTAGCGGTGGCCATTTTTACGGTTGACCATAATATTTTTAATATCAGCCGTTTGTTTCATACCACCAGCCGATTTAGCAATAAATTCTGATAATTTAATAGTGCCTTTTAAAGGATGGTACCCAGGGTTATTGACTTCGCCAAAAATATAAACCTGGCGGGAACTGATATTGACAATTGAAATTTCAGCCACCGGATCCTGCATATATTCCCGGGCCGCCTGTGTAATTTGTTGCTCGGCAGTTTCTATATTCAATCCGCCAAGATGGATTTTCCCAATCAGGTTATGGTAAATATACCCTTCTTCATCTAGGGTTAAAATATCAGTGCTGTTGTCACCGTTAATCCCTTTACTGCGTTCATAAATAATGATTTTTATGACATTTCCAAATTTCAATACATAATCATCAGCAACGATATTTGTGAAATTACGATCGGCATAGGTTGGCACAATGATCTTATCATTATTTTTTAAGGGTTTGTTTTGCGAGGTATCATTATTATAAAGAAAATCAGGCAGGCTGAACTGGTTTTTCTCCCCCTGCTCACTGATGATCTGGATTTTGCTGAGATCGGCCTCGGTTTTCATTTTCCCTTCAGTCAGTAAAAATTCGGCTACTTTTGTACCCGGTGGCGTCTTGATGATACCGCTGTTACTTACAGCGCCGTATAAAAGGACTTCAATGGAACTTTTCTCCAGCAGAACCAAACTTACTCTGGGATTAGTATAATATTTTTCCAATGCCCGGTATAATTTGGATTCCGCTTGTTGCGTACTCAGTTGTGTTAATTTGATTTTTCCGATAATGGAGTGCCGAACGGTGCCGTCACTATAAATCGTAAAATTATCCTGACGTTCTACATAATTATTATTTTCATCAAGGTCCATGTAAGTAATCTGAATTTTGTCTCCCACCCGCAGCTGATAATCACCATTGGCCGCCATTCCATTATTTACGAGCAGGATTAGTAGAATACTGAAGAAAAAATATCCTGGATTAATGATGTTCTTTATATGCATTTAATCCCTGATTTTATAATGCAGTTAATAATTTTGCGATAACACTCGTCGATAAATATTGTAAATCTATAGGTTTGGTTATATAGTCAGTGGCGCCTAACTCTAAGGATTTAAGAGCGACATCTTTTTCCGTTACACCGGTAACCATGATCACCGGAATTTTGATATTTTTCTTTTGTAAAGTTTGTAAAAAATCATTTCCATGTCCGTCAGGTAGAATCATATCCAACAAAATCAGGTCCGGCTTAAAAGCAACAACTTTTTGTTCAGCAGTTGTAAGATTTTCTGCGGTTTCAGTTTCAAAATTTTGGTCGGTCAAATAAGTGGCAAGTATTTCACGGATTTCATAATCGTCATCTATAATCAATATCTTTTTCATTCTCTGTGTCCCAAATTTTCTACAATTTAATTATTCAGCCTATTATTATCAAACATAAACAAAATTAATATCGGAAAAATTCCGTGCAGCCTTTAGAGCATACTTCAAAAGATTTGTGCTTGATGATATGACGCCGCAATTTTTGGAATTTATTATTATTCCATATTGTCAAAAATGATTCATTATTAATATTACCAATATCATAATTCATGGTATGATAAGGGCGAACTGTTCCGTCGGGAAAAATATAAGCGGTCATCCATAAACTGAGACACCTGTTGCGATAACTGTTGGATTTGAACTCAAAAGATGTATACCATTTTTTTATATCGTCATTATTTAAATTCGGATAAAAGCCCACGTTAAAAGGATGTTTGATCGCCTTAATGTTTTTTATCTGAGATATAATGGCCATCGGATCGATATTTGGAATTTGGTCAACACCAAAACCATTCCAGTCATAAGGAATCTGGCCAAACTGTTCTTGGAATTTTTTTTGAAAAACAGGAATGCGGTTGTTGTCCAGAAATAAAAGATGATGAAAAGTCAAATTGTCAGGTTGAAATTCCCGGGCGGCCTCGATTGTTTCTTGTAAGTTTCCATAATTATCTTCGAATATGGTGCTGTTAATATTGATAAACGGTTTATTACTGGTGTTCTGTTTTTTTAATTTGTTGAGCAGATCAAACCCTTTTAAAGCCCTGGCGTAAGCACCTGGAATTCCCCGGATAGAATCATGAATTTCAGAAGGGCCGTCAAGGGAAAAAATGATTTCATCCAGACCGCTGTTAAGAATTTCAGCGGCGTATTTTTCCAATAAGGTACCATTGGTGATCAGATTGCAGCGCAGGCCGTTTGCTTTTATGACGCGAATGATTGTCATAATGTTCGGATCAATAAGCGGCTCGCCGCCGAACAGTGTTATATTGGGTTTAAATGGCTTTACATCAACAATAAGTCGGCGGATAGTATCGGTTGACAACTGGTGGCTGAGGACATTTTTGTTATAGTTTTTAAAGATACCCTGATCACCCCACTGGCCACACATTTTACATTTGAGATTACACCTGTATGTAATGAACAATGAAAGGGTTTCCGGCCAGGATGAACGGCCCTTTCCAAAGGCATAAGCAACATGGGCTTTCAGTCTTTTCGTCAGATTTTGAACAGCATACCCGGGCTGTTTGATTGATTTTTTTAGGGCCCGGATTAAGTTTCTTCTTGGTATCATTCGTCACCTATAAGATTGTTAGTCTTGTCAAAAGTACAAAAGGTATGCCTTTTTGACTGGGAAAATCGCTGGCACATGCTTTGTAATTTCTGCGCCCGTCCATAATTTTTAAAAATTGAAACAATAAATTGAAAAATGAAAGGAGTTTTTATGAAACTTAAACCTCTTGGTGATCGAGTAGTAGTAAAACCTGCAGTAGCAGAAGAAAAGACTTCGGGGGGAATCATCCTGCCTGATACAGCAAAAGAAAAACCTCAGCAAGGTGAGGTCGTCGCGGTAGGATCCGGTAAATTAAAAAATAACGGCGAAAGAACTCCAATGGAATTAAAGGTTGGCGACAAAGTCCTGTACGGTAAATATGCCGGTACAGAAATCACCTATGAAGGTGAAGACTATTTAATTATGAATGAAAATGATATAATGGCAATTCTGTAAAAGAATAGGAGAAATTTTAATATGGCTAAAGAAATTAAATATAACCTGGAAGCCCGAACTGATCTTAAAGCCGGTGTTGATAAACTGGCAAATGCAGTCAAAGTAACATTAGGCCCAAAAGGCCGTAATGTGGTCATCGAAAAAAGTTTTGGCGCACCAACAATCACAAAAGACGGTGTCACTGTCGCCAAAGAAATAGAATTAAAAGATAAAAGAGAAAATATCGGCGCACAGATGGTAAAAGAAGTTGCATCAAAAACCTCTGACATTGCCGGTGATGGTACCACAACAGCAACTGTTTTGGCCCAGGCAATCATATCGGAAGGCATCAAAAATGTAACCGCCGGCGCTGATCCTATGGAAATCAAACGGGGAATCGATGCTGCCAAAGAAAATATTGTAGAATCGCTTAATAAACTTGCCCGTGATGTTTCCAATAAAGAAGAAATTGCTCAGGTTGGTACAATTTCCGCCAATAATGATAAGGTTATCGGCGAACTGATCGCTGACGCAATGGATAAAGTCGGCAAAGATGGTGTTATTACCGTCGAAGAAGCCAAAGGAACAGAAACCGGACTGAAAGTTGTCGAAGGAATGCAGTTTGACAGAGGTTATTTATCACCTTATTTTGTAACTGATTCCGATAATATGGAAACCAATCTGGAAGACCCTTTTATCCTTATTTATGATAAAAAAATCGGTAATATGAAAGACCTGCTGCCGATTTTGGAAAAAACCTCACAGATGAACAAAGGCCTGCTGATCATTGCCGAAGACGTTGAAGGCGAAGCACTGGCAACATTGGTGGTCAATAAATTGCGCGGAACACTGAAAGTCGCAGCTGTAAAAGCTCCGGGTTTTGGTGATCGTCGTAAAGAAATGCTGGAAGACATCGCTGTTCTTACCGGCGGTACTGTAATTTCAGAAGACCGTGGTTACAAACTGGAAAACGCTACAATCGAACACCTGGGTACTGCTAAAAAAGTAAGAATTGACAAAGACAATACAACTATCGTTGAAGGCGCTGGCGACTCTGACAATATCAAAGCAAGAGTAAATCAGATCAGAACTCAGATCGAAAATACAACCTCTGACTATGATAAAGAAAAACTTCAGGA
This sequence comes from uncultured bacterium, assembly GCA_964472715.1. Taxonomy (GTDB): domain Bacteria; phylum Fidelibacterota; class UBA2242; order UBA2242; family JAFGTP01; genus JAFGTP01. The sequence continues at coordinate 31,175 of CAYYMT010000005.1, read as the reverse complement.
ACGTCTGGCCAAACTGTCAGGTGGTGTCGCTGTTCTGGAAGTTGGCGCTTCCACAGAAGTTGAAATGAAAGAAAAGAAAGCCCGTGTTGAAGATGCATTGCACGCCACCCGCGCCGCGGTAGAAGAAGGTATCGTACCCGGTGGTGGAACAGCATTGCTGAGAACCCTGGCAAACCTTGAAAAATTAGACGAAAAAGGTGATCGGGCTGTTGGTGTTCGAATCGTGAAACGCGCGATCGAAGAACCACTGCGACAGATTGCCATAAATGCCGGAATGGAACCTTCCATTGTAGCTATGAAAGTCAAAGAAGGCAAAGGCAACTTTGGTTTTGATGCTTTTGCCGGAGAATACGGTGACCTGGTAGAAAAAGGCATTGTCGATCCGAAAAAAGTAACGCGTATCGCTGTTGAAAACGCAACCAGTATTGCCGGATTACTGCTGACGACAGAAGCGGTTATCTCGGACATAGAAGAAGATGACGACAATGGCGGAATGCCGGGCGGAATGCCGGGTGGAATGCCAGGTGGCGGAATGCCGGGAATGATGTAAAATCAAATTCAATAATACAGACCAAAGCCCCGATCATTTTCGGGGCTTTGTCATATTAAACCTTTTTTCACTGATTCTTCAACTTGATTATAATCTCTCATTAGGGTAAATTATCTGAAAATTGAAAGATAAGATGGGAACAATTAGAATTAAAAATATGGTCTTTTACGGATACCATGGAACTGCTGAGGAAGAAAAAGAACTGGGTGGAAAATTTGAAGTGGACCTGGAACTGAAAACCGACCTTCGACAGGCAATAAAATCCGACAATATTCATGATACGATCAATTATGTTGAAATTTATAAATTAGTTGAAAAAATTGTCACGAAATCTAATTATCATCTGATAGAATCATTGGCCGGTAATATTGTTCATAAAATATTTGAAAACTATAAACTTTCAGAAGTCACTATTCGATTGCGAAAACCCAATGTCCCCTTACATGGTGTTGTGGATACAGTAGAAGTAGAGATCAACCGAACAAAAGAGGAGTTCCAAAAAGTATAATGGCAAAGGTTTATATCGGGCTGGGCTCAAATATGGGCGACCGGCTGGAAAATATAAAAAATGCGCTTTCACAAATAACCCGGCTGGCCAAAACGGAACTTATCGGTATATCATCGGTTTATGAATCGGACCCAAAGTACAAAGAAGACCAACGCAAGTTTTTTAACGCGGTGGCCGAAATCAACACGGAACTGGATCCCATCCTGCTGTTGCTGGAACTAAAAAATATCGAAGAGCAAATGGGGCGGAATTTTGACACCGGGCGAAACGGTCCGCGATTGATCGACCTGGACATTGAATTTTATGATAACCTGGTGATGAAAACAGAAAATCTTGAAATTCCGCATCCCAGGATTCAGGAAAGGTTATTTGTATTAAAACCAATGGTTCAGTTAAACAAAAATTATAAATGCAGCAAAACCGGAAAAACCGTTAATGCGCTGCTGCATGAATGTATAGATAAAAGTAATGTTGAAAAAGTGGTTGAATTAAACATTGCAAGCCTGAAAAGTTAAGAAAATGGAGACTTGATGAAGAATTTATACTACATCGCTATCGAAGGTGTTATCGGTGCCGGAAAAACCAGCTTTGCCAAACTATTATCCCAGCGATTAAAAGCGAAATTAATTCTGGAAAAATTCGAAGAGAATCCATTTCTTGGGGATTTTTATAATGATCCCGACCGGTATGCGTTTCAGGCCCAGATGTTTTTCCTGCTAAGCCGGTATAAACAGCAACTGGAACTGAAGCAGGTGGACCTTTTTCACAATATGCTGATCAGTGATTATATGTTTGAGAAAGATCGCCTCTTTGCTAATCTGAATCTCAGTGACAAAGAACTCGGGCTATATGACAAAATTGCATCCCTGCTGGAGAAAGAATTGACAAAACCGGACCTGATCGTCTATTTACAAGCCAATACGGAAAGGTTGCTGGGCAATATTGCTAAACGGGGACGGGATTACGAGCGTGATATCTCAGATGAATATATCGAATCTTTAAACCAGATTTATAATGAATATTTTTTTCGCTACAATCGTACGCCATTGATCATTATTAATACCAATGAAATTGACTTTGTTAACAATAAGAAGGATTTCGATGAACTGATCAATGTCATTCGTCAACCAATCAGCGGAACAGTTTATTATAACCCTGAAGGACAAAAGGATAAAAGATGATACGATTTTTACAAATAATATTGTTGGTATTTCTATTTCGATACTTATGGCGAATGATCAAAAAATATTGGCCATCCATCACAGATGTAAACCAAAAACCTCAATCCAATGAGGTTAATCAATCCAAACTGAAGATTGATAAATCCAATATTGAAGATGTGGAATTTACCGAATTAGATGAGGAGGAAGATAAAAAATAAGCTTACCGGATAAGCTTGTGTAATTTTTCTTTGGCAATCTCAACCGATTGCGCGGTCACCAGTTCCCGTCTGATCTTAGCCGCTCCTTCAAAGCCCTTAAAATAACCCCCGTAAAACTTGCGCATAATTTTATTGGCCCTCTCCGCGCCGCGATGCTCAATTTCTAAATCCAGATGTTTGATACAGAGTTCCACTTTGTCCCCGAAACCGGGTTCAATGAGTTTTTCCCCCTTCAGATAATTATCAATATTCCGGATCAACCAGGGATTTCCAATGGTACCGCGTCCCACCATAACAGCGTCGCATCCGGTTTCCTTGAGCATTTTTCCGGCATCCTGAGGGGTCAGAATATCACCATTTCCAATTACCGGAATACTGACGGACTCTTTGACGGCCCGTATAAATTCCGGCCTGATATTGTTCCCGTAGCCGTCACTGGCAGTTCGCGCATGTACGGTAATGGCTTCCGCGCCATTGTGCTCCAGAATTTTTGCTACATCGAGGGCGACATAGTGGTCGTGGTCCCAACCGATACGGATTTTACCTGTTACCGGCGTCCGGACTGCAGCCACCACTTGTTTGACTATCTTTTCCAGCAAATCCAGATCTTTCAGCAGGGCTGAGCCGGCCCTTTTTTTGACGACCTTGCGTACTGAGCACCCCATATTGATATCAATGATATCTGGTTGAAATTTTTCTTCGATATAGCGGGCCGAGTCGGCCATAGCGACCGGATTGTGGCCAAATATCTGGATTCCAAAGGGACGCTCCCGCTCATCATTGATCAGATAAAATTCAGTTTTTTCAGATTTGCGCACCAGGCCTTCAGAACTGACAAATTCCGAGTAGACGATGCCGGCTCCCATTTCTTTACATATTAAACGAAAGGGAAGGTCGGTATATCCCGCCATTGGCGCTAAAAGTACTTGAGATTTTATGTTTAATTCTCTAATTTTCACGCCGAAATATAGAAGTTTATTTGATTGATTTCAATTTTTTATTATGCAATCAAAGATTTTTTTTATAAATTTGGTGCCCATTGACATAATTATAGTTTTTGATAATAAGTAAATTAAAGAATAAAATGCAAGGATATTTAAGGAGTTGGTAAAATGGCTAAAGCATGTGACAAATGCGGAAAAAAAGCAATGAGTGGAAATAATGTATCGCACTCAAATAAAAAAACAAGACGTACGTTTAAAGTAAATCTTCACAATTTACGGGTAGTGGAAGGCGGTACTACCAAAAGAGTTAAGTATTGTTCTGCTTGTATGAAAAAAGGTGAATTCGTAAAAGCCATATAATTAATTGTTTTTACAACCTGAATATTTAAAAAAACCGCTGGCATCAGACCGGCGGTTTTTTTTATAACGGAGTTTAGAAAGATTTATTTGAGGTTTTTTCTCAAAAAGGCCGGAAAGAGGTCAACCTGTTCGAACTCTCTTTTGACCTTTCGCTGTGGTTTTTTCGGTTTTGGCTGAGACCGGCTTATTTCATTTTTTAATCGTCTATCAACGATATCATCAGTTTCCCTGCTATTATTATCTTCTGAAATGTTTTTTTCCTGCTTTGGATGGGAGTCAACGGTTTTGATCGTTAATTCCCGCTTTTTTGTGTGAAAAAATTCCTCTTCATCATTATCTGATTCAATGGTGTTGCTTAGAGAAAATCTGAGGTCATTCTTTTCTTCTTTTTCTATTTCCGGAACAGGCGCACTGTTTTCCTCTTCATTGGCAATATCCTGTGTGATTTTAATGGTTTTGCTGCCATTTTCAACTGTCAGTTGTTCATTTTCTTTGTTTTCTCCGGCTGTTTCCACAGCTGTAGGTATTTTCTTTGCCCCGGTTTTATCTTTATCATCTGCATTGTATATTGGGGAATCATTTTTTTCCGAACTTTGATCCTGTTTCTTTTCCACCACTAATTCCAGTTCGTCATCACTGTCTTTATCGCCATTGGGAAACCCGGTAGCAATGACTGTGATCACGATTTCGTTTTCAAACCGTTTGTCTTCCACTGCTCCCACGATGATGTCAGCATCAGTACCAGCTTCATTGGTAATGATCTTACAGGCTTCATCATATTCCAGTAAAGAAAGGTCTTTGCCGCCGGAAATATTGATCAGAATACCCGAGGCGCCGCAAATACTTCGATTATCCAGTAGCGGACTGGAAATCGCCAGTTGAGCGGCCATGCTGGCGCGGGATTCGCCGGTTGCCACACCGGTTCCCATGATCGCGTCCCCTTTGTCTTTCATTATGGATTCTATATCGGCAAAGTCAAGGTTCATCAGCCCCTGGTTATTGATCAGGTCGGAAATACCTTTCGTGGCCTGGTAGAGAATGGAATCAGCCGTGCGAAAGGCCTCCCGCAATCCGGTGCTGCGGTCGACAATTTTTATGAGTTTCTGATTGGGAATAACGATCAGGGTGTCAACATTCTTTTTTAATTCCGCGACACCTTCTTCAGCCCTGTCACGGCGCTTTTTACCTTCGAAGTCAAAAGGCATGGTTACCACCGCAACAGTCAAACAGTCATTATCTTTGGCAATTTTAGCAATTTTCGGAGCCGCGCCGGTACCTGTTCCACCGCCCATTCCGGCGGTGATGAATACCATGTCGGCATCCTTTACCGCATTCACGATAGCCGGCTCATTTTCTTTGGCGGCATCTTCGCCAACCTTATTTTTCCCGCCGGCACCAAGCCCGCGTGTTAATTGTTTTCCGATCTGAATTTTCGTTTTGGCCTTGCTGTCTTCCAGATCCTGCGCATCGGTGTTCACAGAAATGAAATCCACGCCATCAATTCCTGATTCGATCATCCGGTTGACGGCATTTCCACCGCCGCCACCAACGCCGATAACTTTTATTTTTGCCCGTTGATCAAGGGTTTCGTCGAATTCAAATTTCATGTTTCCTCCGTTATAAACTAAAATTTATCAATTAGCTTTTTAAATTTTTCCCAAAGATTAGCTGACTTCTTGAATTTTCTATAAATGCTGTCGCCCTTTTGTTCGGCAGCAAATTTCAGCAGGCCGATCAGGGCTGTATATTCCGGCGATGTCAATTTTTTCAAATTCTGACCGGTAAATCCCACGGGCACGCCGATTCGAGTGAGATTTGGTGACAAGGGAGAAGATGCGAATATTTCATCAGCTACCGTATCAAACCCGCGAAAGAGCGATGTGCCGCCGCAAATACAGACGACGGGTTCAAGATTTTTGGTAATATCGGAATTAAGGATTTCTTTTTGCGTTTCCTTTAGTATCTCTTCCAGCCGCGCATTAATATATTTTGCCAGTTGTGTATTGGTTAGTTCCAGCGGTTTCCGGCCACTCATACCTTCGATGGTATAAGTTTCCACCGTCTCGATAACCTCATCGGTTGCATAGCCATAGTCCTTTTTGATCTTCTCCGCATTTTCCATGGGTATTCCGGTGAGAAAAGCGATGTCGTTTGTGACCATATCCCCGGCCAGATTCATGGTTCCCGTATAATAGACAGCATTATTAAAATAAACGATGATGTCGGTAACACCGGCGCCAATATCGATTAAAATTACACCGCGTTTTTTCTCCGCCGGATCAAGGGCACCATAAGCTGAAGCCAGTGCCTGTAATACCAGACCATTGACTGTAATACCCGCTTTTTCCATGCATGTGGTGATATTTTCAACGGCACTTAGTTCATAGGTGGTAAGGTGCGCATTGACTTGCAATCGTCTTCCGCTGAGCCCTTCCGGCCGTGTGATTCCGGAACGGCCATCGATCACGTATTCGATGGGGAAAAGATGTAAAATTTCTCGATCAGATGTAAGGCCGTATCCGCGGGTGTGCTCAATAACCCGGCGGACATCTTCGTGAGTGATTTTATCCGGTTCTCCCAGTCCGGGAGTATGCTCTTTAGAAATTGATATGCGTCCGGTTGTATTAATTCCGGTTATATGATCACCGCTGACGCTGACATAACAGTTTTCAATAGTGGTATCAGTGGATTTTTCCAATTTTTGTCTGGCTTGCCGAATTACACGGGTGACTGCTTCAATATCGACAATCATACCGTTTTTAATTCCCTGGGAGGGGAGTTTAACAGACCCTTTTATCATGGGAATTTTAGAATTCTCATCGATATCGGCGATGGCCATTTTTATACTGGATGATCCAAGATCAAGTGCGGATACTCTTCTTGCTGCAATTTTCATAACTGTCCTATATTTCCTTTACTACGACTTGCCGGTTCCAGCGCAAATCAATATACCTGTAATCGCTTAGCCGTTTTTTTCCGGTTAACATTTGCTGGAATTCGGCTAAGGTATACATTTTTTTATCAAAATTTTTATTACCGAAATAAATTGGGTTCCCGGTGTCCTTGTTAAACAGTATCAATTCTCTTGTATTGAGATTATAGCGAATTTCCGAGATAATATTGTAAAGAGGCCTGGAGACGACATAGGTGTCAATCATCAATTCTGTAATTTTGTTGATTTCCGGTGATTCCAGGTTTTCTCCGGGAATTACTTTATATGTGGAATCCGATGCGATGGTGATTACCGGCAGTTGATTGCGGATAACTTTATCAGGCAGAGGAAGCACAATACCTTCTTTGTCGATTAACAGCAGATTGCCGGTGTTTAGGTAAGCGATTGGCATTCGCTCCTTGATATTGATGGTCAATTTGTTGGGGTATCGCTTGCTGACAATGGCGGCTTTCACATAGGGATGAGTCTCCAGATTTGTACGAATTTGCTTGCAATCAGTGGTGAGCACATTCATTTTCTTATGAATATTGCCGGTTTTGATGATACGGTCGCTGGCCACCAGGTAATTGCCATTAATCCTGGCAGAATCCAGCGCGAAAAAATTCCGGTAATGACACCAGTTCGCGGACCAGGTAAAAAACAGGGCAAAAACCAACAGGAAAAAGAGCATATACCCGAGGCTTTTATAAATAGTAAAATGAGTTTTAATATGGTCTAACTGCTTTTTCACTCAATCACTTTCTTTAGTTTTTCATGGAGTTTATAAATATTCCCGGCGCCAAGAGTTATCACAATATCACCCCGGAACAATTTTTGGGTTACCTCAAACAAAATTTCTTCTTCATTCTGACAATTTGCGACATTATCATGATCTGATTTTAGTAATTCCTGATAGATTATCTCACTGGTGATTCCCGGTATCGGTTTTTCACGGGCGGGATAGACCGGGGCGAGAATGATTTTTTCCGCCCGGCTGAGAGCGTCGGCAAATTCCCGGTAAAAATATTGGGTTCTGGAATAGAGGTGAGGTTGAAAAATAGCAAGAATATTCTTTTGAGGGTAAGCCTCATGCAGCGCCTTCAGTGTTGCGGTAATTTCCCTGGGATGATGGGCATAATCATCAATCAGCAGGTGATCGCTGCTTTTATACTTTATTTCCAGCCGTCTTTCAACACCGTAAAATTCGGGTAATATTTTTAAAAGCCTATCATGGGAGATGTCAAATTCCCGGGCAACCGCGATGGCAGCCAGGCTGTTTAAGACATTGTGCCGTCCCTGCAGAGGAAGTGTCACGCTCTCAATACCATTGAGTTGAAATGTTGTTTCATTTTCGAAAAAGTCAATAGTATTGGCCCAAACGTCAACGGGTTTCTTTACTGAATATTGCAATACAGATGGTTTGATTTTATTTTTAATCGCTTGAATATTTTTGTCATCATGACAGAGGATGACCTTGTTTTTGGTCTGATTAGCGAAGGTTGTAAATTTCTCAAGTAAATTATCCATACTCCCGTAACATTCCATGTGGTCGGCGTCAATATTGGTGATAATGGTGTAATCCGGTGATAATTTGAGAAAGGATTGATCATATTCATCAGCTTCAACAATGGTGACTAAATCCCCGCCCTGAACAATATTGGAGGTATAATTTTTCAGTATGCCGCCGGAAAGTACCACCGGATTCATACCGGCTTTTTGTAAAATAAACCCAAGCAGAGCGGTGGTTGTGGTCTTGCCGTGTGTGCCGGCCACAGCCACGGAATATTCTGTCATCTGACAGACTTCCTGGAGTAATTCCGCCCTTGAGACCAGCTCAATTTCCATTTCCGCAGCTGTGCTGTATTCAACATTATCTTTAGGGATTGCAGCGGTATAGACCACCAAATCCGGGGTTTGGATATTTGTCTTAAAATGCCCGGTCATCACCCGGATACCGGCATTTTTTAAACGAAGGATGTTGTCGGATTCTTCGATATCTGAGCCGGTTACGTCAAAGCCTTTGCTGTGCAGGAGCAGGGCGAGGCCTGACATGCCAATGCCGCCGATTCCAATAAAATGGATATGTTTTTTTCCTTTAAGCATTTTTTTTAGCAATCGTTTCAATAATATCTTTAACAATCATTTTGGCGGCCTCTGGCTTTGCGTTGCGGGCGGACTTTGTTTCCATTTCTTCTTTTACTTTAGAATCGTCAAGGATTTGGTTGATTTTATCAATCAATCGCCGGGGGCTAAGTTCTTTTTGTAAAATTACAGCCGCGGCATTTTTCTTTTCCAAATTGCGGGCGTTTTTTTCCTGGTGATTTCCCGCCGCAGTGGGCAGTGGTATTAAAACCGCCGCTTTTCCAAATAAACATATTTCCGCCAGGGTCAAAGCGCCGGAGCGGCAGATCACCAGGTCGGCGGCGGAATAGGCGTAATCCATTTCATAAATAAAGGGTCGAATTCTGAGACCGGGATTCCTGCCATGAATTTTATCAATGTGTTCAAAATCCCCCTGGCCTGTTTGCCAGATGAATTGTGTATTTGTGGCTTCTAAAATTGCATCAATATTGTGCTGCAAAAAATTGTTGATTGCCCGGGAACCCTGACTGCCGCCAAATACAAAGACTGTCCGTTTTTTTCCGGAAAGGGCAAATTTTTTAAGGCTTTCTTTATAATCCTGCTGCTGTAATGAGATGCGCAACGGTGTGCCCATGGTTTTGATATTTTTCAGATACTTTTTCGAATCGCTATAGGAAACGTAAATAGTTTTGGCATATTTGGCTAACATGCGGGTGGTGACGCCGGGATAGACATTTTGCTCCTGAAGAAAGACCGGAATGCCGAGTTTACCGGCTACTGAGATTGCCGGACCACTGGCATAGCCACCGGTGCCGATAGCGAGATCAGGACCAAATTTTTTGATAGCCCGCAAGGACTGCAAAAAAGCGGTGATAATACGAAAGGGCGCCAGTAAATTAACTTTTACCGCCTGCCAGGAAAAACTGCGCTGAATGCCGCGAATCCAGATGGGTTTAAAAGTATAACCGAGTTTCGGCACGATCTGTTTTTCAATGCCGTAATGAGAACCAATGAACAGAACCTCAACATTTTCCTGTCCCAATTGATTAATAAATTCCTCGCAAAGCGCAACCGCCGGGTATAAATGGCCACCGGTTCCACCACCGGCAAATAATATTTTTACTTTTTTATTCTTCATGTGTATTGATCACTTGTGCTTTAATAAGTTCTTTGTTTTGTATCTTCCCCCGGGAAATATTAAGCAGCAACGCAGCCGCGATGGAATTGAACAACACGGCTGTTCCTCCGTAACTGATAAAGGGTAACGGTAAGCCGGTCACCGGTAATAATCCGCAGGTGACGCCAACATTTAAAATTGTATATAAAAAAAGGCTGCTGATCAGTCCGAATCCCAGCAAAGTGCCAAAAATATCATCGCACCGGAAGGCAATTTTCAGGCCCCGGATAAAAATAAAAATAAACAACCCCAGCACAAAGACCGATCCCACAAAGCCAATTTCTTCACCGATAATGGAAAAGATGAAATCAGTATTGGGTTCCGGGAGAAATTCATTTTTTCCGATACTGTCACCGAGTCCGGCGCCAAACAAACGGCCATTTCCCAGGCTGACCAGGGAATGACGGATCTGATAAGGCAGGTCCTTAATGGCCATATCCCCTTTCATGATATGCAGATATTCAATAATTCTTTGACGGCGATAGGGCATCATCATAATGGCTATTCCGGATACGCCAAAAAATAAAAGCAAAGCGGTACCCCAATGTTTGAGACGGGCGCCACCGGCAACCAATACAATTCCGGCGATCATGATGGTCACACCGGCGGTACTAAAATCCTTGCCCAGTACAATCAGGACAAAGAGTAATCCGCTGACTATGACCACCGGCAGAAATCCCTTTTTGAAACTGTCAAGATCATCCTGAAAATCCTCATAAAAAGCCGCCAGGAAAAAAATCAGCGCCAGTTTGGCAAACTCCGAGGGTTGCAGTGTGACGGAACCGATTTGCAGCCAGCGCGCGGTTTGTGACGGATGCGGATGAATATGATTGTAAATGAGTGTCACCACCAGTGAAGCTATTGATGCCAGCAAAATAACCGGCACCAGGCTCTTTAATTTTTTATAATTGATAAAGTAGAATGGCAATGCAATCAGAAAACCGGCGACCAGTCGGATCAGATGATTTTTCAGGTAGAGATTGGGATTGTAATACTCCCGGGAACTGACATTGATCTTGGAACTGGCGCTGAATTGAAAAACTATCCCCATTGCCACTAAAATCAGTACGGCTATCAGAAAAATATTGTCATGTTTTTTGGTAAATATTGACATTATGTGTTAAAACCTCTCACGATTTTTTTAAAGTAGCGTCCTCTTTCTTCAAAATTTTTAAAGGCGTCAAAGCTGGCGCAGGCCGGTGACAAAAGTACGATATCACCCGCTCCGGCATTCTCCCGGGCCCGGTTTACAGCGGCCTCGAAATCTTTGACTATGACAGGTTTTATCCTCTTGTCCAATTGACCCTGAATTTTTTCGGCGTCTTCTCCGGTAAGTACCAATTGTTTGACTTTCGCCAGAATATCCCGGTTGAGCAGGGAAAAATCGGAATCTTTATCCCGGCCGCCAAGGATCAGGATAATTGGTTTTTTAAATGCGGTGAGCGCCATTTTCACAGCATCAATATTTGTGGCTTTGGAATCATTATAGTAGGCCACGCCTTTGATTTCCTCAACAAATTCCAATCGATGTTCCGGTGGTTTAAATTGTTTGACTGACGCTTCCAGGTCTTCCGCTTCCAATCCGAAAATTCGGCAAACATGCAGAGCCGCCATCAGATTCAGGTAATTATGGGTGCCACGGATATTCAATTCGCCGGTGTTCAAGAAAGGATGATCATTATATATCAAAGTGTCATTTTCCATGTATATACCGGAATTTTCATTGGATAGGGAGAAGGGAATAGGGTTAACGCCTTTCGGCAGGTTTTGCGACAATTGCTTATCATCACTGTAATAGATGAAATAATTTTCCTTTGTTTGATTGGAAGCGATTCGCAATTTCGCCTGGCGGTATCTTTCCATATTATTGGCATAGCGGTCCATATGATCATTGGATATATTCAGTAATACCGCTACTGCGGGACGGAAAGAATAAATGTCCTCCAACTGGAAACTACTCAATTCCAGGACAACAATATCATCATCCTGAATTTTTTCCTCATATATGATGCGACTCAGGGGATGGCCGATATTGCCGCCGCAAAAAACTCTTCTTTGAGTATTTTTCAGGAACTCGCTGATCATGGTGGTTGTGGTGGTTTTGCCATTGGAGCCGGTGACGGCAATTATATTATCGGTTTGCAGCAATTGGTAAGCAAACTCAATTTCGCCGATAATAGGAATATCCTGATTTTTAATATTTTTGATTATTGAACCGGAGTTGGGAATACCGGGACTTTTGATAACAAAATCGGCTGTGAATACTTCCGCGGAATGGCCTTTTTCTTCAACCAATATGCCCAGTTTTTTTAGCAATTCCCGCTGTTGTGGGGAAAATTTAATTTCACTGGCGTCGGACAGTAATACCTTTGCGCCGAAACTGGCGGCTAATACCGCGGCGTGATAACCACTTACACCTGCGCCCAGCACAGATATCTTTTGGTTCTTAAGGGTTAATATTTGGTTGTTGATGGTGATCATAAAATTTTAAAACTACTCAGGCTCAGGAGCGCCAGTAATATTCCGATGATCCAGAACCGGGTAACGATTTTAGTTTCTTTCATTCCTTTCATTTCATAATGGTGATGTATAGGCGCCATTTTGAATACACGGCGGCCTTCACCATATTTTTTCTTGGTATATCTGTAATAACCGACTTGTATCATTACTGAAAGCGCTTCGGCTACAAATATTCCGCCCAGCAGCGCAAACAAAATTTCCTTCCGTAATAGGATTGCCAGTGTGCCCAGGGCGCCGCCCATTCCAAGGGAACCGGTATCGCCCATAAAAACCTGGGCCGGGTGAGAATTGTACCACAGGAATCCCAGCAATCCACCCACCAATGCCAGACAATAGACCGCCAGTTCACCGGAACCGGGAAGATAAATCGTATTCAGATATTGGCTAAAATCAATGCGTCCGGAAACATAACTGATCACGGCCAGGGCCATTGCCGCAATACCCATGAGGCCGGCAGCCAGTCCGTCCAGGCCGTCGGTTAAATTAACCGCATTGGAAGTACCGGTAACCACAAAAATGACAAAGGGGATATAGAAAATCCCCAGATTCACTTCCACATTTTTTAAAAAAGGAATGGAAATCAGAGTGTTGATCTCGGCAAATTGCGGCGAAAAATAAATATAAGTGCCGATGATCAATCCCAGTGAAATTTGTCCCGCCATTTTGTATTTCGCGATCAGGCCTTTTTTATATTTTTTGATCACTTTCAGATAATCGTCGACAAAACCAATTGTGGACATCCATATGGTGGCGAAAAGGATGATCTGCATGTAAACATTGTTCAAATCCGCCCACAGCAAAACCGGGAAAAGCGTTGAAAACAGAATGATCAATCCACCCATAGTTGGGGTGCCCTTTTTTGACAGATGAGATTTTGGTCCTTCGGTGCGGATCAACTCACCGATTTGTTTCATCTTCAGTTTGTTGATCAAAAGGGGACCGATAAAAAAGCTGATCAGCATCGAGGTCACGGCCGCGCCTGCCGCCCGCACGGTTATGTACTGAAAAATATTGAATCCCGAGAAAATCTCTTTGAGCGGATATAAAAAATGATAAAACATTCTATTCCTTCATCCCTTCTATTATTTCCTCCATTTTGGATCCCCTGGAACCTTTCAGAAGCACCACATCGTCGGAAGTTAAATTTTTATTGAGCAGATCAATGATCTCCTGCTTGGTCAAAAAGTGAACTGCCCGGGTATGGCCAGCTTTTTTCGCGCCGGCAATGGTATAATAGCTCAATTGGCCGTGGCAATAGAGATAATCAATATCGGTTTGGGCAATTTGTTCACCGATCTCAGTATGATAGAGTTCCTTATTCTCGCCTAACTCCAGCATATCGCCGAGTATAAAATATTTTTTACCGGCGGTTTTTAAATCGGCCAGGGTTTTGACCGCACCCAGGGTTGATTCGGGATTGGCATTATAGGTATCATCTATCACTGTGCATCGTTTTTTCTTAATGCCCAGTCGATTGGGGACGCCGGAGTATTCTTCCAGGGCTGTTTTTATTTGATCCTGCGCAATGCCAAAATGGTGTCCGACTGTATAAGCGACCAGGGCGTTGAAAGCCTGATAAACACCGGGAATTTTTAATTTTATTGTCGTCTTTCCATCGGCGACAAGTGTTGCGCAGCCCAGTTTGTCAATTGTTTCAATTTTACCGGAATGGTCGGTTGTTTCTGATTTCATGCTGTATGTGATTCTGGTTTCCGCGGGAGATGTCATGGCGGGAATATAGTGATCATCGGCATTGATGAATACTATTCCCTCTTTGGGTAATGAATTAAATAATTCCGATTTGGCTTTGGCGACACCGGCCGGGCTTTCCAGAAATTCCGTATGCCCCCGGCCGATATTGGTGATCAGACCATAATTCGGTTTCGCGATATTGCACAGCAGTTCAATTTCTCCGAAATGATTGGTCCCCATTTCCAGAACGGCAAAATTATGGTGTTCCTCTATTCTCAATAAACTTAAGGGCAATCCCAGATGATTGTTGAGATTTCCGATTGTTGCCAGCACATTAAATTTTTTGCTGAGTACTTCAGTGATCATTGAGCGGGTGCTGGTTTTGCCATTGGTACCGGTGAGAGCCAGCACCGGAATATTTGTTATTTCGCGAATTTTCCTGGCTAATAGCTGCAGGGCTTTTTCGCTGTTTTTCACGATCCATAGTGGCAGATTTTGAATATTACCGGTCTGCTTGTCAACCCATTGTTCTTCCACTACGCAAAAAGCAGGTTTTTTCTCCTGGCTTCTCTCCACATAATTATGGCCGTCGGTATTTTCCCCCTTTAATGCGAAGAAGAGCATTCCCGGTTTCAGTTGGCGGCTGTCAATTACAGATGCCGTATTGAATGTTTCAGGAATGTGTTGCAGTGTTCCGTATTTAAGGGATTGCAGTATGTCTTTACTTATTTTCATTAAAAAATTCCCTCACAATTGCTTTATCGTCAAAATTAAATTTATCTCCCTCAATATCCTGGTAGGTTTCATGGCCTTTGCCAAGAATAGCGATAATATCTTCCTTTTTTGACAGGGACAAGGCGGAGCGGATTGCTTCGGCCCGGTCAGTAATGATCCGATATGTTTCCGGTGAAGAAAAACCTTTTTTGGCCTCATTAATGATTGCCTGGGGGACTTCAAATCTGGGATTGTCAGTGGTGAGGATTGACAAGTCGGCGTATTTTTCGGAAGCTTTTGCCATCAGCGGCCGCTTGGTTTGATCACGATTACCGCCGCACCCAAAAATTGAAATCAGCTGTCCTTTTTCCGGAACAATATTTTTCAGCGTCCTGAGGGCGTTCTCTATGGCATCCGGGGTGTGGGCATAGTCGATAAATACCCGGGCATGTCCCGCTTCACTGACTTCCTCCAGTCGTCCCGGTGGCGGGGCGATATCCCGCAATGCATTTAAAATGTATACCATGGGAATGTTGAGGTTATGACAAACGCCAATTGCTGCCAGCAAATTATTCATATTAAAGGTACCGGAAAGGAGGCTGCTGAAATCATATATTTTTTCATGAAAAAAAAGTCTTCCCTGAATGCCATTTTTAAAAGTCGTATCACCGGAAAAATAATAATCGGCGGGCCCCTGAACAGAATAGGTCAGGTTCCTGGCTTTGGATTTTTTTAAAATCATCGGCGCGTAATCATCTTCCTGGTTGATCAATGCAAATCCGGAATGTGGCAACATCTCAAAAAGTTTTGCCTTGGCCGCGGCATACTTATCAAGCGTCTTGTGAAAATCCAGATGGTCGCGGGATATGTTGGTAAATACGGCGCCGTCAAATTTGACTTTATCAATGCGCTGCATGGCAATTGCATGGGAAGACACTTCCATAATCACATATTCCACGCCTTGTTGTTTCATTTGATACAGAATATCAAATAATTGTATGATGTCCGGTGTAGTAAAATTGGTTTCAATGGTTTTGTTATTGATGGTATACCCGTAAGTGCCGATGATTCCCCCATTGTGACCGGTGTGCATTAATATTTTCTGGATGAGATAGGTGGTGGTGGTTTTTCCATTGGTGCCGGTCACGCCGATGACAGTCATATCATCAGTCGGTTGTTCATAAAAATTATTGGCGATTTTCAGCAGGGCTTCTTTACTGTTGGCAACTTTGACCTGGGGCAGATTAATTTCATCATTAAATCGCTCTACAACCGCCACTGACGCCCCGGACTTGGCAATGATTGGTAGAAAGGTGTGACCGTCAAAATTCAGGCCCTTGATCGCCACAAACAGGTCACCCTTTTCAACCAATCTGGAATCCGATTTGATTTTATTAATGGATTCCGGTAACTCTCCACTTACTTCATAATCAATATTTCCCAGTAAATTTTTTATGCTTTGATTCATCTTTGGTTTATCCTTTTATCGAAAGGGTTACATGGCAAACCTCGCCTTTGCTGACAATTTTGCCGCGCGGCGGCTGCTGAGCGACAACTTTCCCCGACCCTTCCAGTTTTAATTTTAAGCCACGGGCATTACAGAACTGAATTGCTTTCATAGAACTCATTCCAATCAGATCGGGCATGGGAAAATTAGCAGCGGAACTACCGGTGATATTTCCGGTAAAAATGACAGTTCGTTCCGGTTCGGTGATACTATCTTCGGCTTCTTTATTTTGCGGCGCCAGCATATCTTCAAAAAAGAGGTCTTCGGACATATTAACGATCCGTTTAAATACATTTTTTACCACCGGCGCCGAGACTGTGCCGCCGTAATAGATGCCGCCTCTGGGATTATCCACAATGACGGCGCAGAGCAGTTTCGGGTTGCGGGCGGGAAAAAAGCCCACAAACGAAGCAATGTAATCGGTTTTACTATAGCCGCCTTCAGGTTTGATCTTTTGAGCAGTGCCGGTTTTTCCGGCGATATCCATACCCCGCACATTGGCTTTCCTGCCGGTGCCGGTTTCCACAGTGTTCAGTAGAAGATCGCGTATTGTGGAAGTTGTTTGCGGAGAGGCAACGCGGCGAATCACCGTTTTGCGATTTTCTAGCAAAAGTTCACCGGTATTGTCGGTAATTGTCTTAACGATTTGCGGACGCAGTAAAAGCCCGCCATTGGCAATCGCGGCATAGGCGTAGACCAGTTGAATCGCTGTGCAGCTGATGCCCTGTCCCATGGAAATCTGGGCGGTTCGCAAAGGTGTCCAGCCGTCGATATTTTTCATAATGCCATTGACTTCGCCGGGCATTTTGATATTTGACTGTGACCCGAATCCGAACTTTCTGACATAATGAAACAGCGAGCGGTTGCCCATCTTTTGCGCCACCCGGATAATACCGACGTTGCTGCTGTGACGGATAACATCACTGAAGGTCATATCAGGCAGGGTTTCGTGGTCATGAATGGTTCGTCGCTGAATAACAATATACCCTTTGTCGGTATCAATGGTATCACCGGGAGTGACGGCGCCTTCTTCCAGAGCAGCCGCCGCCGTAATGATCTTGAATGTGGAGCCCGGCTCGAAAACATCGGTGACCAGTATATTTTTCCGGTTTTCCCTGGGATAGGATGCGTAATTATTGGGGTCAATCACCGGTGCTGATGCCATGGCGAGTATTTCACCGGAATTGGGATCGATCAGAATTCCCATGGCTTTGTCAGCATTATATTTTTGAAGAACCGTTAAAATTTCTTCATGCAGAATATTCTGATATTCAATATCGATCGTCAACTCAATATTCTTACCATTTTCAGGGGCTTTGTAAGGTAAGTTGGGACGGGGCTCATAGTTTCCTTTGCCGGTGCGAAAATAGATACGATGTCCGGGAACACCGGATAACTGATCATTAAGGGCTTTTTCCAGTCCTTCCAGCCCCACATTATCAACATCGGTGAAACCGAGAGTTTGGCCGGCCAGGTCATTGTAAGGATATTGACGTTTGATTTTCTCTTCCAGGTAGATGGCGCGATGAATTCCGTAATAATGTTTGATGGAGTCCGCGGCTTCCGAAGAAATATTCCTGTCAATCCAGACAAATGAATCAGTAGCGTTAAATTTATTCAGCAAACCCGTGTATGGTATATTGAGAAATTTTGAGAACTTGCGCGCCATTTGCTGTTTATTGTCAATATAGTCCGGATGAACAGCCAATGCATAATTTTTGATATTGATCGCCAATCCCTTGCCCTTCCGGTCCAGTATCAGGCCCCGCTGTGCCGGAATCTCTTTTTTCTTGTGGGACATGTTGAGGGAGTAATTACGATAGGTTTCATTATTTTTCACCTGAATGGAAAATAACCGCAGCACGATCGCTCCCCAGAATAAGAGGAAGATCAGGGAAATTCCCAGGGACTTGTATTTAATATGGCGCAGTGTGTCTTTCATATTTCTTCATCTAATTTTACAGTTAAAGTTTCCGGGTCCGGTGAGTGCATATTCAGTTCATCAGTAGCAATACGCTTGATCCGTTCGGAGCGTGACAATCGTTCGATCTCAATTTCTATTTCTCTGGTTTGGGCTTTCAGTTCCCGCTCTTTGCGTTGTAATAAATTTAAATCATCAACCATAAGATCGATTTTATTTTTTTTCCAAATATAAAGCACACAGGATAAAATCAAGAGCAAGGCCAACACTGTCAGTTTCATTTTTCTGCTCATAATCGCTCCACAGCGCGAAGTTTGGCGCTTCTTGCACGATTATTGATTTTTAATTCTTCCTCATCAGGGAGCACAATTTTTTTGGTGACTTTTTTAAAAGTCGCTTTATGACCACAATTACAAATAGGGAATTCCGGCGGACAGATGCATTCGGTGGTCTGTTCTTTAATAAAATTTTTGACAATGCGGTCTTCCAGGCTGTGATAGGAAATTATCACCAGCCGGCCGCCGGGTTTCAACATTTGTACTGTCTGCTTCAGGGCATTTTCCAGGACATCAAGTTCTTTGTTAATATGAATTCGGATGGCCTGAAATACACGGCTCAGCGCCTTATTGTGATAGCGTTCGGGTGTAAATTTTTTGACGATATCCGCCAGTTGTCCCGTGGTTTCGATTGTGGTGGTCAGGCGAACTTTTTCGATTTCCCGGGCGATCTTACCGGCGTTTTTTTCCTCGCCGTAATGCCACAGAATTCGTTTGATTTCATCCACTTCGGCGCGATTGACAAAATCAGCGGCAGAATTTGCAATTTCAGGTGAAAACCGCATATCCAGAGGACCATTCTTACGAAAAGCAAGGCCGCGCTCTTCATCCTCCAAAGCAAAAGAAGACATGCCCAGGTCCATTAATATGCCGTCAACCTTTACATAGCCATTGCGAAAAGTATATTTGCGAATATGTTCAAAATTCTGATTGATGTAGAGCGTCTTTTGCCTGACATCGATAGTATTCCGGCAATGGGCAATGGCTTGCGGATCAGCGTCAATGCCGATCAACACAGCCTCGTCATTTGTCTCCTCCGCCATTTGAATAAAATGTCCTCCGGTGCCCAGGGTGCAATCGACATATACACCGGACTTGTCAGTGATCAGATAGTGCATGCTTTCATGTAATAATACCGGTACATGGATAAACTTCATAATGAGCCCTGTTTTTTATTGAAGCTGTGCTTCTACGTCTGCAAAATATTCATCATCCGGGGATATCTGCGAAGAATCCGTTGCTTCAAGTGTATCAATATCCCATATTTCAAAAATGCTCCCCAGGCCTATGATTTTGACATTGTCTTTGATATTGGCAAACTCCAGGAGCTTTTGGGGAATTAATATACGTCCCTGTTTATCACATTTTACACGGGTCGCATCCTGAGTATATGCGCGAATATATGCTTTGTGCTTTTTATTGGTTAATCGTAATTTTGATAGCATGTTTTGCAGGAATTCATCCCAGACATTGGCCGGCCTGACTTCAATACAGGTGTCAGACCCTTTTGATATGACGAATTCGCAAGTCTCGCCCTCACTGGTCTGACGAAAGGAGGCCGGAATGCTGACACGCTTTTTTGTGTCGAGCTTGTGAATAAAATTGTCAGTAAATAATCTTGTCATATTAAGCACAATGTCATTTTATGGGATTTCATGTCAAATCATGGTAATCTATACCACAATTTTATGGGTTTATTTCTTCTTTGTCAAGAAATATTTATGAGGAATTTGCGAAGGGCGGAATTTTTTTGTGATTTTAAGTGGGAAATGGGTGTGTCAAATTCAATGGGAATTATTTTGGGTACACGGATTCACAGAATGACACGGTTTGATATATTATCTTTCCGGAACGCGGATTTTCGATCTGTAACTTACTATCTGCGGGATATAATTCCGCGCTCCTGCCAGGCCGGCCAATGGAATGTTGGTTATTTCGTGAATTCCCGGATATTATTAGCATCATTTCCCCAACGGGGAAAAAGAGCATAACATAGGGCGAAATGAAATGAAGCCCTATGACCATGAAGATATCTTAAGATTTTCCCTGAAGGGGAAACAGAATTGATCGGTATGATAAAATAAAAACCCGGACAGGAGCCCGGGTTAGAGTCTATCGCATAGTATGATCTTTCAGATCAGCGGTTGATGATCCCGTCTTCGGTGATCACCACTCGCGCCGGCGCTATACCGTGATCAACACTATCCAGTTCAGTATCGTTCAAAAACAGTTTGACCACTTCCGGCCGGCCGATGCGCAGGTCAAAAACTCTGTTGGCTTGCCATTCCCTGACTGTGCCGGGGCGGAAAAGCGCTTCTGAGGTATCGCTTTCATCAATGACGATTTTGACCCAGCAGGTATCAGCGATTTCAATTTCCAGCGAAAGCATTGAAGATGTATCTATGACGGCAGGTTGCGGTGTGGGTTCCTGTTCGGGAGATTCAGGGACCGGTTGGGTTTCCACAGTTGCCGGCTCTTCTTCAGGAATCTCAATGGGTTGTGCTTCTGCTCCGGCCACACTGTCCTGCTGTTGTATCAGGCGCTGGTGAACAGGAGAAACCATTGCTGTCTGATTTTCTGACAGTACCTGTTTCAAAATAATGATCACAAAAATGATCAGCACAAATATGATGATAAAGGTGATTGTTCGTCCTTTATCGCGACCTTTGGCAACAGGTTTATCGACTTTTCCCTCTTCTTTGGGGCTCTGTTTTATGATATTCTGCTTGACATCATGTTTTTTGGAACCTGTATGGGTTTCATATTTTTTCAGGTATTCATCGGCATTGAGGCCTAATTCCCGGGCATAGGATTTAATAAACAAACGAACATAAATATCGGGTAATTTTGTAAATTCACCGGCTTCAATATTTTTCAGGGTATCGGGATTAATTTTAATTTTTTGGGCGACCTGCTCGATTGTCAGTCCCAGTTCTTTGCGCTTTGCTTGAAAATCTTTATAAAACATAACCTATCCAGTCTTAAAAATTAGTATTTGTTAATGATGAAATTTAGATGATGTAAACGTAAAAATACAATATAAAGTTTTAATTAGAGAATATTCTGCAATTCTCTGCATACAACCCGGTAAAATTCCGCCACGGGAAAACCCACGACATTATAAAAACAGCCGTCAATTTTTTTTACAAAAAGGGCGCTGTAATCCTGAATTGCATAGGAACCGGCCTTGTCCCTGTATTGATTGTCCGCCAGGTAACGATTGATCACTGTTTCGGACAGGTCATAAAAGCTTACGGCTGTGCGGCTGACAAAAGAGATTTGTTTATCATTTTCCGCATTGACGACCGCGACTCCCGTTAGAACCTCATGGGTTTGACCACTTAATTTTTGAAGCATTTCCCGGGCATGTTCTTCATTAACAGGTTTTCCCAGAATGTCACCGCCGATCACCACGATAGTATCAGCGCCAATAATCAGCCCATTATCATAGTGGTAACTCACATCCAGTGCTTTTTTTTGTGCGTGAATTTCAGCAATTGCTTGTGGTGTTTTTCCGTTGATGGGCTTTTCATGGTAATTGGATTTACGAATGTCGAATTCCAGTCCGATCATCGTGAGAATTTCTTTCCGTCGTGGCGATTGAGAGGCGAGAATGATTTTTTTATTGGCCAGTTCCATCAAATTATCCTTATGTTAAGATTTTACCATTTTGCCGATATGGGCGTCCTTTTTATCGGTGAGATTTGACTGGGCCTTGATTTTATAGAGATAAGTACCTCGGGCGACCGTATCACCAAAATCATCTTTGCCATTCCAGAACAGGCGGTTAAACCCGTCGGGCGAACTCTGGAGATTGCGGAATTCTTTGATCTTTAGTCCGTTGAGGCTGTAAATGGTAATTGTATATTCGCAGGGCTCAGAGCTGTAAAAAGTAATATCTGTCTGCTTTTTAAAAGGATTGGGGTAATTGGCGATTTTGGATATTTTAAATTCAGTGCTTTGAGAGTAATTGAAACTGAGGCTCAGCAGGTTGCTGTTATTGGCATTGTCCCAGGCCTTGATAGTCAGATAATGCTCGCCCGGCTCCATGCTCTCCGGTAAATCCACAACAGCTGCGCCGGAAGTATCGCTATTTTCATCATAGGCAAAATCAGTAGTGAAATCATAGGTTTCATCATCCAATTGAACCGAAATATTGTGTCCCATTTTGCCGGTCAGGTTAATCCCATGTTCGTCACTGATGTGCATCGCCACCCGGTCATTACTGTTGATCAGACCGCCGTCGTAAAAAATGTCATTGTTTTTTTTCAGTTGAATCACCGGACCGGTAGAATCGGTAATGGATGCTGAGCCGGCAAAGATCAGTGAATCATAAACACCGGCAAATTCACTCTGATCATCGCTATTCCACCCGTAAATATGTAATTTCCCGAAATCATCACTATAGTTCAGGTCTTTGGGGATAAAAAAACTGGAAGCGAATTTTCCATTTTCTACGTTCACTTTACCTTTGAACAAGAGATCGCCGGGAAGTTTATAATTAATGGATTTGCGTACATTGTCATCATTGAGATAATATTTGGTAACCACCCGGCTGGCGTCCCGCAGTGTCACCAGGGCTTCGCCGGTGAAATTCTTATCCATCGTCGCCCCATTGACTTTGATATTATCCAGTGCTTTAAGTGTATCCTGTTCCAGGTCATCAAAAGTCCCTTCATCATAGGGCAGGGCCAGGTAGAGCGCCGGGTCACCGAAATAAATGTATTTGGCGTCATTGCGTCTGTCCGCGCCATTGATATTTTCCTGCAGGATTTTTCCCAGGCGATGTTTGTTTATTTTTCCGGCCGGGAACCAATAATTAAACAAGCGGGTGAGAAATTGGAAATTATCCAATCCGTAAGTAGGGCGGGTGGCTGCCAGGGTGGCAATACCACCGTCCCGGGACATATTGATCAATTCTTCCGGCGTGGACTGATTGGTGATTTCATCATATTTTCCCCAGGTACAGGTGCCGGCAATCCAGAAAGGCAGTTTGTTATCATTGGATAATTCCGGCAAATTTTCACTGGTAAAAGCTTTTTCCTGGGACCAGGTGTCCGGTCCGCCATGTCCCATATAATTGATTATAGTCGTTCCTTCTTTTAGTTGGCCCAGGATCGCCTGGGTGGCAGCCGGTTTTTTGCGACCATACTTGGAGTCGTCCTGAGCGTCGGGGTAAGCCACCAGGTAAAGTTTTTTCGGATCGAACAAGTCCGGTAAAATTTTGTTAGCCAGTGTTTCGCTGTCTTCGGTAAAATAGGTTTCACCGGAATGGGGGTCTTCCGGATCATCGGCCACCAATGAAAAAGTATGCCGCCAGCTACCATAATCGGGATTGAGTATATAATCCTCCAGTTTTGCAACATAATTCATTGCCTCCTGTTCCGTTTGGGCAGGAATACGGCCGATAGCCAAATCCGGCCATTTATCATTGCCATGAATGTGGCTGTAGCAAAAATCCGTTGAGAAAAATTCATACCCGGCGTCATAATAAAAAACCTGGTAAGTCATGATGTAGTTATGACTGCTTTTTTTAATATTGCGATGATCAAAACTGCCGTCACCAAGCAGGAGCACATATTCCGGTTTGACAGACCAGTTATCATAGGCGTACTTCAGAAAGTAACGGATCGCTTCCACATCCTTGACATCGCCATTGAACTGACGCATGATCTCGTCCTGGGTGGTAATAAAGGTTGATAAGCGGTGGTCTTCCTTTACCTTAGAGTTATGCAGTTCGGCGATTCGCGATGCGGCAGAAAGAAATTTGTCATTTGTAATGATTATGTATTGGGCGTCTTTATTATCATAGAGGGAATTGAAATCAGGCGCGTCAACTTCTTTGATTGCATCCGGAACAGAAAAATTAGTTTCTGATGTTAAAAGATAAGTGTTCCGGTTCACAGGATTATAATCGGTAAAGGTGATTTCGGGATCACTATGTTCGATTTGGACCTGTTTTACATTTCTCGGATCGGAAATATCAAAAACCATTGGTGTGTCGGTATATTTTTCCTGTAATGTAAACCCGATATTTCCGCTCTCTTCCGGTCCGTAAAAATTAAAATTTTTATCAATATTAGTCATTTTAATGACATATTTGCATTGGATATAATCCAGATAGCCTTTGCCGCTCCCCTTATAAAATTCCATGCGGAAGGAGTTCCGCCCCGGTGTCATCCTTCTTTTGGCAAAAAATAAAGTTCGTGTATTGTATTTTCCCACACTGAATCTGTTCAGTAAATTATTGTTCAGTTGTACTTCGAAAAACTGTACATCTTTATAGCCGTCTGTTCCGGATTTAAACCGCATTTCCAGGTCAGCGGTATAATCCTGATCAGCATTGGGCAGATAAAAAGAAAGATTGCTCGTGCCGCCTACATCATCGAAAATCTGGTAGTACCAATTATTGCCCGATTCCAGCACATTGAAATTTTCCTGTTCCTTGCGATATAAATAATCGGTTGTATCAGCATAGTGATCCGGCGTATTATTGTTTTTTCCCTTTAGGGTAATTGTTTTCGGGTCGCCGGCATTGTCAGCCACCAGAACCCAGTAGTAATTTTCAAAGCTGTAGGGATTGCGCAGAAAATCCACCTCATTCAGGTTGTTCAGGTACAATCCAGTGGGTGTTTTACCATAAAAATAAATGTAGTCATTTTCCGTAAAGGAACCACTGTTTCCCTTGGAAAAGGCGCGGGTAATTTCATGAAGAGGCTGGTTGGGTTCATCAGTGATGAATTGCCCGAAAGTGGGATTGGAATAGAGAAAAATCCGGTCTTTGGTGATTTGGTTTTCTTCCAGTCCGGCTTCCTGCAGATCTTCATAGGTAATTTTGTAAATATTGCTGATTTCCGATTCATTGTTGAATTCATATTCGGTACGGTCGCTGATGGTGACGCGGAACCATTGTCCGGCAGGAAAGCCGGGTTTGGCCAGAGATAGTTGAGGTTTTGGATATTGTTTGAAGGCTTCTGCCGCGTATTGATTGACAAAAGCGGGATTGGAAATACCTTCTTGATTTACTTTCTGCCGGGATGGAGTGGCGAAATCAATTTGAATTCCCGCTGTTGTGATGTACTGTAACTGATTCCCGGATTCTCCCGCTTGCAACGGGAAGATCTTTAATTCCATTACCGGCGTGGCACCGGCATAGCCGATATTGCTGACCTCATAAAGTGGTTGTTTTTCCGGCAATGCAACGGATTCCCTGTTTTCGTAAGCGGCGGTTTGCAGATTAGTTAGGGTGACCCTGGGTTTCTGCGTGTCAGGAAGTGCGATCTTGAAGGACCAATAGGGAAGACCAATGTCATCATGGTGACTATACTTCGCGTTTTCCATGAGCAGAAAATTTTCCTCCGGCATCAGTGGGTCTTTCCCGTATTCCGGTGACGAAGTGTTGACAATCCTAAAGCGAAGTTGACCGGCAGACTCCTCAATGTTTTTGAGGTCATAGGCAAAGGTATTGGTGATTAACAATAAAAAAAACAGGTACAAGAAAAAAAGTCTGTGTTTATTCATACTGATCCTTCAAATTATAATTTTGAAATTTATCATTACTTCTTAGTAATTGCAATCACAGAAACTGATAAAAGTTCCCGGAAAACCGGAGTATAATCAGATTTCCCGACGACAAAACGGCCTTTTTAAAGATGGTGAAAATTACTTGGAAAGCTCTTCTTTATAGTATAAATTTAATTTTTATTTTGACTTGCATTAAGTTAAACGAAAAATTAAATTTACTCGCTTTATTCAAGTTTGGTTACTGGAAAGAAAAATGCTAGATCAGTTACAGGATGGTTTTGGAAAAATTGTAAAGTCTCTTCGCGGTGAAGGGAAAATCACGGAAAGCAATATCCGTGATTCTATGCGTAATGTCCGTCGTGTTTTATTGGAAGCCGACGTGAACTATAAAGTTGTTAAGGAATTTACCAGTCGTGTCCAGGAAAAAGCCATTGGCGCTGATGTCGCCAAAAGCCTGAAGCCGGGACAGGTGATCGTTAAGATCATCAGTGATGAATTAAAAAATCTGCTGGGCCGGAATCCTTACAAACTGAAAACTGCTAATATTCCGCCCACCGTGATTATGCTGGTGGGATTACAGGGTTGCGGCAAAACAACCTTGTCAGGTAAACTTGCCCGAAAATTGAAAAACGAGGGCAAAAAACCCTTATTGGTGCCAGTTGATGTTTACCGGCCTGCGGCCGTCGAACAATTGGAAGTTTTGGGGAAACAGATCGACGTGCCGGTTTATACGGAAAAACGCCGCGTAAAAAGCCGGGTCAAGGCCGCTGTTTCTCATGCGCGAAAAAACAATCAGGATTATTTGATCATTGATACTGCCGGCCGTCTGCATATCGACAGCGATATGATGAAAGAACTGGAAATGATCAAAAAGCTTGTTTCGCCGAACAATATATTTTTTGTCGCCGACGGATTGACCGGACAGGACGCCGTGAATACCGGCCAGGAATTCCAGAGCCAGATCGGCTTCGATGCCATTGTCCTGACTAAGATGGACAGTGACACCAAAGGCGGTGCCGCTCTGTCCATTGTAGAATCCACCGGCAAACCGATCGCTTATCTCAGTACCGGCGAAAAACTGGAAGACCTCGAAGAATTTCATCCCGGCCGTATGGCGGACCGGATTCTGGGAATGGGCGATGTTGTCTCCCTGGTGGAAAAGGTTCAGACAACCGTGGATGAAGAGGCCGCCGCCAGGCTTGAAAAGCGGATCATGCAGCAACAATTCGATCTGGAGGATTATTTATCCCAGATTCGACAAATGAAAAAAATGGGACCCTTGGAAAATATTTTGGATATGATGCCGGGCGCTTTTAAAAACGCCGCCAAAAAACCAAACATCGATCCCAAAGAGATAGATAGAATGGAAGCAATTATTTTGTCCATGACTAAAAAGGAACGAAGCAAGCCGCAAATATTAAACGGCAGCCGTCGTAAACGAATTGCTTCCGGAAGCGGAACACACGTAAGTGATGTCAACAGATTAATAAAACAATATAACCAGGTAAAAAAGCTGACCAGGCAGATCGGTAAAATGAAATTACCAAAAAATTTAGCATCTGCTTTTAAGGGCGGCTTTTAACTAATTTAAGGAGGATAATTCTTGGCTGTAAAAATCAGATTATTTCGCGTAGGTAAAAAGAAAAATCCGATGTACAGAATAGTTGTAACAGATAAACGTAAAGGAACCAGAGGTTCTTACATCGAAAAAATCGGTTTTTTTAATCCAACATCAGAACCTGCAGAAGTCACAATTGATAAAGAAAAAGCATTGGAATGGATGAGAAAAGGCGCTCTTCCTTCCGAAACAGTTCACAATTTATTCCGCGATGCCGGCATCGCTCTGGAATACCACCTGGAAAGAAACAAGGCGGATGAAAAAACACGTCAGATTGAAATGCAGAAATGGGAACTGAAGAAAAAAGAATTAGAAGACAAGAGCCGCGCAGAACAAGATGAAAAATTGAAAAAACAAGCCGAAGAAGAAACAGCGGATGAGCCGGTTGTTGAACCGGAAGCCGATGAACCGGCAGCAGAAGAAAAAAACGAATAGCAAGCAGAAGAATAAAAAATTCTTTTAAATTAGCTTTATTCGTGATAATTTTCTCATTATGAAAAAAGTGCGTTTGATAAATTATTTGTTCTCTAGAAACTAGCAATAAGGAGATAGTTATGCAAGAATTCGTAGAGTATATCGTGAAGAAACTGGTTGACCATCCTGATGATGTAAAAGTTACCCAGATCGACAGTGAAAAAACCACTATTCTGGAACTTCAGGTAAAAGAAGGCGACTTGGGAAAAGTTATTGGTAAAAGCGGAAGAACTGCAAAAGCCATCAGAACTCTTCTGACTGCTGCCGCAGCTAAATCTGGACAAAAAAGAGCTATTCTTGAAATAGTAGAATAATCCTATCAAACCATGGATAGTAACAGCCTTTTATTCCTGGGAAGTATCGTTAAATCTCATGGGACAAAAGGCGAAATTTTAATTACTATTAATAACGAGAATATTAAGTTTACCAATGATTTGAAGAGTGTGTGGTTGGGAGATAATCCCAATCACCTTTCTTCATGGGAAATAGAGAACAAACGTGTATCAGGCAACAAAGTTTTTTTGAAATTGCGAAATGTTGAAACTCCGGAAGAAGCAAAATTTCTCAAAGGACTGAATGTGTATATCGAAGCGACGGCCCTGGCTGAGAAAACGGTTTTTGAGGCCATCGGATTTGAATTGATCGACATCGATACCGGCAAAGCAATTGGTGAAATTGTCGATATTGAATCCGGCGCCATGCAGGATATAATTGTTTTTGATACCGGCGAAGCGATCAGGATGCTGCCCTTTGTAGAGGAATTTGTCAAAACCATTGACTGGACAAACAGAGAAGTGGTGGTGAAATTGATTGAAGGGCTGGTCTAAATGAAGATTTTTATTGTCACTGCATTTCCCCAGATAATGGAAGCCTACCTGACCGAGAGCATGATCAGAAAAGCCCGGGAAATGGATCTGGTGGAATTTGAAATCTGGGATATCCGCGACTTCACCCGTGACAAACACCGGCAAATCGATGATTCGCCCTTTGGCGGCGGCGCCGGCATGGTGATGAAACCGGAACCCTTTTTTCGCGCTCATGACAAGATTTGTGAAATTCTGAGCAAGGAATGCCCGCGAGTGATTTTTCCTTCACCCCAGGGCAAGGTATTCACTCACAAAATGTCACTGGATCTGGCGCGGGAAGAAGACCTGACCTTTTTTTGCGGCCATTACAAAGGTGTGGACGAAAGAGTAATTGATGAACTGGTAACCGATGAGATCAGTCTGGGTGATTTTGTACTGACCGGCGGTGAATTGCCGACACTGGCGATTATCGACGCCTGCATTCGGCATATACCCGGCGTCCTGCATGACTATGATTCTGCAGAAACCGATTCCTTTGCCGATGATATGCTGGAAGGGCCGATCTATACGAAGCCCAGGGAATACCGCGGCCTGAAAGTACCGGACATATTATTATCGGGGCATCATGCCAAAATTGCCCAATGGAGAGATCAACAACGCTATGAGAGAACAAAAAGCAGAAGACAAGACTTATTGGAAAATAAAGAAAATAAATAGATTGGAGGCCTAAAATGGATAAATTAGCCGCAGCGACAGCATCACAGTTGAGAGACGATATTCCGGACTTTAAAGCCGGTGATACTGTTGAAGTTGATGTAAGAATTATTGAAGGTTCAAAAGAACGAATTCAGAAATTTAAAGGTATTGTGATTGCCCGCAAAGGCAGTGGTATTCAGGAAACTTTTACTGTGCGTAAACTTTCCGGCGGTTATGGTGTGGAAAGAATTTTTCCGCTTCATTCACCCAAAATCAAAACGATTCACAAAACCGCGACAGGAAGAGTTCGCCGCGCCAAACTCTATTATCTGCGCAACCTGACCGGCAAAGCTGCCAGAATCAGAGCAATTGATTAAGTATATATCAATCAGATAATTCTTTAAAGGCCACCCGTTTTGAGTGGTCTTTTTTTGTTGTAAAAGTTCGATCTGAGATAATTGCTCATTGACATCCGACACGCTTTTGGCAACCAGTTGTTCTGCTCAGGACAGAATGATCGTAGTCGTTGCCAGCCCCCCGACCAGTCCTCCCTAAAAAGGCAACTTTGTCCGGTATACGACGGAGAGGTGCAGGAGGGTGTAAAATTGAAGATCGGAGTGGGAAAATGTTAGCATTGACATCAGTTTTACAACCCCCTTGTTCCCTCCCGAAGTCTCGGGACAGGCTCTTTTATAAGGGGGACACGCATTGGCAACCTGTTGTTTTGCTTAGGACAGAATGCTCGTAGTCGATGCCAATCCCCAACCAGTCCTCCCTAAAAAGGGAGGTGCAGGAGGGTGTAGAACAAAAAATCGAAGTGGGAAAATTGTCAATACCCTCTGACAAATTCATGGAACATCCGGCTTTTGACGGACAGATTGAACTTCAGGCGGACTTTGGTCCACATTTCAGTTGATTATGGAGTGAGGATTTTGTAAAATGGGAAATGATAAAAATACGACACAATGGAAACACAAAATTATATATATAAACCCCATTCCATAACCGGTTTTTTTTCAAAAAATCCGGGACGGACCATATTATTCAGTTTTTTAGGAATTATATTGTTGGGATCCGTATTATTGACCTTTCCCTTTGCCACCGCCGATAGTGGACGGCTGAGTTACCTCGACGCGCTTTTTACATCCACATCAGCGGTGTGTGTTACCGGGCTGATTGTCCAGGACACGGCCACCAAATTTTCCCTCTTTGGCCAGGTGATAATTATGCTTTTGATCCAGGCCGGCGGCCTCGGTATTATGATCATGTCTTACTTTGCTTCCTTTATTTTGGGCAGAAAATTTTCCGTCAAAGAGAAAATGACAATGTCCTACATGCTGAATGTGAAAAATGTACAAAAATTGACCAGTTCTATTGTGAAAATTATTGTCATTACCTTTATTATTGAACTGTTCGGTGTCTTTTTTCTCTATTTTGATTTTGCCGAAAGTTTTGGGCATGGCAAAAAGGCTTTGTTCTTCTCACTTTTTCATTCGGTATCCGCTTTTTGTAATGCCGGATTTGCCCTCTTTTCCGATAGTTTTATGCAATATAAGGATGATGTTTCAATCAATTTGGTGATCACCACCCTGATCATTTTAGGCGGTTTGAGTTTTGGTGTGATCTTTAATATTCTGGAGGTCTTCGGAGCTAATATCAGGCGGAAAATTTCCGGTGGATTCCGGTTGACCAAACTTACCGTCAACACCAAAG
>CAYYMT010000004.1:36462-54419 GCA_964472715.1 uncultured bacterium | reverse complement strand
CCTATAATCCCGAAGGGATTAAACAAAAATAACCGTGGGTGCTAACCCACAGAAAAAAACAAAACATTATTAAAACTCTGAAAGAGTTTAATAGTTTTTTAAAACGCCGGAGTTTTTAGAGTTATGAGACCTTAAAACCATGGTTAATAATTTGGCGATTCTTAAATAATTATAAGAATAAAAATTACTATTTGATTGTAGGAATTTAATTATCTAAATTATCCCTTGTTTATTTATGTAGAAAGTGGGTGCGAGAGTGCTGAAAATTGCTGTTTTTGCTTCCGGGCGCGGGTCCAATTATGAAGCAATTCAAGAACAAATTGATGCAGGACAAATAAACGGGCAGGTGGTGTGCGTCATTAGTGACCGGTCTAAACCGGCTGTTTTTGAGAAAGCCGCCGCCAGAAATATTCCCACCCATTCCATTAATCGCAAACAATTTAAATCCGGTGATGATTATGTGGCCCATCTGCTGAAGACTCTGGCCGGTTATGAAACGGATTTGATTGTACTGGCTGGATATCTGAAGCTGATTCCGGCGCCGGTAGTAAAAGCCTACCATCATCGCATGATCAATATTCATCCGGCCCTGCTTCCCAATTTTGGCGGCAAGGGCTACTATGGGATGAAGGTGCATCGCGCGGTTGTGGAGGCCGGTGTCAGTATTACAGGGATTACGATTCATTTTGTTGATGAACACTATGATACCGGCAATGTCATCCTACAGAAAGAAGTTAAAGTCGATCCTGATGATACACCGGAAAAGGTGGCGGAAAAAGTGTTGGCGATGGAACATAAATATTACCCTGAAGTTGTAAGATTGTTGTGTGATAATAAAATTAAAATAAAAAGCAATAAGGTGGTTGTTGAAAATGAGTAATTTACAGGTCAAGCGAGCAATTTTGAGTGTCTTTGACAAAACAGGAATCGTAGCGCTGGCAAAAAAGCTGGCAGAAAAGGATGTTGAGATTTTTTCCACCGGTGGAACTTACCGGAAACTTGAAGAAGCCGGGCTGAAAGTAGCAAAGATTTCCACACTGACAGATTTTCCCGAGATCATGCATGGAAGAGTGAAGACCCTGCATCCCAAGGTGTTTGCGGGATTGCTGGCTGATAAAAATAATACTGAGCATATGCGGGACCTGAAGTCTGTGTCAGTGGCCCCTTTTGATCTGGTGGTTGTGAATCTTTATGCCTTTTCCGACGCCTATAACAATGCCGATTCCACAGAAGCCGATATTATTGAAATGATTGACATTGGCGGCCCCAGTATGCTGCGCGCCGCGGCGAAAAATTTTAATAGTGTGGCTGTTTTAAGTAATGCCGGGCAGTATGCGGAATTTATGGACAGAATGGAAAAAGATGAGATCACTGTTGATTACAGTAAGCAATTAGCCGGCGATGTTTTTGTTCACACCGCTCAATATGATTCGGCGATCGCCAGGTTTTTTACCGAATCCAAAGATGACACTCCCGATGATTATGTGTTTAATAATTATGCAAAGGTTGAAGACTTGCGCTACGGTGAAAATCCTGATCAAAAAGCAGCGATTTATAAGCCTGTTGGCGCTGAAAACTGGACGCCTTTTCAACAATTACATGGTAAAAAGATTTCTTATAATAATTATATCGACTGTGTCGCGGCCTACAATATTGTCAGGGATATGCACAGCGAAGAACCGCTGGTGGCCAATATTAAACACACCAATCCCTGTGGTGTGGGCGTGGGCGCTACCGCTAAAGAAGCTTATATCAGGGCGGTTGCTACTGATCCCACCAGTTATTTTGGCGGCATTGTCTGCAGTAACAGGAAAGTGGACAAAGATCTGGCCCTGGAACTCAAAAAGAGTTTTCTGGAGTGCATTATTGCGCCGGACTATGATGATGACGCCCTGGCGGTACTGAAGAAAAAAAAGAATTTACGGCTGCTGATTCCCAATGAAGAAATTCTGGCGACGGAATTGAATATGCGGGAATACGGCAATGGATTGCTGGTGCAGCAGACACAGAATACCGAATTCAGCCTGGCCGATTGTAAAGTGGTCACGGATGCAAAACCCGATGATAAATTGAGCAAGGCCCTGTCTCTGGGTTGGAACATTGTCCGCAATGTAAAATCCAACGCCATAGTACTGGCTGACGATACCGGCGCCGTAGGTGTTGGTGCCGGACAGATGTCCCGTGTGGATTCCATGAAGATTGCCATTCGCAAAGCCCAGGAAGCCGGCCTGAAGATCGAAAATACAATCATTGCTTCCGACGCCTTTTTTCCCTTCCGGGATTCCATTGACGTGGCTGCGGAATATAAAATTGCCGGCGCTATTCAACCCGGCGGATCAATTCGCGATCAGGAAGTGATCGATGCTTGTAATGAACATAAAATGTTTATGCTCTTTACAGGACAGAGAGTTTTTAAACATTAGAAGATACTGGAGTTAATTATGGGATTTGGATTTTTTAATATATTTTCCGGAGATATTGCTATCGATCTTGGCACCGCCAACACGCTGATTTATATGAAAGGCCGGGGAGTTTTATTGAATGAACCGTCGATAGTCGCGCGTTCCACCCATACCGGCGAAGTGGTCGCTGTGGGTAATGACGCCAAGGAAATGTTGGGTAAAACACACCATGACATACAGACCATCAGGCCCCTGAAAGATGGTGTGATCGCTGAGTTTGAAATGACGGACCAGATGCTGCGCGGATTTATTCGGAAAATAAATCTGAGCCGTATCGCCCGCCCCAATATTGTGATCTGCATTCCTTCGGGTATAACGGAAGTGGAAAAACGGGCTGTCCGGGATTCTGCCGAACGCGCCAACGCCAGAAATGTATATCTGGTGGAAGAACCGGTGGCGGCCGCTATCGGCATCGGCATTGATATCTCCAAACCGGTGGGTAATATTGTCGTGGATATTGGCGGCGGCACCACGGAAATCGCGGTGATCGCGTTAAATGGTATTGTAACCAAACAAGCGATACGTGTAGCCGGTGATGAAATGGATGAAGCGATCATTCAATATTTTAAAAATGAACACAGCCTCTTGATAGGCCCCAAAACTGCCGAACAGATCAAATGCAATGTCGGCTCTGCCATGCCCATTGATGACACAACTTTTTCCGTCAAAGGCAGAAGTTTAATTGCCGGCATACCCAAAACCATTGAGATCAGTTCGGTGGAAATCCGTGAATGCCTGAAAGACACGGTTGACCAGATCTGCCAGGCCATCAAACAGGCATTGGAAATGACACCCCCGGAATTATCCTCGGATATTCTCGACCGCGGCATCATTTTGACCGGTGGCGGCGGCAATCTGAAAGGTCTGGACCAGCGGATTCGCGTGGAAACCGATCTGCCGGTGAATGTTGCCGAAGACCCCCTGCTTTCTGTTGTCAAGGGAACCGGAATTATCATTGAAAATATTGAAAAATACCAGGAAATACTTCTTTAAATAAATGTTTGGAAGAATTTATAATTTTATTTTTGATTATGCGGAATATGTGCTTTTGCTGCTTCTGCTGGTCATTTCATCATTCCTGATATCCACTAATGACAACCCCGATGTGCGCTCGTTACAGGCCCGGGTTGCTTCTACCTTTAAGTTTGTCCACTTGCCTGCAAAATGGCTGAACACCTTGTCGGGATTGGTGGAAGAGAACGAACGCCTTAAAGAAGAAAATATTCAATTGAAATTATTGAATGTGAAATTTAAAGAAGCCTGGCTGGAAAATCTTCGTCTCAAAGAAATGCTTGGGTTTGCTGATACCACGAAATATGAAGTGATTCCCGCCAAGGTATTGAACAAGGGCGTAACACCGATTTATAATTCAATGCTGGTCAGTGGCGGCGAGAATAACAATATTGAGCCTTATCAGGCGGTGGTATCCACGGAAGGGCTGGTGGGGAAGACCATTAGCGTCGGAAAAACCGCCACCATCGTGCATTTGATCAATGATGTTAATTTTCGCGTTGGCGTCCGGTTGCAATTATCCAGGCACAGCGGTGTAATGGAACCAATGACCGATCAGGCGGGATTGATCAAGGAAATACCCAAAACCGTGGATATTGAAATTGGCGAAGCGGTTTTGACATCAGGATTCAGTGATATTTTTCCCGAGGGATTTCCCGTGGGAAAAGTGGTGAAAATAGAAAACATAAAAAACAGCATCTACCAAAATGCGGTGGTCAGATTTAATGTTGACATTAACAAAGTAGAGGAAGTTTTTATAATTAACTGATGATCAGAAAAATTATTATATATTTGGGAATCTTTGGGGTTCTCCTGACAGTCCAGGGGATTTTAGGCCCGGTCATGGATATTCAGAAAATCCGGCCGGATTTTTTACTGATACTGGTTATTTTTATCGGTCAGCGGGAAGGCAGGATCTTTGGCCAGCTGTCCGGCGCTTTTATCGGATTGTTTCTGGACCTGCTGGGAATGAGTTCTTTCCTGGGATTGTCGATGCTGGTAAAAACCCTGAGCGGATTTTTAGCCGGATTTTTAAAAAACCAAAAAAACAAGATGAATATTTTCTCCTATTACACAATGGTACTGCTTGTTATATTCGTTCATTTTTTTCTCTTTTACTCCATCTATTATCACAGCATGAATCTCAGTTTGCAATATCGTGTTGTAAGATATATCCTGCCATCTCTGATATACACGGGAGTTTTTTATTTCCTGTTTGAATTTATCCTTTCCAAACAAACAGAGCGTTAATGAAACTTATCGATAATAAAATATCATCAGGCCGGAAAAATTTTGTTTTCTCAGTAATTGTTTTTCTTTTTCTGGTTCTTTTTGTCAGAATGTACAATTTGCAGATCATGCAGTACAGTAAGTATGTGGGGATGGCCAATTCCAATCGTATTCGAATGATACCTACAGAAGCGCCCAGGGGAATTATCTACGACCGCAACGGCCGGATCGTTGCCGACAATAAATTTCAATATAATTTAAACGTCATTCCTTTTGAATTTGACTCTGACGGCGAAAGTTGTGAAACAGTCGCCGGTCTGCTCAATATTAGTCCTGAAACGATCAGGAGCCGGATGCGCAACAACTGGCGCGGCCGCTTTCTGCCGGCTAAGATCGCCGAAGATATTGACATTCAAACACTGACAAAAATCCAGGAACACAAACTGGAGTTGCCGGGAGTTTTGTACACTTTTGAGCCTTTGCGCTCTTTTCCCTCGGAAGCGAATATGTCCCACATTATTGGATATTTAAGGGAAGTCAGTAAAAATGACATGGAAATCTCCCGTGATTTCAAATATCAGCAGGGAGATTTGATCGGCTGGAAAGGAATTGAAAGACAGTACGAGAAAATTCTCCGGGGCAAAAGAGGAGTAAAATATATTCAGGTCAATGCCTGGGGGCAGGCGGTTGACACTTACCAGGGCGAGGAAGAAATTCCGCCGCAACCGGGTAAAGATTTAATATTAACCATCGAGTTGGGCCTTCAGAAACTGGCGGAAGACCTGATGGAGGAACTTGCCGGCGTTATTATAATTATGAATCCTGAAAACGGCGAAATTTATGCCATGGTGAGTTCACCGGACTATTCCCCGAATCTGTTTTCCGGCATCATTTCGCCGGAGGACTGGTCGGTTTTACGGGACAATCCTGAACGGCCGCTCTACAATCGTATTACCAATGGTTTGTATCCGCCGGGGTCCACGCTGAAAATGGTGGCAGCCATAGCCGCCCTGGAAAATCAAATTATAAGCCCGGCCCATGAATTCTTTTGCAGCGGAAAATACCGGCTGGGCCGCCGTGATTTTCATTGCTGGAATGAGTACGGGCATGGCCGTGTGGATATGGAGAAGGCGATTGAACAGTCCTGCAATGTATATTTTTATAATTTGATTCGAAAAATGGATGTGGACCTCTGGGCAAAATATATTGCATTGTTGGGATTTGGACAAAAGACGGGAGTTGATCTTCCCAATGAACATCCCGGTGTTTGTCCCGACAGTGATTATCTGGATGCCAGATATGGTAAAAATAAATGGACGGAAGGCAATAAACTTAACCAGGTGATAGGGCAGGGAGATATGATTGCCACACCCATTCAGTTGGCAAAATATATTTCCATATTGTCCATGCGAGGATTGGTTGTACAACCTCATTTGGGATTAAAATACAAAAACAATACAGGTGAAACATTCACTTATCTGCGACCAAAGCGGAAACAGATTGAAAGTATCTCCGGAAACACCTGGGAATTTATACAGAATGCAATGTCAAAAGTTGTCTATGCCCCGCAGGGAACCGGCAGTCGCGCCCGGGTTGACAGTATGCAGGTATTTGGAAAAACCGGCACCTCTCAGAACCCTCATGGCGAAGACCACGCCTGGTTTGTGGGATGGGGTGAAAATGATTCCATCAAAGTGTCTGCCGCTGTTATTGTGGAGCAGGGTGGGCATGGCAGCAGCGCGGCCGCGCCGGTGGTTCAGAAACTATTTGAATATTGTAAAAACAATGCCGGGAAATTTAAATAAATGGATTATCGAAAAATAAATAACAAATCGAATAGATTTTTATCAAGAACAAGCAAAGGGATTTTGGTGGTTGTATTTCTGCTTTCAGTTATTGGTGTTATGACAGTTTACAGCGCTTCGCTGCATACCGGGCAGCCATTTTTTCAAAATGCCGGTGGTAAACAGATGATCCGCATGATCATTGGTTTGTTTGTGGGGACTTTTGTCTTTTTTATTCAAAAGAAATTTTTGTTTGAGAAAGCCTATTGGTTTTACGGAATTGGTATCGCATTAGTGTTGTTACCTTACTTTTTTGGGACCGACGGATCGGGAACCAGCCGCTGGCTGAATTTCGGCGGTATGAATTTTCAGCCCTCGGAAATGATGAAAATAATTATGGTGCTGGCAGTGGCCAGAAATCTTTCCAATACCGAATTGAGTCCAAAAACTTTTAAGGTTTTCATAATCCCGGTCATAATGGCGCTGGTGCCAACCGCGATAATTTTGAAACAGCCGGATCTGGGTACTGCGATGATCCTGATTTTTACCCTTTTCCCCATGCTCTTTTGGGCGGAAACCCGGTTATTTCATATATTTTTAATGATCGCGCCGGTGGTCAGCGTATTGACAGCCTTTAATTTTTATACTTTTTTCATCTGGGTCATTTTGCTGGGATTGATCCTTTATTTCACTCATGAGCGCTGGGTTTTATTGATCGTACTCTTCCTGTTCAATCTGTCGTTGGGTTTTACAACCCCCATCATTTGGAATAATCTGCATTCCTATCAGCAAAACAGGATTTTGACCATGTTCAATGTTGAAGCGGACCCCCAGGGAGCCGGTTACCAGGTAATTCAGTCCCAGGTGGCGATTGGGTCCGGTGGCATGTGGGGTAAAGGCTTTGGCCAGGGAACCCAGACCCATTTAAAGTTTTTACCCGAGCAGCATACTGATTTTATTTTTTCCGTGTTAGGTGAAGAATGGGGGTTTGTCGGCGTCAGCCTTGTATTGCTGCTCTATTTCTTACTGATCATTTTGAGCTTTCAAACAGCCTATAAACTTAAAGATAAATTTTCCTCTCTCGTGGTGGTGGGATTAACAAGCATATTATTTTTCCATGTGGTCATCAATATTGCCATGACCGTGGGACTGATGCCGGTGACCGGGTTGCCTTTGCCGTTTTTAAGTTACGGCGGTAGCTTTGTGCTGTCATGTTCCGTCATCATTGGACTGATCTTAAATATGAGTGTCGTGAAAACCAGATATTAAGCTCTTTTAAATTAACTTAAAAAAGGTTAAATTTCGAGCCTTGGGAAAGTTTGTTTTAGAAATGATCTGGTTTGATATTAGAGATCGGAAACAATTAAAAATAAAGCTTCTAGTAAAATAAACAGAAAAGAGTTGAATTATGTCAAAAAGAATTTATTACTTAACTTCCGAGATTATTCCTTTTGCGGAAAGCTATCAGTTGGCGAATTTTTCAAAAGGCGTACCGGCTGAATTTATTGATAGAAAATATGATTTCAGGCTGATGATGCCGAAATATGGGTTTATCAGTGACCGCCGTTATATCCTGCGTGAAGTTATCAGACTCAGAAACATGACATTGAATTATATGGGTGTAGAGTTTCCGGCCAGTGTAAAATCGGCCTTTATTCCCAATACAAAGGTTCAGGTTTACTTTCTGGAACATGAAGATTTTTACAAACCAACGACAGAACAATTATACAATGTGGATTGTGATGAAGACCATTGTCAGAATTCGGTTCGCTTTGGCTATTTTGCGTTAGCAGCTTTAAATACTTTGAGTTACCTGCGCTGGAAACCGGATGTGCTGATCTGCAATGACTGGCAAATGAGTTTATTGCCGATTTTTCTGGAATCCGGACTGGTTGATAAAGAATTCCTGGACGGTGTAAAGGTTGTGCAGATGTTGCATTCCAAATCCGACCAGGGGGTTTATTCCAAAGAGGAATATAAAAAGATCGGCCTGGAAGATTTCGAAACAACTCTGGAAAGAGACGGAAAAATTGATTGCGTGGCAGAATCTATGAAATTAGCAGATTATGTGATGTTTGTAAATCACGGTGGAACTAATTTGATCGAAGCGTATAAAAAGGATGAAGTGTTTTCAGACATTTTGAAAGAGAAAAGCGAACTAATATCAACCTTTGACGTTGTTGATGAAAACTGGGAAGAAGCTGCTGATGAGATCATTAAGATTATTGACAAAATTCAATAAGCTGTCATGGAAAATTATTTTCCTGCTGATTCTGTTTATTGGATTGTTTTTGAACTGTGAAGATAAGATTCCAACACAAACTGTGGATTCCAACATCCTGGAATATTCTCAAAAAGAGATGGATGCGGAAGATATGGAAATTCGAACTGTTATATCCAATTATAATTTAAGTTCGGAATCAGAGTTATATTTTGGAGAAGATGACAATATTAAGTCTCTGACAATTATGAAGTTCAGGGATTTTTTGGTACTGCCTGACACAATTGACGAAGTGCTGGACTTCAGCCTGATTTTTTATCCGAAAGAAAGCCTGCCGGTGGATACCTCCGATGAAGACAATAACTATGTCAATATCTGGATGGTAACATCGCCGCTGGATTGGTCGGAAGACGAAACAACTTTTGATATGGACAACCCACTGGATTTTGAAAATCTGGAAAAAGAACCGGTAGCAGAACAATATCTGATCGGGGCACAGGATACCTGTGAAATCGATCTGCATGAAAGTTTATTCTACAACCTGATGGACTCCGCCACAGTGGAAGCCGGATTTGTGTTTACCGGGGACCCTGCCAATGGCGATAATTTCCAGTCTATACATTCCAGGAATACCTCGGATCATGAACCGCGTATCCATTTCCGGTATGTTGTCAATGATGACACCACCGACAGAACCTACCGGGCCACTGATGATTTAACCGTTACGACGCGGAAAAATCAGGCGGAAGAAAATGATCAATTGCTGGTGTCACAATCTTTTAATGAGGCGGTTTTATTGAACTTTGATCTGGATGATCTCTGGGAGTCACCGGACTCCAATGTTTACATTCCTGAGGCGCGTTTGAAATTACATATAAATCGCGCTGAGTGTATCGATTATAATGATGATTTTTATCTCTATATCACGCTGCTGGATACGGCGGATTATTATGCCGACTATCTATATGATATTGCCAGCTCCACCAATGGTGTGAAGATCGGGGTTGATGACAGTGTGGCGGTGATCAATATTCGCTCGGAATTGCAGAGTATAACCACCGGCTACAATAAAAATCTGGGTATGATCTTATGGTCGGCCCATAGCAGTGTCGACATGGCCAGGTTTAATTTTTATGGTAAGGATGCGCCGACAAGTTTGCAACCGGAACTCAAAGTATTATTTGTGAAAGAAGAAAAATAATTATGAAGTATAGAATCTTATTAACAGTCTTAATTTTAGTCGGATTGCTATCGGCAGAAAGTTCTTTTTATGCGCAAAACGGGTTGGGAATAACCGCCAGTGTGCTGTCTGTAAGGTCCCAGGGACTGGGCAATACCGGCGGCGCGAAACTGGATTCTATCAGCCTGACCAGTGATAACCCCGCCTTCTGGTATAATTTTTTTACCACTTCGCTGCAGGGATTTATGAATTATTCCACTCAAAGTGCGGAAAACCAGTCCGGTTCCTTCAGAACATCGGACCTGGGCGGATTCGCGTTGAAATTTCCCGTCGGTGACTACGTCGGTATTGCCTTCGGACTAAAGCCGGAATATCGAACCAGTTACCAAACCAGTAATCTTGATTCCGTCAGTTTCGACGGTGATATCATCCAATTTTATAATGAAACCAATTATAATGGCGGTATCAGCGAAGCTTTCCTGGGCTTTGGATATAAGTTTGGTTCACGCCTGAGTTTTGGCGCCAAATCTAAAATTCTGTTCGGTAATTATGATTATGAAAATGAACTGGACCGCGGCAATAACGGCGGTATTAACTCCAGGTACAGCCAAAAATTAAAAATGAGGGGACTGCAAACCGAATTGGGAGTTGGCTGGTATCAGAAGGATAATTTTTCTTTGGGAATGTCCTATACCCTTCATAATGTTTTCAGTCATGAATCGGATATCAACTATTATTATGGGCCCGATAGTTCAATAGGCAGCAAGAAAATTAAGCTGCCGGCCAAATTTACCTTATCTTTGCAAAAAAAGTTATCAAAACAATTGTATTTTTCATCAGATTTTTATTATTTAGGAGGTTATTCCGATTTTGTGAATAAAGTGGACTTTTTTAATGATATTAATAGTGATGATTCTTATTTTTTAGGCGTTGGAATAGAAAGAGTCCATTCTGACAGGATTTACAAAGATTACTGGAAAAATCTTGATTACCGGTTAGGCGCTTTTTACAGAACAGAACCCTTTTACAAAGGCGACGATCAAATCAGGGATATTGGCATTTCCATGGGACTTGGTATTCCCATGAACATGAATCTCAGTAGCCTTGATATTGGTTTTCAATATATAAGCCGCTCCGGTTTTTTAGAGGATGAAATCGGTAGGGAGTCGATTTATAAACTTAGTTTTGGAATTACAACCGGCGGGCTGTGGTTCCGAAGATAGAACAATTATTGAGGAGATGACATGTTAACTAAATTTACAAAACCAATCGTTATGATTTTGCTATCCGTATTTGCGGTAACCTTTTTAGTCCGGTGCGTGCCGCCGCCGGCCACAGAACCAGGATCCACGGATGCTGCCGAAGAAACACAGGAGAAAAAAGATTATGATGCCAGAACCTGCGACCGGTACCTGAGCTTTGCTTATGGTTACTATCAAAATCAGGACTGGCGGGGTACTATTAAAAATTATCGCAGAATGATTGAAAATGACTGCGAAGAAGCCTATGCAAAGGATATTTTTTATTATATGGGCAGGGCTTACAGGGAATTAGGGACAGAAGACGAAACCTATCTTGACAGTGCTGCTTATACCTATCAGCGTGGATTGGAATATTTACCTTCCAATACCGCATTGAGAAAAAATCTGGCCTATGTTTACCGCCTCCAGGGTAAGACCGATATGGAAATTCGTGAGTATGAAAAGCTGGCCGAAAGGGACCCTGACAATATTGATTATTATGAGGAATTGGTAAAACTTTATTTCCAAGCCGACAGATATGAGGATGTAACCTGGGCGACAGAAAAAATCCTGGAACTTGATCCCGGCAATCAACAGGCGATTAACGACAGAATGCTGGCTTATCAGAAATTGGGCAAAGACCTGACGGAAGTACAAAAAGAAGCCTGGGAAAAGAATCCTTCTGTCACAAACGGATTAGATTATGCTTCAGCTTTGGAAGAAAAGAAAGAGTATGAAAACGCGGTGGTTGTCCTGAAGAAAGTTACAACAATGGCTCCCACCAATTACGAAGCCTGGGAAATGTTAGGCTCTCTCTATAAAACTCTGGATGATAAAGAAAACGTAATCAAAACCTATAAACATATTGCTGAGAAATTATCACCCCGGGATTTGGATATTATCGCCAATATTGTGGAAACACAACTTGCCCTGACCAGATTTGAAGAAGCCTATGAATGGGCAAAACGCGCCTACCAGATTAACTCTAACTCAAAAACATCGAATAAACTGATGGGAGATGTTTATTACCGCGCGGCGGAATATTATTCCGAAGAAGTTGATTTTGAAGACAAACTGGTCTACAAACTGGCCTATGATTATTACAAAAAAGCCAGTGAACTGGGGGAATACAGTGTGAAAAGCCGGCTGGATTATCTGAAAGAATTCAGAATCCCCTCTGATGAAGACTGGTTTATGAATAAATATGAAGCCGGTGGAAAAGACAGGACTGATTTTACACCGCAAAAAGAATGTTACGACTGGATTGAAGAAAGCGCTTCAAA
The DNA here is from genome assembly GCA_964472715.1 of uncultured bacterium. Classification (GTDB taxonomy): domain Bacteria; phylum Fidelibacterota; class UBA2242; order UBA2242; family JAFGTP01; genus JAFGTP01. Next base: position 42,007 of record CAYYMT010000004.1, on the reverse strand, counting down.
ATAATGATAAAACAGCTTTACATAGGGTCTGACCACGGTGGTGTGGACCTGAAACAAGAATTAATAGATTTTGCGCAGGCACAAGGTATTGCGATACGGAATCTCGGCACTGACAGCCGGGATTCCGTTGACTATCCTGACTATGCTAAACGGGTGGCTGAAAAAGTTGCCGAAGACGACAAGGCTTTTGGGGTGGCTATCTGCCGGTCAGGTATTGGTGTCAGTATTTCTGCAAACAAGGTAAAAGGAATTCGGGCGGCCCTGGTGAGTTCGGAAACTCTGGCCGGATTGAGTCGAAAACACAATAATGCCAATGTTCTCTGTTTTGGCGCGGATTTTATTGAACCCGAAATTGCCAAAAAAGCTTTGTTGAAATTTGTTACTACCGAATTTGAGGGAGGACGACACGCGCGGCGTGTACAGAAAATGACAGACTTGGAGGGTCAAAATGAAATTTAAATATTTGTCTGCTCAAGACAGTGAAATTCTAAATTCAGTAACAGCTGAATTGGAACGTGAGCGCAACACTTTGGAATTGATCGCGTCAGAAAATTTTGTCAGCCCGGCAGTCCTGGAAACTGCCAGTAGTGTAATGACCAACAAATATGCCGAAGGCTATCCCGGCAAACGCTATTATGGTGGCTGTTTCGCCGTCGATAAAGCGGAAAATATCGCCCGCGACAGGGTCAGGAAATTGTTTGATGCGGAATACGCCAATGTACAACCCCACTCCGGTTCACAGGCAAATATGGCGGCCTATTTTTCCTTTCTGGAACCCGGTGATACAATTCTGGGGATGAACCTGGCACACGGCGGTCACTTGACCCATGGCAGCCCGGTGAATTTCTCCGGAAAACTCTTCAACATTGTTTCTTACGGAGTGAAAAAAGAAACCGGAAGAATTGACTATGATGATCTGGCTCAGAAAGCCAGGGAACACAAACCCAAAATGATCGTGGCCGGCGCCAGCGCTTATCCGCGATTTATTGATTTCGCTAAATTTCGTGAAATCGCCGATGAAGTAGGCGCTTTCCTGATGACTGACATGGCCCATCCGGCCGGTTTAATTGCCGCCGGTCTCCACCCCAGCCCCTTGCCCCACTGTCATGTGGTGACATCGACAACCCACAAAACCCTGCGCGGCCCGCGTGGCGGCCTGATACTAATGGGCAAAGATTATGAAAATACACTGGGTGTGGTAGCGAGAAAATCCGGCCGTGTCAAAAAAATGTCAGAGATCATTGATTCCAACGTCATGCCCGGTATCCAGGGCGGCCCGCTAATGCATATTATCGCGGCCAAGGCGGTGGCATTCGGCGAAGCGCTGAAACCTGAATTCAAAAGTTATGCACAGCAAGTTATGGATAATGCCAAAGCCCTGGCGGAAGGACTGCTCAGCATGGATTTTCAGCTGACGTCCGGCGGGACAGATAACCATCTGATTTTAATTGACCTTACCAACAAAGATGTTTCCGGAAAGGCCGCTGAAAATGCGCTGGAAGAGGCCGGCATTACCACCAATAAAAATATGGTCCCCTTTGATAAAAGAAGTCCATTTATTACCAGTGGTGTTCGTATCGGAACCGCAGCTCTGACGACCCGCGGTATGAAAGAAGCAGAGATGAAGAAGATCGCCGCTTTTATCCACCGTGTGGTTGCCGACCACAAAAATGAAACAGTGCTGGAATCTGTCAGAAAAGATGTGCAGGAACTCTGTGATCAGTTCCCGCTTTACCAGGGAATAAAGGTTTAAAATGAAGTGCCCTTTTTGTTCCTCCACAGATATCAAAGTCGTTGATTCGCGCTCTGCCCAGAAGGGCAAATCCATTCGCCGCAGACGGGAATGCAGTGATTGCCACCACCGGTTTACCACCTATGAGCATGTCATCGAAACACCGGTATCTGTGATCAAAAATGATGGAAGCCGCGAGGAATTTGATCGCACGAAACTGGAGCGCAGCCTCAAGATTGCCTGTAACAAACGGAAGATTTCCTCGGATATCATCGAACACATTATTAAAAATATCGTCTCAAAAGTCGAAGATGTGGGAAGTACGGAAGTCAAATCTTCTTTCATCGGCGAACTGGTGATGGACTATTTGAAAAAATATGATGATGTGGCCTATATTCGCTACGCATCGGTTTATAAAAAATTTAAAGATATCAATGAATTCCGTGATCAGATCGAACATTTTTCCAAAGACGAATAAGGAACAAAGCGGGCTGACTTTAGTATACAAGAGGATTTTATGAATAAAGAAATGCTGGACATAATAGCCTGCCCGAAATGTAAAGGCCGGTTGGAACTGAAACCGGATCAATCGGGATTGACTTGCAGAAATTGCGAATTGTTATTTAAGATTGAAGACAATATCCCGATATTGCTAATAGAAAAAGCGGAAAAGTGTCCGGAATCCTGATTTAACTTGATTTATGAACTTTTTTGATGTAATTTCGACAAATTTTTTAGGAGAAAAAAGAAAACGAAACAATTGCTAATTATTCTCTGTATTTTCTAATATCAAATCAAATAAACTTAAATTTTACATTTAATTTTAGAAAATTTCTGTAAATTCTTTAAATCTTTATATACCGAATTAATGCATTCGGTTTTTTATTACAAGGAGGAATTTTAAATGAAACGTATATTTTTTAGTCTTGTGATAATTTCTATTTTATTATCCAATGCTTTTGCCAGTAGTGAAGCCGGTGCTATTTGGCTGTTGATCAATCCGGGCGCCCGTGCCTGTGGTATGGGAGAGGCCGGAGTTGCGGTTGCTGACAATGCCGACGCGACCTATTATAATCCTGCGGGACTGGGCTTTTTAGGCGGCCGAGAGCTTTCCCTGATGCACGTTCAGTGGTTACCCAACCTGGCTGATGACCTCTATTATGATTTTATTGCCTACCGTCATTATGTGGAAGATGTTGGTACCTTCGGGGGTAATATTTCATTAATGAATCTCGGTGAACAGACTGCTACTGATGAACAGGGGAATAATTTGGGAACCTTTCGGTCCTATATGGTATCCACCTCTCTTTCCTACGGAACCCGGTTGAATCGCACCTCTTCTTTTGGGGGTAATTTTAAAATTATCCACCAGCACTTAACAAGTATCCTGGCGGGTAGGGAAAAAGGCAGTGGTCAATCAACAAACTTTGCCTTTGATATTGGCTATATGAAAAAAGAATTTTTGCTGAGAAACCTGACCTTTGGCGCCAATATCGCCAATATCGGTAATAAAATATCTTTTGTCGATGTTGAGCAGGCTGACCCGATGCCCACCAACCTGAAAATTGGCTTGAAGTATGATATTTATCGCAAACACAACAAGTTTTCCATTACCTATGATATTAATAAGTTGCTGGTAGCCTCTTATCCTGACCGGGATATTGATGGTGACCAGTTGGTCGGTGGCTGGGATGAAGACGGTAATCGTAATCCCGGTGGCGAATATAATGAAGACGGCCAGCGTGAAGGCGCTCATACCGATCCCTGGTACAAAGCCATATTTACCTCATGGGTAGATGATTGGCTGTTGGTGTATGATTCCAAACATGATGGTCTGGGCGAAAATGATGAAGACGGCGACACTGATGATGGTTCCCTGTCCAATGAACTTGAATCCCTGGTCCACAATTTTGGTGTGGAATACTGGTACAATAGCCAGTTCGCCATCAGAATGGGTGGTATTTATGACAAAGAAGGTGAAATTCGCCTGGATAACGGTCTGCCGATCCTGACTTTTGGCGCCAGTTTAAGAATCGCCGGCCTGGGTGCGGACTTTGGTTATACCTATGGTGAATCCGGACACCCCCGCGCCAACACGATGTTTTTCTCAATCAGTATGACACTGTAGCATAATATTTAAAGAACTATCACAATATGAAAAAATATACATTATATATTCTTACAACATTGCTCTTTTGCAATTTTGCAATAGCCGGCAATGTTGTACCCCTGAAAAAGGGTAATCGTTCACTGGCAATGAGCCGTAAAAAAGACCTTGACAATATCCGGATATGCGCCTTGCGGGTGGAATTTCAGCAAGACGACAAAGATGTAACCACCGGTGACGGAACCTTTCTTTATGAAGCGGAAACCGCTGATACGCTGAACAGCCGCTTCAAAGTCGATCCGGTGCCCCATAATCGCGCTTATTTTTACGATCATATCCGCTCTTTAGCCAATTTTTATGATCATGTCAGTAATGGCAATCTTACCATTGATCCGGAAAATTCTGAAGTATATCCCCTGGAGGATAGTGAAACTTTTACCTTATCCAGAGAAATGGATTATTATCATCCTTTTTTAGAAGAGGATTCCATTGATATCCGTTTGGCGGAACTTTTTATTGAAGCTGTTACAATTGCCGATGAATCGGTGAATTTTTCCGATTATGACGTGGTGGTGATCTTTCATGCCGGCGTCGGCCAGGACTTTTCCTTTGACCTGGATATTACACCCTACGACATTCCCTCGGCCTATCTGAATGCCGACGATATTGAAAAAGCGATGGGCGACCAACCAAATTTTCAGGGCATTGCAGTTGATGACGGCAACACCTTTTTGAATGAATGCATCATCCTGCCGGAAACCCAAAACCATACGCTTTATGAACGCTGGGATGAAGTTTTTAATACTGACAGCGCATTTGATTATCAGATCGGATTAAATGGTACTTTTGCTTTTATGTTTGGGTTTTACCTGGGAATTCCGGGCATGTATAATACGGAAACCGGTGACCCCGGGGCCGGACGATGGGAAATGATGGACCAGGGCTCAGTTAATCTGAATGGCCTTGTTCCGGCCATACCCAATGCCTGGATTCGTGAATACATGGGCTGGATCGATCCTGTGGAAGCCAAAACCAGTACACCGGTAAATCTGGCGCACGCGGAATCCGAATCCGACACTCTGGCCTGGAAAATCCAAATTGACGAAGATGAATATTTTTTAGTGGAAAACCGCAATAATTTTCTCCGGCCCGGCTGGAATCTGGACAGTATTCGCAATGCCGAATATGAAGCCGGCCCGGAAGATGCGAATTTTCCATCTGTATTACCGCTGGTTAAGGATTCCATCGGCGCCGAGATTTCCGAAGAAACCGGTGTGTTATTGTCAGTGCCCCGTTATGATGTCGGACTGCCGGGGAGCGGCTTGCTGATCTGGCATATTGATGAGACTGTCATCAATGCCAATCTGAGCACCAACAGTGTCAATAATGACCGTGAGCGAAAAGGTGTTCATTTGGAAGAAGGCGATGGCGCGGTGGATATAGGATTTCCGGCGGCTAATATGTTCTCCGATGTACACAATGGCTGGGGCTATGACGCCTGGTTTGCCACCAATGAAGGGTTCTGGGACGTTAATAAAGATTTTTATGAAGAAAATGATGAATCTTTCGTTGGATTCACTGAATACACCTTTCCCAACACAAACAGCAATGATCGCATGTCTACAGGCATTCGTATCGACAGCATTGGTGCCGGCGGCGAAAGAATGAATTTTTACATTGGGTTTGCCAACAAGAGCGGTAGTTTT
>CAYYMT010000004.1:0-36362 GCA_964472715.1 uncultured bacterium | reverse complement strand
TGAAAATCCAATCCTATGAGTTGGATGACGATGGAGAAATTTCCCGTGAAGAGGACATGGAACTGGTGAATACGGAAATCACTTCAAATCTGCAATATTATGAGGAATCATTGATTTTTGGCGCCAATACGGCCACCGGCTACCATCTTGCCCGGTTTCAGGATGAGGAAATGAGCTATTATGAGTTTGATTACAAGATAAATAAGATTGGTTTTGGCGAACAGAAATTTTACTATCTGCTGGAAGATGGCCAGGTATGGTCGTCAACTGTGGATATTAACGCGATCAATATCGCTGAATTTGACCTGCCGGATTCTGAAAGAGCAGACAATTTTGCATTAGCCAAATTTCACGATGATCTGACTGACGCTGTGGTCACCACTGATAGACATCTCTTCCTGTTAGAGAATATTATCTCTGATGACTTTGAAGTTAATGAAATTCCACTTGAATGCCGGTCAAATCCGGTTATTGCGGACATCAATGGTGACGGCAATAATGATATTGTGGTTGCAACGGCAAATAAAATTTACGCTTTTGACGAAAATCTAATATTGTTAGCCAATTTTCCTGTTGATATACCAAATCAGTTTCAGGGCAATTATTTTGGAGAATCCCTATTTGCAATGAACCTGGATGACAATTCGAAAAGCCAGGAAATTGTGGCCTTTATTGAAAATACCGGGATTATCACCTTTGATCATAAGGGTGATATATTGTCACACATGGCGACGATTACACCAATGGCCCGTTTTTCCGGTTTATATAATCTTGAAGATGAGACCTATTTCCTTTCTATTGGCAATGGTCAGATGGGCAGTGTGATGGTCTCAGAAAACAGCCTGACAGAGCAATCCTGGGGAAAACAGGGAATTGATAATAACAGCTATTATTACTCCTATGATCCGGTTGCAGATGTACCGGAAAACGAGGCGCTGCTCAACAAAAAGAAAACCTTTTGCTGGCCCAATCCGGTGGAAGAAAATGAAAGTTATATTCGCTATTTTGTGACAGAAGATTGTGATGTAACGGTCAATATTTTTAATATGGCCGGACAACATATCAAGAAATTTAACCAATCTGATCCGCAGACCAACCGGTTCAATGAAATTACCTGGAATGTGACTGATGTTCAGAGTGGTGTTTATTTTGCCATTGTCAAAGCTGAAACGGGCGGGACAACCGAAACCAAAACAGTCAAGATCATGGTCATTAAGTAATTTGGAGATAATTTGTGAACAATAAATTCAGAATACTATTTTTAATACTAATTTTCAGTCTTTCATCCTTTGCCCAGTTTTCCGATTACAATCATCCGGAGTTGGAATGGTTGACTTTTGAGACGGAGCATTTTTTTGTGCATTATCATGACGGTACGGAGTGGACGGCCAAAGAAGCCGCTAAAATCGCTGAAACCATCTATCCGCTGGTAACGGATTTTTATGACTTTGAACCCAGTGACAAAACCGAACTGATCATTAAGGATACCGATGATATCGCCAATGGCGCGGCCTATTATTTTGATAACAAAATCGATATTTGGGCGTCGGCGCTGGACTTTGAACTGCGTGGCGCGCATCGTTGGCTGCGAAATGTGATCACCCATGAATTCGCCCACATCGTTACCCTGCAGAAAACCATGAAAGCGTCACGGAATATTCCCGCTTTTTATCTCCAGTACATGGGCTATGAAAAGGAGAAGCGTGAAGATGTGGTGCGGGGATACCCCAATGTGATAGTATCCTATCCGATACCCACAGTGGTCATTCCCATGTGGCTGGCGGAGGGTGTGGCGCAATACCAGTATCCCGGTTCCAGCAATGATTTCTGGGATTCTCATCGTGATATGATCATTCGTGACCGTATTTTTAACAATAACCTGTTGTCATTTCAGGCAATGGAGAGTTTCGGGAAATACGGCATCGGCAGCGAATCTGTTTACAACCAGGGGTATGGCCTGACAAAATTCATCGCGGAAAATTACGGGCCGGAAGTCCTGCCGAAATTAATGCATGAACTGTCCAATCCTTTTCAATTCAGTATTAACAGCGCAATGAAAAAAGTGGTTGGCAAATCCGGTGAAGAGGTATATGCCGAATGGAAAGCCCACTTAACGAAAAATTATTATCAGTACACCGAAAATATTCGGGGTCAATTGCAGGTGGGTGACAATATTCTGGAAGAGGGAATTTCCCAACTTTACGCCAATTGGGCCAATGATGAGGAGATCTATTATCTTTCCAGCAAGGGAACCGATTTTTTTTCACTGACCTCTTTATACCGTTACAATATTAATACTAAAAAAGATAAAATGATCGCGCCATTGATAAAATCAAGAACCGAAATCAGCAATGACGGCCGCTATCTTTATTATTCAAAAAAGAGTAAGCCCAACAAGCGCGGCTCGGTTTTCAATGATATTTACAAGTATGACCTGAAGGAAGAAGAAGAAATTCAATTGACAGAGAATCGCCGGGCCAAAAATCCGGCGCTTTCCAAAGATGAAAACCAATTGATCTTCGTTCATAGTGCCAATGGAAAATTTCAGATTATCCGATTGACACTGGCAGATGAAAAAGAAAATATGACAGAAGAAGTGCTGGCGGAATTTGATAATGGCGTCCAGGTGCACAATCTGCATTATTCGGCAGACAATAAGTCAATCGCTTTTGATATGACTGTCAATCATGGCCGTGATATATTACTGCTGGATATGGAATCTTTGGAAATGACCGCCATGCTCAATGAAAAGTATGATGAGCGGGACCCTTACTTTAGCCCCGACGGAAAATGGCTCTATTATTCTGCTGACCGCACAGGTATTTTTAATATTTATCGCAAGTCCCTGGACAAGGGAACAATCCAGCAGGTCACCAATGTTAAAGGCGGCGCTTTTATGCCCGCTGTTAATACAAAGGGCGAGTTGGCCTACTCACATTTCGAAAACTCTAAATATAAGATTGCTTATCTGAAGGAATTTCAACCGGTTGATGATGAGAACGCTACATATTTGGAAGATTACGAAACCCGGCATTATCCGATGATGAAAATTAAAGACCTTCCCGATGTGGAAGAAAATGAATACGCAATGCGCTATTCGAAAGTTTTTGTGCTGCCGAAATTGATGATCGATTATGGAACCGCAAAACCGGGATTTTATTTTTTCACATCGGAGATACTCAATCAGTTCAATCTCTTTGGCGGCGCGTCCATCAATAAGAATATGGAGCATGATGTCGCCGCCCTGTTGGAATATAAAAAGCTGGAGCCCACAATATTTTTGGAATATTATGATATCTCCCGCGGACTTTACAATAAAAAAAGCCTGGTAAGCGGACATCCGGGAAAATTTGATTTCCATTTTCACCTGCAGCAATTAATTGTCGGCGCCACCCGGCCTTTTTCGGATATTCATAATTTGCGCTTAGATGTCTCATTATCAAGATACAATACCACTGTGGACCAGACCTTTGAGGATGCAAAAATTTACACCAATGGCTTTACCTATGATTATTACCAGGGGCTCAATTTTATGCTCACCTGGGACATGGATGCCATGCTGCCAACAGTAAATAAAGAGACAAATCCGGATAACGGACTGGAACTAAAAACCATTTTTTACCGGAATTATGATAAATTTCTGGAAGAATTCGGTATTCATGAAGATTATGGAACACTGAAAGAGATTTTTCGTAAGAATAATTACTGGAAAATAGAACATGAAGGGAAATGGCATCACAAATATTTCGGCTCGGAACTGGTGGGAAATTTAGGCTGGCAGGCCGGCTGGATATCGAATCCGGACATTGATTCATTCTTTAATTTTTTCGCCGGAAGCGCGCCGGGATTGCGCGGCTACCCTTTCTATGCCATTGAAGGCCGTAATTTGTTTACGCTGGAATACACCTTCCGCTACCCGCTTTTTAAACAGAAGAATTACCGTCTCGGGCCTTTCAATCTGCAAAACGCCTTTATCGGGACTTTTGTGGAAACCGGCAATGCCTGGAGCCAGGTGCCGGGCTATAAAGACCTGCATTGGGACGGTGTGATGAATGATTTTTCCGGTGTCGCCAATAATCTGCTCAAGGATTTTAAGAGCGATGCAGGTGTGGAACTAAGATTTTCGGGATTTTCCTTTTACGGATATCCCACTGCCATTTCACTGGATATGGCTTATGGCTTTGATAAAATCGAAGTCATTGATCAGGAAGATAATATTAATGAATATGGAAACGAACTGAGAACTTATCTAACCATATTATTTGGACTATAAAGGAGGATACTTATGTTAAAGAAGCTGGTTTTATTATTTTGTGTTGTATTTTTGTTACCAATGATGGCATTGGGTCAAAATTTCGACATGCAAGCCTTTAAAAATACATCCGCCCCAAAACAACAACTTATGGCAATGCAATATGAGAATGAAGATTCCTATGAAGCGGACAGCGTCAGATTTGATTATGAAAAATCCCCCGGCCTGGCTTTCGTAATGTCAGCAGTTGTGCCGGGTGCCGGTGAATTGTATACCGGTAAATGGGGACGGGCCATCGGATTTATCGGAATGGAAGCGCTTTTTTGGGGAATGCATTTTTCCAAAAAAAATCAGGGCCAGGATATTGAAGAAGAATATAAAGAGTATGCTGATGAGCATTGGAATCTTGAAGAATGGGCCTCGACATATAGCGACTGGAATACCGGTAGCAATTCTCCCAGTTCCCACGGTATTCATGTAATCATTAAAACATATGAAAATGGCGAATATGTTTGGGATGGTAATGAAAGTGATATCTTTGAGATTAAAACCGGGGCTGAATTTGCTGATCTTCAGGATTCTATCGCTGTTATGCAAGGGGATGCCATAATTGAACCGATCAAAAACCGGGATTATTACGAAAATATTGGAAAATACAATCAATTTTCTTATGGTTGGGAAGATTTTGAAACCGATTCAACTGTCAGTGACAAACGGGATCACTATTTGACCCGGCGGGAAGATTCCAATAACGCCTTGAAAATGGCCTCTCAATTCGGTACTGCTGTGATCATTAACCACGTGGTCAGTGCGATTCATGCTCAGATCATGGCCAAAACCTACAAGGCAGAGGAAAAAGAGCTCACCTGGAATCTGTCACTGATGACAGATGTTCGCCGGAAATACCTGGTTAATGGGCTGAACCTGTCACTTCGTTTCTAAAAAGTTTTGAAAAAGAAAGAGACTATGAAGAAAATTGTTAGACTAATTTTATTGACAACAGTTATACTCCTGCTGGCCAATTGTGCCGGCAAAAAACCGAAAACCCTGGAGGATACTAATGTGTATTATGCCCAGGGAGAAGAAAAATTTGAAAAAGGGAAATACTTACAGGCCATTGATGATTTCAGGCTCTATATTTTAAACAATCCCGGCGGCCAGTTGGCTGACGATGCCCAGTATTATATCGGGGAAAGTTATTATAACCGGGAGGAATATTTGTTGGCAATTTCTGAATTCACCCAGCTGGTGGAACGCTATAAATACAGCGAATTGCTGGTTGACGGCTATTTCAAGATCGCAATGTCCTATTATGAACTCTCCCCAAAATATCAGCGTGACCAGACAAATACGGAAAGAGCGCTACGTCAGTTACAGGAATTCATTGACGCCTATCCCAATACCAATAATGCCAAAATTGCCCAGAGTAAAATCGATGAATTACGGACAAAATTGGGGAGAAAACTCTATGAAAGCGGTAAAATCTACCGGAAAATGGGGCATTGGGACGCGGCTATTATCTATCAGGACGATATGCTGAATTCCTATTATGATACTGACTATGCGATCTACGCCAAATATGAAAAAGCCTACTGCTATATCAAGAAACGTGATTTTAAAAAATTTGAAGAGATGAGAGAAGATATCACTGATTCAGAAGAAATCACAACCGAGGAAAAAACAGATTTGCTTCAGAAACTTGAAAAAATGCTGAATAAGGAATTGCGTCAGGTTGAAAGGGAAAAAAGAAAAGAGAAAGATGAAGAGCGTAGAAAAAACCGCTGGTTTTAAATCGGTCTGCATCTATGGCGGTACCTTTGACCCGGTTCATAACGGGCATTTGATATTAGCAAATATTGTCAAAGAAACATTAGGTGCGGATAAGGTGCTCTTTGTACCATCCTATCGGCCGCCACATAAAACCCTGGCCAATTATTCTCACTTTGAGCATCGTTACGCGATGCTGCAGAAAGCGACGGAAAATAATCCCGATTTTATGGTTTCTGATATTGAATATCTCAGAAAAGGCCCTTCCTACAGCCACATCACGATCGATGAAGTAAAGGATAAATTCAACTTATCCACCCGCGATCTCTATTTTCTGATTGGCGGGGACAGCCTGGTGAATTTCAATCAATGGAAAAAGCCTGAAAAAATCCTTGATAGTTGCCGGGTCGTGGTCATGGCGCGGTCAAATTATAACTTTGAAAATGTCGAGAAAACAATTCTTGACCGTGTCCGGATTCTGAACACACCCTTGATTGAACTCTCTTCCACAGATATTCGCTATCGTGTACAGCATGATCTGTCAATCCGGTATATGGTGCCGGAGATTGTGGAACAATTGATTCAGGATAAGCGTTTATATATTTGACTTAGTATCAAAAGGTGATTTAAAAAGGCGGTGACTGACTGTTCACCGCCTTTTTGTATGGGAAAAAGAACAACCATTGCGAAGGTTTTCAACCATTCGCAAGGTCTCTGAGTGGCACCTTTCAAATGGTCGCAGACCTTTGAAATGGTGCTTATGAGGAGAACTCCTTGGAATCCGGCAAAGATATGTCATGGAGAAAGATTGGAAAACCGATTGATTGGGTTTGTTAGAACAACCATTGCGAAGGTCAATGACCATTCGCAAGGTTTTGATATTTTTTAATCCTTGATTTATTGAACATAAACCGGCAAAATATGGCATGGAAAATTTACAAAAGGACAGAATATGAGTAAATATAGTTTTCGGTACGATTACAGCGAAGGGGCTCATCCCAAAATATTGAACGCCCTGAAAGAAACCAATTTTATCCAGCAGGACGGATATGGTGATGACGCCTATTGTGAAGAAGCAAAACAGATCATCCGGCAAAAAATCGGCAATCAGCAGGCTGACGTTCATTTTGTTTCCGGCGGAACCCAGGCAAACTTAGTGGTGATCGCCGCAATCCTGAAGCCCTATGAATCTGTTGTAGCAGCAGCTACAGGTCATATATTTGTGCATGAAACCGGCGCCATTGAAGCCACCGGCCATAAAATCAATACCATTCCGACCACTGACGGAAAAATCACACCGGCGGGCATTCAGCAGGTTTTGGATGAACATACCGATGAACACATGGTTTTTCCCGGCTTAGTATTCATTTCCAATTCAACAGAAATCGGTACGGTCTATAAAAAAGAGGAAATTCGGGGGATCTCGCAGTTCTGCAAAAAAAACGGACTGTATCTTTACCTGGACGGCGCGCGGCTGGGATCGGCCCTGACTGCCGGGGATAATGATCTGACATTACCGGAATTATCTGCTTATGTGGATGCTTTTTATATCGGCGGCACAAAAAACGGCGCTTTACTGGGTGAGGCGATTGTGATCAATAATGAAGAGTTGAAAGAAAAATTCCGTTTCCATATGAAGCAGCGGGGCGCACTGCTGGCAAAGGGACGGATATTTGGGTTAATGTTCACGGAGCTTCTCAAAAATGACCTCTATTTTGACATTGCCCGGCATGCCAATCAAATGGCTGACAAAATTCGGAATGCGATCAGGCGGGAGAATTTTGGGTTCATTACTGAAACCCGGTCTAACCAGATATTTCCGGTCTTACCAAACAATATTATTGAAAAACTGGCTGAAAAATATGAATTCTATGTCTGGAAAAAAGTGGATGAAGACCGGGCTGCCATTCGCCTGGTAACTTCCTGGGCTACAGAAAAAAAAGCTGTGGATAAATTTATTAAGGATTTACAGGCTATCTGCCGTCAATAAATTATACAGGCGGGAATAATTTTTTGTTCTATATAAATTGTAGTGCGTAGATTTATCCAACGATCTTCTTTTTTCCTTGATGAAAAAAGAAGCAAAAAAACTGAGGTTTCCTATCAATCTTAAAGTTTCTTCTAATCCCGAAGGGATTAAATATGAATAACCGTGGGTGTCAACCCACGGAAAAGAACAAACACTATCAAAACTCTGAAAGAGTTTAATAGTTTCTAGAGCCTGATTTTTGGAATGGGAAATTCTCATCATAAAATAGGAAAAAAATTTATATATTATCCATTGATTTTAGAATTATGGATCAACAGGATTTTGTTTGAGAAATTTTATCAAATTAATTGTAATTATCATTTTTAGTTATCTGGCGGTAATGGCTGATGATAAATTACGCCTGATTCGGGCTGATTTGATGGAACAGCAGCAGAAGCCCCGGGGACTGGTAAAAATAGTCTCAGGCAATGTATTGTTTCGCAAAGGGGATGTCAATCTCGCCTGTCAGAAAGCCTATTGGTACGATTATAAAGATCAAATCGACTTTTATATTGACGTCGTTGTGACCAATGAAGACCGTAAACTGACGGCTGATTCACTGACCTATTATTACGATGAGGACCGGATTGTGGCGATGGGCAAACCGGTAGTCGTGGATTCCCAGCGCACGATCAGAGCGAAAAAACTGGAATATTTCACTGAAACCGATATTGTTCATGGCTTCGAACAGGTGGAATATTCAACTGCTGACAGCAGGTTATTATCCGAGAAACTGACTTTTTACGCTGACTCGTCCAAAACCATTGCCAGCAATAATTGTAAATTCATTGACCTGAAAGAAAATAATATCCTTCAGTCCGACAGTATTTTGTATTACAATGAAAAGGATGAAATGCGCGCTTTTATTAACCCGGTCCTGATCAAAAGGGATTCTTTGGGGAATGAAGAATACCGGATTGAAGGCGACGTCATTTCCGGTGACAAGAACGAGGCTTCCTTTCTCAGCATCGGCAATGTACGGATTTTTCAGGAAGATATTGTAGCCTATGGCGACAGCGCCAACTACAACGATTCCACGGAAACCATTATACTCACCGGGAATCCCAAAGTATTGAATGAAGACCAGACACTGAAGGGAGAAATAATTGAAGCCCGTTTAAGGGAAGGAGAGATCAATAATATTCACATTATCGGACGGGCGATCGCTACTTCAACCGGCACCGCATTTTTGCCCTTTGCAAAAGATGACACCTTACAGACTGTCCGGGATTCTGTTAAGGTTCGTGATGAAATGACCGGTAAGGAAATGGAAATCTATTTTGAGAAGGGCAATATTGATTCGCTGCGGGTTTCCGGCATGGCCACCAGTTTTTATAATGTCACTGAGGATTCGGTCATCCAGGGAACCAACAGTGCCAGCGGGGATACAGTGGTAATGCAGTTTGATAATAAATCCCTCAATGAAATCACAGTCATTGGCGGTACCCAGGGAAAATTTGTACCCCATGAATCGAACCGGAGTATGGATACAACAGTTGTTTATGCTGCCGAACGAATTGATTATTATATCCAGGACCGTCAGACCGATTTACTTAAAAATTCCTCTGTAGCCTATGAGGATGCTGAGCTGACAGCCGGAAAAATCAGGGTGATGTGGAATGAAAATCTACTCTATGCTTATCCCGATGATACGACTACAACTGACTCCCTGGACTCCTCCTGGCCGCAAATGGTTCAGCAGGGACGGGAGCCTTTTACCGGCAAGGAGATGATTTATAATATCAAAACCAGGCGCGGTCGTATCTATGACGGGCGGACCCACATGGACGATGGGTATTATTATGGAGAAAATATTAAGAAAAAAGGCAAGAAAACCTTTTATATCAATGACGGTGTTTATACCACCTGTGACAAGGTGGAGCCTCATTTTCATTTTCAAAGCCAAAAAATGAAGATGATCCAAAAAGATAAGATTTTTGCGCGACCGATTGTCATGTATATTCACGATATTCCACTTCTGGCGCTGCCCTTTGCCGTGATTCCCAATAAAGGGGGCAAACGTCGCAGCGGCTGGATAATGCCCACTTATGGAAACAACAGCAATGTGGGAAATTATTTGCGTGGACTGGGTTATTTTTGGGTGGTCAATGATTATACTGACCTCAAACTGACAACAGATTTTTTTGATAAAAAAGGCATTCGAATGAATGTTAGAAACCGGTATAAAGTACGGTACAAAATCGATGGAAATATTTTTGTTTCATACCACGACATGATGTTACAGGATTATCCCGAGCGGATATGGCGGCTGAAAATAAATCATAATCACAATATTTCGCCCACTTCTTCTTTCCGCGCCAATGGCGAGTTTGTCAACCAGGATCAGTACATGAAAAAGAATGCCATCGATCTGGAAAACCGGCTGAATCAGCAATTGATCAGTAATGCCACCTATTCCAAAAAATGGCGAAACCGGCCTTATTCCTTATCCGGCAATATGAGACAAACCATCAATCTTCAAGCCACGGAAAAAATCAAAACAGAGCCTAACAGGGCCAGTATGAAACAGGCCTATGTCACCCGAACCTTTCCCAGCCTGAGTTTACGTCGCTCCACAGAGCGGCTGATACCCCTGCGCAAAGGCCAGTCAGCCGGTGAAGCAAAATGGTACAATGAAATACGATACAGCATCAGTTCACAATTGAGAAATAAGCAGGATATTTATTATCAAAGTGTGGCTGAAAATGATTCCGTTTTTAAATGGCAGAAAAAAAATGAAGTCAAGAACGGTGTGGAAAATAACATTTCCATTAATAGTTCCCAGAAATTATTCTCCTATTTTTCCGTCAATCAAAATATCAGTTTGCAGGAGGACTGGATATTTGAAATGGAGAAACCGGTTTATGATTCGACAGGAAATATTATAGTCGAAGAAGGAGCGGTGAAAACAGTCACACGAACAGGTTTTTTTCCGCGTCATACTGGAAGTATGTCAGTGGGAATAAATACTAAAATATATGGCTTATTTCCTGTAAAAATTGGCGCCTTGCGGGCTGTGCGGCATGTCTTGACACCATCTGTGAATATGAGTTATCGCCCCGATTTTACCAAAGATCTTTTTGGCTGGGATCCCGGTTATGTGACCCATTATCAGGATGAAAAGGAAAGAGAATTAAAATACGATCCTTTTCAGAATACATTGATTGGTTCCACACCCTCCAGCGAATCCAAAACCATGTCCATTTCCCTGCGCAATAATTTTCAGGCCAAAACAGAAAAAGACGGGGAAGAAAATAAATTTGACCTTTTCACAATGAATGTGAATATGAACCACAATTTTGCCGCTGACAGTATGAACTGGTCAGAGATCAGGACTTCCATCCGGACAAAATTGAAGAATCTGAACCTGGATTTCAGTATGATCCATGATCCTTATCGGTATGACACGGACCGGCGCAGGCGAATTAATGAATGGCATGATGAAATTTATTCTGTTCCTGTTCCGCGCCTGACAACATTGCGGGCTTCCACTGGTATTTCAATAAAAAGCAGTGATTTTGGAAGTAGCGCCGCGACGGATGATTCCACCGCGGAGACTGGCGGAACTACTACAAAAGCCAGTAATCTCTGGTCCGCCAACATGAATTTTAATTATGATATGTCCAAAACAAATCCTGACAATAAATCGGAACGGTTTAATATGCGAATAAGCGCCAAACTGAATCTCACCAAAAACTGGAAGATCAGTTACAGCGCCAGTGTGGACCTGATGGAACGGATACTTTATGGTCAGCAATTTTCAGTGGAGCGCGACCTGCATTGCTGGCGTATGTCCTTCAACTGGACACCCAGCGGGTATGGCAAGCAGTATTCCCTTCTGATCAGTGTCAAAGCGCCGGTACTCAGTGATCTGAAGTATGAAGAGCGTGGTGGCCGCCGCCGAAGCGCTTATTTTTAAAAATTTTCTATAGCGCAACCTTTCTTTTATCAGCCGAACAGGATCGCGGAATTATATTCCGGAAATTTGTAGGTGCGAATCCATTGTCGGGGAACAATTTCATCTTCACATAGAATAAAGAAGTGATTGGATTTTTTAAAATCTTGAATTTATAAATATTGATTTTTTATAAGGATTGTTTAATTTTTTTAACTGCTACTAAAATTGAATGGCTTTCATGAAAAAAAATGTTACTTAATTATCTTTTTATCAATTGATTACTGATTTTTTTGAAATCCTGTTAAAAAGTTAAAAAAAGAATTGCAATTAAATTTTAAAACCAATATAGTTGGACTACTTTCAAATTAAGAAATTGATCTTTGAAAATTTTTGAAGTGTTGATGGCAGTGTTCAGTATATAGAGGTGACAAAATTACTAACAATATGATTTTGCGCAAGTTATCAGATTTGAAAATAATTCTAGAAAAACCTTGACACTCTATTTACTGAATCATATATTAGCGCCGCAAAATAAAGGAGTTTAAATGGACGATTTAGTATGCCCGGCATGTGGATTTGAATTAAGTGAAGAGAGTCTTAGAGAATCTTTGGTTTGTCCCCATTGTAAGACAAAATTCAGAAATCGTAAATATGCCGATTTTTTAGAACTTCTTGTTTATTATGATATTGTGGAAGATGTGGACTTCATGGATCTGAATGTTTATGGCGATGAAATGATGGTCATGAATGAAGATGACAGTGAAGAATTAGATTTGACACCCGATGAATTCGATGCAAAAAATGAAATCTGGAACGAGTTCGAAGATGACACCGAACTCAATGAAGGATTGGACGAAGATACCATTGAACAGGAATCCTGGAATATCTTTGAGGATGAAGTTGCTATCGAAGATGATGAAGTACCCGGCAATGCAAATTCTTCAGAAGATGATGATAATCAAGAAGAAAAAGCCAGCAAAAATGCTGATTAATAATTAACAGAGAAAATAGTATAATTTTAGAATGGATCTATTATGGAAGAAAATAAAGATAAAAAGAGACAGTTGCAGGTAGAAATTCCTGAAGAGCAATCCGACGGGACCTATAGCAATTTCACGATTGTTTCCCATTCGGGCGCGGAATTTATTATGGATTTTGCCCGGATCACACCGGGACGCCCGAAAGCAAAAGTGAAAAGCCGTGTGATCATGACACCGATTCACGCAAAAAACTTTGTAAAAACCCTGCAGGAAAATATTCAAAAATTTGAAGCGAATTATGGGAAAATTCCCGAGAGCGGAAAAATGACAACCGGTTTTCCCGGCCAACCCATGATCAAAAAAGATAAATTGCCCAATTAATAAAAAAAGCCTCAGCAATGAGGCTTTTTTTCATTTATCATTCCGTCTGGTTTTTAGTTCCGAAACTACCCGTTTCTGCATTTTTCCGAATTCTTTGTCTTTCCGGCGTTTTTCCAGGTAAGACATTTTATTAAAGCGGCTTTCTTTGGTTAATTTGATATAATTGTTATAATGATCCTCGCTGATCTCCCCTTCATCCAGAGCTTTCAAAACAGCACATTGGGGTTCCTGGGTATGACTGCAGTTTTTAAACTTACAGTGATGACTTAATTCTTCAATTTGATTAAAGGTTTTTCTGATACCTTCGGTCAATTCAATATTCCCCAGCTCCCGCATTCCCGGTGTATCCACCAGCATCCCGCCATCGGGAAGGACCACCAAATTGCGATTAGTTGTGGTGTGGCGGCCTTTCTGATCTTTTTCGCGAATTTCACCGACAGCAAATAATTCTTCTCCCACCAGGTTATTGAGCAAAGTGGTTTTGCCGACGCCGGAACTTCCCAGCAGGCAATAGGTTTGACCTTTTTCCAGGTGGTCACGAATCCGGTCAATGCTTTTTTCGTCCTTATTGGTGAAAGTTAGTATTTTAGCCTTTATTCCCTGGGTGCGGATTTTGTCGATCTTCTCCTGTAATTCCTCTGTTGTAAGGAGGTCGGATTTGCTCAACAGAATGGCTGAATCAATATTGTTCTCGTGGATCATGGTCAGGTAGCGTTCCATGCGATTGATATTAAAATTATTGTCCAGAGATTGCATAACAAAAGCAGTATTGATATTGCTGGCGATCATCTGGTATTCCACGCGGCGGCCGGCAGTCTTACGCTTCAATTCCGTTTTGCGGGGCAGAAGGTCTGTGATAATCGCCGGAGAATTTCCCTCGAATTGTTGGATTTTTACCCAATCTCCCACAGCCGGCAAATCCATTTTCGATCTGGCGTTGTAGCGAATACGGCCGGTAATTTCCGCAATGATCTCTGCTGCTCCCGTGTGGATCGTATAATTATCTTTGTTTACGGTAATCACCCGTGCAATTTCGATATCTCTTTCAAGTGGTTCTTCCAGTGCTGATAAATACCAATCGGTTAATCCCAGTTCCCTTAATTCCATAAGTTTTCCTAAAAGTTAATGGTTAAATTCATTGATATTTGATGGTTATGAATTTCCGGAATGATATTCCATTTTTTTTGATAATTAATAACAAATCCCCGGGCAATGATTGTTCCCACCAATCCACCGGCGATCACATCGGAAAGATAGTGCTTGTCATCATGGATCCGGCTGGAGGCCACGAAAAATGCCATAGCATAAGCGGGAATGCCGATTTTTTTCCCGTAAATACCATTTAAACAGCTTGCCAGTCCAAAGGCTCCGGCGGAATGTCCCGAAGGAAAGGAACGCAAATTTTTTTTATTGGGACGCTCTCTGCGAAATGTGGATTTGAGAAGGTCAACCACCATTTGGCCGGCAATAAGGCCTTCGGCCACCAGGCGAATTTCAGCCAGGCTTTGGCGCAATTCTTTTTGAGAGATCAGGTCATATAACGCCATTACACCGACAGTGGCGTAATATCCCTTTCTGTGACCGAATTCGTCGCCAATATTGGAGATTTCATCACTGTAAAATCCATGGTCACGGGCGAAGTCCCGTACCGGCCGGTCCAGGAAAAAGCTGGCGGGCAAAGCCAGAGCGGCAACCCATAGCAAATCCCGGTGATTTTTATAGTTCAGGCAATTTGAAAATGAATTCTGATAATGAAGGCGTTGGTTGTTTAAAAATTCACCGGCAAAGGCACTGGTCAGGAAGCAACAAATTAGTATAAATACAATGAATCTTTTCATTCGTCCAAAGCAAAGTGTTTTTCTGAGTTTTGATCGGTGGTAATATAGTTATTTTTTCCCAGGTACATGGTGGGCCGCGCCTTGTCTGTATAAATAATACCGTCTTTGTCAAAGACTTTTTCATCACCATGACAGCCCAGTATCTCACCGATAAAAAATGTATGGTCACCGGTTGGGATGTTTTGGCTGATTCGGCAATCCAAAACACCGTAGGCTTCTGTAATATGGGGGGTGGAAACTTTATCACCGGTGCTCAATTTTAAGTTTACCAGGTCAATTTTGTTGTAGATACGCCCGGTCAGTTTGCCCAGGCTGTGAATTTTTAAAATATGATCAACAGAGAGAAAGGAGATTGTAAATTCTCCGGAATTTTCAATCAATTCGTGAGTGTAGGTGTTGTTGCCGATTGCAACGCCGTATAAGGGCGGCTTGATTGAAACGTAAGTATGCCAGGCGGCGGTCATGAAATTTATCTTTTCACCATGTTTGGCGCCAATAATACCTACTAAGCGGGGGTGTGCTACGTACTTCTTTTGAATAATTCCCATAATTCGAACTGTTTTCATTTATCATTAGCCTGATATATTACAAAAAAATCAACAGTTTAAAAATAGATTTATTGGAATATATTTTGTTATGTGAGGTTGATTATTTTTAACGTGAAATTGTCCCTGCTGATGATTATTTTATGGGCCTGGAAGGAGAAAACATGATAAAAATTGATAAAGCCATAAGAGGACTTATTTTTGATTGTGACGGAACGCTGGTGGATTCAATGCCGAAACACTGGGAAGCCTGGCACGAGACCTTTGCCGAATACGGCCTATCCTGTTCCACCGCTTACCTGGAAAGACACGCCGGCGTACCGATCAAAGAAACACTAAAAGAATATTTAAAAGACCACAAGGTGGAGAAAACAATTGATCTCGATGAATTCGTTACCAGAAAACATGCCAAAAGTCTGAAAAAACTGGAAGAAGTGCAACCGGTGCCGGAAGTTCTGGAAGTAGTCAAAAAATATCATGGCAAATTGAAAATGTCAGTGGCATCCGGTGGCGCAAGGAAGAATGTGATGACTTCCCTGAAGGCCATTAACGCTGATAAATATTTTGATATTGTGATTACAGCCGATGATCCGGTTCCCGGTAAGCCCAATCCTGATATTTTTCTTTATGCCGCTTACAAAATGGGTGTGAAACCAAAACACTGTCTCGTTTTTGAAGACGGATCAATGGGAATTGCTGCTGCGCAACGGGCGGGCATGAACTATTTTGATGTCCGGACTTTGGATAATACATAATTTTTTTTATAGTCTATTTGGAATAAATGGGATTGTACACGAATTTTTTCCTGAAAACACGGATAATCTCACTACATTGAAGATATAAGATTTTGCTCACTATTGACTCTAAATGAATTTTGGTTCTATATGAATTGTAGTAGGTAGATTAAAACTAACAATCTTCTTTTTCCTTGATGAAAAAAGAAGCAAATAAATGCAACATTGTATTTGATAGTTGCCAATATCAAATCCCGAAGGGATGAGACAATAATAACCATGGCTGCCAACCCATGGACACAAAGTCCAATTGGAAAAGAACTCTGAAGGAGTTCAACAAAAATTATATAATTCCATGAATTTTGAATTGTGGCGAGTTTCAATTCGTGATTTAGAATTGTCATGAAAGGGTTTTAGCCCGATATATCCCGTTTTTTGTTATTAATGATCGAGCCCGAATCATTAGTGCTGGAATTATATTCAAAAAGAGTATTGTAATCATTGAATTTATAAGCGATGATTGTAGCCACAATACCGACGATAACAAAATTATAACCAAACAATTCCACAGACATGATCATGCCGGCGATAGGGATATTCATACTGCTGGCCAGCATTCCGGTAAACCCGGCGCAGATCAAAGCGTAAAATTCACTGGAATAATATTCGATGCCGAAAAGCCTGGCGAAAATAACGCCGATGATCATACCGACAATAATGATCGGCCCGGTAAAGCCCGCGCTTAAACCGGTACCAACGGTTACACAATTGGCAATGATCTTGACAACCATAAAAATCAATAATATCAATACTAAATTCATGGTTTCCGGAAGATTGCCCTGAATACTTTCCACGTCATTTGTTAACTGGTAGATAAGATGATTACTGGTGCCCATCAGATCCGGGTTGATGAAGAAAGCCAGGGTGGCGACAATGGAGGTGCCGATGATCACTTCCAATAATATCCTGTAATTTTTAGAGCGCTCTACAAAATTAGCAATGCGCTGATAAAGCAGATTATACAACCGCCCAACTATACCGGTGGCCAATCCGATGAGAATCACATAAAAATATATATTATAGGGAATTTCCTGGGGAGGAATTTCAAACTGGTAAAATGCCGGTAAATCTAATGCCCGGGCAATGTAAACAGCAAATGCCGAAGAAAGAAGGGCCGGGAAGAGGTAGCGGTATTTCATATTGGATTTTTCCAGGATTTCCACAGCAAAAAAACCGGCGGCGATAGGGGTATGAAAAATTGTGCCGATAGCGGCGGCAAATCCGCTGATGGCTCCGATCTTAATATCAAATTTATAAACAGAATTTAATTTATCTTCAATTATGCAATTAATACCGGCGGAAACCCGTCCTACCGGCGCCACAATTCCGCCATTTCCAAAAGTTCCCAGTGTAAATAAAGCCGCCCAGTATTTAAAAAAAGTGCTGTTCAAATAGAATTTGCCATCAGGATCATTGGTTGTGCGAATATAATCAATACCCCCTTCTTTTTTAGAATCCGGACTGATCTTGTAAATGACCAAAACTACGAATATTCCTCCGATAACCGCCCATAAGGGCAAAAAACCAAATAAATCACGCTGAAAATGTTGCAGTTGACGGATCAGCAGGCTGAAGGAATGGACGATAATAACACCGGAAATAGCTGCAATTACCGACTGAATAACCCGAATTAGCAGTCCCGGAATATTCCGCTGCTTATGGCTGTAATGTAAATTTTTGGTATCTTTGATTTTAGTCATTGGCATATTTGAATATTACATATTAAAAATTCGGTGCAAGTCAGGATATTCTTTAAAGATTTACATTAAGTTTTTTTTCTTCAAACACCAGCATGGTTTCGGTCTTATCAATCAGTTGGATCGAGGTGATCTTTTCAATCAGGAAATTTTGCAGGTCTTTATTGGTTTTGACATGAACCTTGAGCATGTAATCATACTGGCCGGCGATGTGATAGTATTCCACTAACTCCTCGATTTTTTCCAGGTCCTGCAAAAAGGAGATGATATTGTCTTTGTTGTGGCGCTTCAGGGAAACCTGAATAAATGCAATGGTATTGTAGCCTAATTTTTCCATGTCAATATTGGCGCTGTATCCTTTGATAATTCCCCTGGCTTCCAGTTTATTGACCCGTTCCAGGGTTGATGAGGGATTGAGTCCGATCTCTTCGGATAATCTTTTATTGGTGATGCGCCCCCGGTTGTGTAAGATATTCAAAATTTTTATATCGGTTTTGTCCATTTTATCATTCCTCGCCTAATATAATTCGGATGTTTCCCTTAAATATAAGATTTTATTTGGAAATTAAATAATTTTTATCCCATTCCATAGATTTTGAATTGGCACGAGTTTCAACTCGTGATATAAAATCGACCTGCCGGGAGAGGGCTTTAGCCCAGTAGATTATCTGATTGAAAATTCTTCATAGAAAGGATCATTATCTGATTGTTTTTATTTTAAGACGCGGGATTAAAATTCTGGTAGGGTGTTGGAATTCATAAATTCCACAAGATAAATCTCGTGGCAATTCAATTATACTCCGGCTGGAGATTGATGATTTTGACATTCCGTCTAATTTTCAATAGTATAACAAAGAGAAATACTGCATTATTAAACCATGGATATTAAAAATGTCAAAAAAATCCTATAATATCGACGAATACAACAAAAAACGAAATTTCAAACGCACCAATGAACCTAAGGCCGCACAAAAAACATCCGGTTCCCAAAACAGATTCTCCTTCCAGAAACATGATGCCAGTTCACTTCACTATGATTTCCGGCTGGAATATGATGGCGTTCTCAAATCCTGGGCGGTACCCAAAGGCCCCTCGGTTGACAAGCGCACCAAGCGGTTAGCGCTTCGCACGGAAGATCATCCGGTGGATTATATTGATTTTGAAGGAGTGATTCCGGAAGGAAATTATGGCGCCGGCAAGGTTCTGCTCTGGGATAAAGGCACTTATGAAAATATCACTGAAAAGGATGACGATATTCAAGACCTTGGTAAAGCCATTGATAAGGGCCACTTTTTGGTAAAGCTGTCCGGCGAAAAGATCAGCGGCGGATATGCCATGACCCGCATTAATGATGACAAAGGTCAGTGGCTGCTGGTTAAAATGGATGATGACGAAGCCGATGGACGGCGAAATCCCACCAGCACGGAACCCAAATCCGTGAAGTCCGGCAAAACCCTGGAGGGAATCCAATGAATTCACTGCTGACAGCGGAACAACGGCAAAAGGCCGAACAGAAATCCCAACCGGACTGGATCGGGCCGACCTTAGCAAAACTTACCCACGACCACTTTTCCGACGCCCACTGGATCTATGAGCGCAAACTGGATGGTGTTCGTTGCCTGATCTTTGCCAAAGAGGGTAAGGTGCGCTTACTGTCACGTAACCGGAAAGAACAGAATGAGATTTATCCTGAATTGGTGACAGCCCTGGAAAAACAATCATTGAATTTTATTGCCGATGGTGAAATCGTTACTTTTGACGGGAATCTGACCTCCTTTTCCACCTTGCAGAATCGCGTCAACACCCATAACCCGTCACAGGAACTGATCGACCGGTATCCGCTCTATTTTTATCTCTTTGACCTGATGTATATTGAAGGCTATGATATTCGAAATTTGACACAGCGGGAACGGAAGAAAATACTGAAAAAAGCCCTGACTTTCAAAGACCCTGTACGCTACTGTTCCCATATCAATGAAAAGGGGATGGATTATTTCAGGCAGGCCTGTCAGAAGGGCTGGGAAGGTGTCATTGCCAAAGATGCTGAGCAACCCTATAAAAGCGGCCGCAACCGGAACTGGCTGAAATTCAAGTGCGTCAATCAGCAGGAATTTGTTATCGGCGGTTATACGGAGCCCCAGGGAGAACGCATCGGTTTTGGCGCGTTGCTGGTTGGGTATTATGATGATGATAAATTGATATATGCCGGAAAAGTCGGCACCGGCTATTCCGATCAGCAATTACAAGAATTACATGACCAATTATCCGATATCGAACAGTCGCAAAATCCCTTCAATGAACCGATCGGGGATGAACAGCCGGTTCATTGGGTAAAACCAACCATGGTGGGTGAGTTTGATTTCATGGAATGGACGGATGATAAAAAATTGCGCCATCCCGCTTTTAAAGGATTGCGCCACGACAAAGAAGCAAGGGAGGTAACCAAAGAATGAAGATCAATGGCAGAGAAATTTCAATCAGTAACAAGGACAAAGAACTATTTCCCGGCGGTATCACTAAGGGTGATTTAATTGATTTTTACCTGGATATCAGTGACTATTTGCTTCCTCATCTAAAAGACCGCCCGGTAATGGTTCGGCGCTTTCCCAATGGCATTAAGGAACAGGGGTTTTACCAAAAAAAGATCAGTGATTACTTTCCCGATTGGATGCCGAGCCATCAGGTGAAGAAAAAGGAGGGGCATATTGATCACATTATGGTAGCCGATGAAGCCAGTCTCGTTTACCTGGTGAACCAGGGAGCTATAACCTTCCATACCTGGCTCAGTAAAATTGGACACCTTCACAAACCTGACAAACTGATCATCGACCTCGATCCGCCGGCTGATGACTTTGAGCCGGTTCGAAAGGCCGCTTTTCACATTAAGGGATTCTTTGCGTCGAATGATATTAAAATTTATCTCATGACCACCGGCTCCAAAGGACTACATTTGGTGTTGCCGCTGAAAGCCAGCCATAATTTTGATAAGGTCCGGGAAATTGCGAAAAAGTTTGGGGAAAAACTGGTGAAGAAATATCCTGATACCTTTACCCTGGAGCAGCGCAAGGAAAACAGAGAAGGCAAAATTTATTTTGATATTCAGCGCAATGCTTACGGCCAGACCGGAATTTCGCCTTACTCTCTTCGTCCCATTGACAAAGCGCCAATTGCCACGCCACTGGACTGGCATGATCTGGATAATCCGGATATTACTGCCGGTTCCTATACTATTGATAATATCAAAAGGCGGTTGGGGCAGAAAAGGGAGCCGTGGAAAGAAATGAATAAAAATAGCATTGATATTGAAAAACTAATGCAAATAACCAAAAAAGTTTGAATCTACAAATTTTTTCCTGCTTATACTCAACCTAATTAATTCTATATTGAGAAAATCCCAATTAAACCGTCCAATTATTAATAAAAAACAGAGAAATTTAATAAAAACAAAAAATACTTTGATATTCTTAATACAAAATAGTAATATACTTTCGGCTTTAAAAAATTTTCAATATACAGGCAAGTTAAACTTTAATCCATGGGAGAGAAATATATCAGTAGGATTAGCAATGGACGGCAAAAATTTATTTTAAGCATTTTGTTTTTTTTACTAATACCAATTATTTTATTTCCGAAATCCACTGATACTATTTCGATTTCATTAACAAACTCACAATTTTATATTGGTGAACTAATTGGGTATGAAAAGGACCAGGTAATTATTAGTCAATCAGATACTTTGTATGTAATTGATACTAAATTAATAGATAAAATGTATAATAAAGATGGTTTAATTTATTTAGAGGATATTAAAATTAAAAATTATCCACAAATAGATTGGAATAATTTTTCAAAAACAATAATAGTTAGATCAGAAAAACAAAAATTGATATTTGATAAAAAAATAGACTCTGGGCTTAATATTGGATATGGAATCTCATTTTCTAATGACCATACATATAATTTAGAATACAAAATAAATCATGAAAATAATTCTTTTACAGTAAGTTTTTTGATGATAGATGAAAAAATTAATATATTGCCGTCAATTAAGCCCAAAGAAAATAAATATAGTATCGGAATGTTGTATAGTAAAAAAATCATCATAAACGAACCATTTAATTTTGAATTCGGTGGAGGCATATCTTTTTTTAATATAATAAAGCGAGGTGATTATTCTAGTGGTGGTGAAAGCCCCTTATTTCCAAGAGAATATGATAAAATTACTTATCAAGGGATTGGTTGTCCTGTTATTATGGGAGTTAATTTAAAACCATTTAATATAAATTGGAGATTTTCTTTAGCGTTAAAAGGAAATATTAATTTTAATTATTCTTTTTTTAGCATTCTATTGAGTGGATATATACCATTGTTGTAAAATATTTGAGAAAGCCCCATTCCTATTGATTGTGAAAATGAGGGGAAAATTATAGACAGATAAAAAAACACTTGTTGCAAAAGCAGCGTTGGAAGGGTTAAACAAGCCAGGTTCAATGCCTATTAATGATGGTGAAAGGTTATTAGGAAATTGATTATCACTCTTCCACCTCCACCTTCTCCACCTCCTTCACACTAATATGATTCTTCAGAAAGAACACGAGCCCGATCAATGTCATGGAAATATATCCAACACCGTGCATGATCACCGCCAGCACCTGGGCCTGGGCCATGGCAATGCCGAGAAAAACCAGGACATTGATGGCTACCGCGTGGTAGGTGCCGATATAGCCGGGGGCCGCCGGTACCGCAAAGGCCGCCGACGTGGCAATAAAGATCAGGACCACATCGGAGATTGAAAAGTTGATATTCAGGCACATTCCCAGCAGCCAGAAATTGGCAATGGTAATGCTCCAGATGATCAAGGATTGAAAAGCGATCAGAGCAATATGCGGGGTGTTAAAGAGAGTTTTCAGGCCTTCAACGAGATTGATAATAGTTTGAAAGAATTTATTGTCACCGAATTTATTCACCAGTTTTTGCCAGTTGCGGGTCATAAAATTTTTCTGGGTGTTCAGGAACAGGACAGCCAGGGCAAAGACACCCAGGCCGATCAGCGCGGCCATGCCGGCTTTATGCACCCAGCCCGGAAAGTCGGGAAAAATGATCACGCCCAGCCCAATGAAAAAAGCAAAGACCAGTGTGTCCATCAACCGTTCATTGACAATTGTTCCAAAAGCTGAAACCGCTGAAATATCCTCATTTTTCCCCAGGGTGTAAGCGCGCAGGACTTCGCCCATTTTCAGCGGGAAAACATTATTCCCGAAGTACCCGATCATTTCCACTTTAAACAACTCCCATATTTTAACCCGCTTGATGGGCCAGACCAGGTATTTCCAGCGCCAGGCCCGCAGATAAACCGTGAAGTTGACCACGATCATGGCCGCGAAGAAGTACCAGAGGTTAATGGACATGAAAGCCTCGGCGAATTCCTTGAAATTGAAATTGCGAAATCCCAGCCAGAGGCCGAGGATTGAGATCAGGATAGAAAAGATGGTTTTATAATTTAAAAAGCGGTTGTTTTTTAGGCTCATGGGGTTCCTTTTTATTATTCTAACGCTGTCATTGCGATTTCAAACAAAGTCATTGCGAGGAGCGGCTTCAGCCCGACGCGGCAATCTCGCTGTCCTGACCTTCGCTTTGCGAAACTTGCTAAAAGACAGCGGGATTGCTTCGTCACCCGGCATTCGCCGGGATTCCTCGCAATGACAGCTTAAAATAAATATATTAAATAGCTTTTATCCGTGTTATCCTGTACAAATCCGTGTACGTCTAATATTGGTAACAGCCTATATCACGGCCGCAGATCAATAAAATCTTCTTCATGAATATTCTTCACCTCAAAAAGCACCTTTTCATCAATACGGTGCTTGTAATAGTCCAGGAACTCAATCAGAATAGAGGTACCCTGAAAATCAATATATTCCACGGTGTGAATTTCTTTCTTAACCGGGTCCACTGTCAGGATCATGGATTTAAAGAAATTATTTTCATCAATGGATTTCAGATCAATTTTTTTAAGATTGTCATCACTGCCGGCCACAGTGTCAATGCTTTCAATTTCATATTCCGACATATTACCGTTCAGCACATTGTAGATCAGGCGCAGACTGGAACTGGGATCGAATTCCTCCACAACGATCTGGTAATTGACCTTATCAATGGACCAGAGCCAGGTGCCGTCAAACAGAATTTGCGAGCTGGGATAATTCACCCGGAAAACATCACGATTATGCAGGTAAAACTGCCCGATCTCTTCCTGGACAATATCTGAATTTTGGTACTCCTGAGTGATCTTGTATTCCAATTGAAAAGGCATTTGCGCCAGGTAATTAGCGGAGATGGAATCCAGTAAAGAACTGTCGATCTCCTGTGCCGTGGAAGCAGTGATCAGTATTAATAATAGTAAAAGTATTTTTTTTGTCATGTTTTTTCCTAATTCATTTCGATTTTATCCAGTAACGGTTTGATCCATGATTTTGTTCCGCCGAAGGCGCCCGGCGAAGTTAGAAAAACGAAGCAGGGCAACTGTACCACTTCGATCGCCTGAACTTACCACGTCATCCCTTCCGATACTCAACCTAAACCTTAACCTCAACCTCAACTAACCTCAACTAACCTCATTCACATCTCCGTACATCAGGTCCAGGTAATCTTCATCCACCAGCACATCCCGGGCTTTGCTGCCGGTGTGCGGGCCCACAATGCCGTCCCGCTCCAGTTGATCAATGATCCGGCCGGCGCGGGCATAGCCGATGCGCAGGCGGCGCTGCAGCAGACTGACCGAGCCCTGCTGATGATTGACAATTACACGCACCGCGTCATCATAAAGGGAATCTTTTTCGTCAGGATCAAAGTCATCCCGGTCCACGGTTTCTTCTTCCACAAACACTTTAGGCAGAGGCTCGCAATCGATCTTGGGCTGTTGGGTAATGTGATCGAGAATTTTATCCAATTCCTCCAGGGAAATATAAGCGCTGTGGAGACGCATGGGTTCCGGATGCTGTGGTGTGGTCAGCAGCATATCGCCGCGCCCCAACAGTTTTTCCGCGCCATTAAAATCCAGAATAGTGCGGGAATCAATTTTTGAGGTTACCTGGAAAGCCATTCGCGCCGGAAAATTGGCTTTGATCACGCCGGTGATCACATCAACCGAGGGCCGCTGGGTGGCCACGATCAGGTGAATGCCGATAGCGCGGGCTTTTTGCGCCAGCCTGGTGATGGGATCTTCCACCTCTTTCGCCGAGGTCATCATCAGATCGGCCAACTCGTCGATCACTACCACAATGTATGGCAGTTTTTCGTCCTGTATTTTTCCCTGCTCAATTTTTTCGTTGTATTCTTCAATATTTCGTACCGAGGCGCCGGCCAGCATATCATACCGCTGTTCCATTTCAATGACCACGGATTTGAGAATGATCACTGCGTCTTCCGGTTCCGTTACCACATAATCGTCAAGATTTTCACAGGTGATGAGATGGTAACCGATCAGTTTTTTGTAAGCCGCCAATTCCAGTTTTTTCGGATCAATCAGTACGAATTTGACTTCATCGGGTTTGGCTTTGTAAAGGATGGAAGCGATCATCATGTTGACAGCCACAGATTTACCGGAACCGGTGGCGCCGGCCACCAGCAAATGCGGCATTTTACGCAAGTCTGTGGTGTATACTTCACCGGTGCTGGTTTTTCCTAATGCCAGGGTTACCACAGATTGGGATTTCTTGAACCGCGGCGATTCCAGTACCCCTTTGATGTAAATGGTTTCCATCTTGTCGTTGGGAATTTCGATCCCTACCACGGAAGTGCCGGGAATGGGGGCCACGATTCGTATGCGAATGGCTTCCAGCACGCGGGCCAGGTCATCGGCCAGCCGTGAAATTCGACCGACACGAATTCCGGCAGCCGGTTCCACTTTAAAGGTTGTGATCAGAGGACCGGGCGCGACATCAACCACATCCCCCTGAACTTTAAATGTATCCAGTTCCCGCTCCAGAATCGATGATTTTTTGCTCAGTTCCGCTTTGGAAACAGTTGGCCCATTGGTTTGGGATTCCGTCAGGAATTTTGTCGACGGTCTGGTGTAATTACCCTGGCGCTTCTGCACTTTTTTAACCGGAGGAATTTTTTTCTTTTTAGATTTCTCCGGCTTAGCGTTTTCCGGTTCATCTTGTAATCGTTCAAAAGCCGGTTCCTGGAGTGGTTCATCTTCCGGAATATCTTCTATGAATTCTTCGATGGATTGATCCGGTTTGTCGTTCGGTTTCTTTTTTAGTCCTTTGCGAATCAATTTGACATAACTAACGGAAAAGTAAAGCCGCACAATGATCAGCAGCAGACCGGTAATGATCAGAATTGTGCCGGGCAGCCCGATAAAATCATAAAGCGCTTTGGTCATCACACCGGCGGCCAGTCCCGACCAGGTGAAGTCATGATTAAAGGGTTCCGGATCGACAACAGTAGGCAGAGAGACCAGGATAGAGAGCAGAAACCCGGTGAAAATAGTCGCCAAAGTAATAGCGGTGAGGCGGCGCGGGTCTTTCTTGAAAAATATCCAGTAGCCCCAGACCATCATCAGAACAGGAACCAGGTAAGCGCTGATTCCCATAAACTGTTTGATCAGAAAATGGGAGATGTAAATACCCAGTATTCCCATCCAGTTATCAATGGCAACATTATTGGAAATTGTCGGTTCTTCCGCCGGATTATAGGAAATCAGGCAGAGTAAGATCAACAATCCCGTGATTGCCGACATCAGTCCCAGTATTTCTCTCTGCTTTAATGACATTTTTTATACCAACGGTGGTTTAACGATTTCAGCTTTTAATTGTTTTTTACGGCGCTGAATCAGAATTTTTGTGCCGGATTTGCGGTAAGGAAATTCCACATAACCAAGCCCGATACCAATTCCCAGTGAAGGAGAATGGGTACCGCTGGTGACATGGCCGATTTCCTTGCCCTCTTCGGACAGGATTGTGTAATCGTGACGGGGAATGCCTTTGTCAATCATTTTGAAGGCAATGTGTTTCCGCTTCAGGCCTTCTGCTTTGACCTTCACAAGAACATCTTTACCGATGAAATCATCTTTATCCAGTTTTACGACCCAGCCCAATCCGGCTTCCAGGGGATGGGTGGTTTTATCAATATCATTGCCGTAGAGTGGAAATTTCTTCTCCATACGCAGGGTATCCCGGGCGCCCAGGCCAACGGGCAGAATATCAAATTCTTCACCGGCTTTCATGACCGCGTCCCAAACCGCCGGCGCGTCTTCCGCGTCAAGATAGAGTTCAAATCCTTTTTCACCGGTATATCCGGTGGCGGAAAGGATCATTTCCTTGCCGGCCAGCTTATCTTTCGTAAAAGTAAATGGTTCCATTTCATCCAGTTTGACACCGGTAAGTTTTTGCAGGGTTTCTATGGCTTTGGGTCCTTGTACAGCCAGCAGTCCGGTAGTGTCGGATTTGTCTTTTAGTTCCACACCTTCGGGCAGATGGTCTTTGGCCCAGTTGAAATCCTTTTCCATATTGGCCGCGTTCACCACCATCATAAAATCATCGTCAGCATTTTTGTAAATGATCAGATCATCCACAATACCGCCGTCAGGATAAAGCATCATAGTGTATTGCGCTTTACCCGGTGTCAGTTTGGACACATCATTCACTGTGATCTTATTTAAAAATTCTTCGGCTTTGTCGCCTTTGACAGCGAATTCACCCATGTGCGATACATCGAACATGCCCACTTTTTCACGAACCCGCAGGTGTTCTTCTACGATTCCGGAATATTGGATCGGCATATAATAACCGGCAAAGGGCACCATTTTCGCGCCCAGTTTCTCATGGGTGTCATATAAGGTTGTTTTCTTAACGTCAGCCATGTCTCCCTCCATTAGTTAAATCATGTTTAAGGCTGTCTTAATTATTTGTTCCAGCGTGGCGGAGTCTCCCAGTTTTGCCACGGCTTTCAGTACTGATTGATCAGCAGCGCCTTTGTTGTATCCCAGGGATACGAGGGCGCGGACGGCTTCGTCCACCACCTGGCTTTTGGCGCCGGCCAGGGTGGATTGTGGGCTTTCACCGCCAGTTTCCAGTTTGGGTAATTTTTCACTTAGTTCCACAATAATCCGTTGGGCGGTTTTTTTACCAATACCCGGAATCAGGGTCAATGCTTTGACATCCTGGCTGATGATGCGTTGTTTGAATTCATCAACCGAAGCGCCGGAGAGGATCGAGATGCCCATCTTGGCGCCGATTCCCGATACATCGATCAGTAATTCAAACAGCCCACGCTCTTTTTTCGTGGAAAATCCATATAAACTCTGGTCATCTTCCCGGACTTTGAAATGGGTCAGCAGTTTTACCTGCTCGCCCGGTTGACCAATATTTTCATAGGTGGAAACAGGAATGTATATTCGGTAGCCAATGCCGTTGACATCAATAATGACGGTGGTTGGTTCTTTCGCAATCAATTTTCCGCTGATATATTCGTACATGATCAGAGTCCTGTCAGTTTAAAGTGGTTAAAGTGACAAATTGCAGCCGCCAGGGCATCGGAACTGTCAAAAGAAAGCATATTCGGCGTAATGCCCAACAGATTGGCCACCATGAATTTGACCTGTTCCTTGGAAGCATTGCCATTGCCGGTGACTGAGGATTTTATCTTTTTCGGCGTATATTCACCGATTTCCAGATTATTCCGGGCGCCGGCTAAAATCACCATTCCGCGGGCGTGTCCCAGTTTCAGGGCGATTTGCACATTCTGCGCGTAAATGGATTGCTCCACTGCAATTGCATCAGGCTTATATTGTAAAATAACTTTTTCGACTTCATTATATATTTTCAGAAGCCGGTGGGGGAATTTCATTTTAACATCGGTGTCAATGGTGCCGGAATTCAGATAGGTTAACTCTTTTCCAACGCGCTCGACGATGCCGCATCCGGTGTGTTTCAGTCCCGGATCAATTCCCAATATTCGGTATGCAGGCATTTATTCGTCCAGCTGTTCAGCCAGTTCGTCATCAATGTCAAAATTTGTAAATACCTTTTGTATATCGTCATTATCTTCCAGCATTTCGATCAGGGTGATGACCTTTTTCGCGGTGTCCAGGTCTTCGATTTTAACATCATTTTTGGGAATATTGTCGATAGAAGATTCTTTGACAGGTACGCCTTGCTTTTCCAGTTCGGCGCGGACACTCATCAAATCCGCGGCTTCAGTATAAACCGTATGAATTTCTTCATCGGAAACTATGTCTTCGGCACCGGCTTCAGTGGCAGCCATGAAAATATCATCTTCCGATACCTGGTCGGCATTGACAATGATTTTTCCTTTTGTATCAAACATCCAGGCAACAGAGCCGTCGGTGCCAAGATTGCCGCCGTATTTGTCCAGCAGGTGGCGAACTTCGGAAACTGTTCGGTTCTTGTTATCAGTGGTCACTTTCATGAGAATGGCAACGCCGCCGGGGCCATATCCTTCGTAGGTGTATTCTTCATAACTTTCACCTTCAATCTCGCCGGTTCCTTTTTTAATGGCCCGTTCGATATTTTTCTTTGGCATATTGGCGTCTTTGGCCGCCTGAACAGCGGTACTAAGACGCGGATTTGTGTCTTCATCGCCGCCGCCCATTCTGGCTGCAATCTGGATTTCTTTAATGAGTTTAGTAAATATTTTGCCACGAGCAGCATCTTTTGCACCTTTTTTTCTTTTAATAGTACTCCATTTGGAATGTCCTGACATATGGATCCCTTTCCCTTTATCATTGTGTTATTTGTTGATATATATTTTTTCCCTGACTTTGATCCTTGAGGGAATCACCCAGGGGGAGCCTAAATTTTTACGTTTTACCGATTGCAGCAAGCGCTCGGCTTCATCCCGGCTTTCACAATTTCCCAGTCGGATTTTATAGTATGGGGAATTAAATACCGATACCACTTCTTCATTTGGGAAAAGGGATTTTGCCCGTTGCTGAATACTATCAGCTTCATAAAAGTTTTTAGTGGAAATAATCTGAATTTTCCAGCCCTGCTTATCAATAATGCGGGAGCCCGGCTGATCGCCATTACCATGGGAGTAGTCGTGGATGTCGGAAATGATTTCATAGATATCAGTAATATTCATGAAAGAAATTGGGGGTTCATTGAGTGTCATGGGATCAAATTCTTCATTTTGCTCGGCGATGACCTGCGCATTCAGGAGCGTCCCGATTAAAAATATCAGTGTTGTTAGTATTATTTTTCTCATTGATCTGTCCATATTTTATATTACTAAAAAATATAAGCAATTTTATGAAATTTCGAAAAGGGTTATTAAGGTACTGATCATAGATAATTGCCTGTTTTATTCAAATCATGTGGTAGAAGTTCCGGATTGGCGCAGTGAATGTTGTTTTCACAAAAATACTGACCAGGTGATTATATTTTCCTCTGGTAGGAAACAAGGGAGTTGCAACCCCCCTTGTTTATTCAAAGCTGAGCCGGCTAATCACATTTCCAAATATTCCCGGAATATCCGGATAACTCAAACTGCCCGTTTCTGTATTCGGAATCTCTGATCAAAACCGGTTCCATCTCGGATGACAACCATGCCGGCAAATCGACGGTAACAGTTTGATCCTGCTGGCTTTTATTAATGGCAATGATCAGACGCTGATTATGGTCACCGCGGCTGAAGATCATTACATTCTCATCGCAATACAAAGGCAGATAGTCCCCCCGGCGCAGAGCGGAATATTTCGTGCGCATATTGATGAGTTTGGAATTCCATTCCAGTTGTGCCTGCTCTGCATCTGTGAGTTCATTACCAAACCGCATCATGCGGCGATTATCGGGATCCTGGGCGCCGGTCATACCGAATTCATCGCCGTAGTAAATGATCGGTACGCCCGGAACTGTCAGTATAAATGTCAGCAGGGCTTTCTGTTTTTCATAAGTGGATTGTTTGTCCACCTGAATTTTCGGCTCCTGCCAGGCGCGCTCAAAAGCATCATCGGAAAGATGCAGATCCCCTTCGAGAAGAGCCATCATTCTGGGCTGATCGTGACTGTCAAATATATTCCCCATTAAATGATTGTGGCCATAGACGTCCAAACTCTTATCCAGCGACATTTGCAAGTCACGTAAATCACTGGTTTCGTCTGCAAAAACCCGGCGTTGAGTGAAAAAAAGTTCAAAATTAAACTGGGAATCCAGCATGCCATTATTGACATAAGATTTGATCAATTCCGCGCTGCCAAAGGTTTCGCCGATTTGATAACATTCTGCATTGCGCTGAGGCTCTATCTGTGTTTTTAGATCACGGGTGATATTTCGCCAGACTGTGAGGGGAACATGTTTGGTAGCATCATGACGGAAACCATCCGCCCCGGACTGCCGCATCCACCAGGCTGCATCGGCAGTAATGGCTTTAACAGCCTGATCATTATTAAAATCAAAGGAAGGTAAAAATTCATCAAACCATGTGGTCAGCCGGTATTCGTCAAAAAGGCGGATGTTTTTGCGGCCGTCAGGAAGATCAAGTTGGCCATACCAATCCCTGTGATTTTGAAAATAGGGATGCTCCATATGCGTGTGGTTGGAAACAAAATCCAACAGCACCTTAATATTATGTTGATGGGCGATTTCGATCAATTCCTGAAGTTTTTCCATGGACCCGAGGCGCGGTTCTACACTGCGTGGTTTGGTGGGCCAGTAACCGTGATAGCCGGTATACCAGCGGTGGGGTTCCGGCCATTCCTGAAAGGCCCTGTCAGTTGTTTCATTGACCGGCGAAATCCAGATCGTGTTCACACCGATCTTTTTAAAATACATGGATCTGATCTTATTGATAATGCCCTGCAGGTCGCCCCCCTGAAAATTTGCCTGATACGCCAGTTTTGGGTGATCAACCGGGTCATCATTTTTAGCATTGCCATTTTCAAAACGGTCAGTCATAATCGAGTAAATAACCGCATCCTGCCAGATAAAGTCGTCATCCTTTATCGGATTACCATTTTTCGTCCAAAAAGTGATAATATTGCCGGGATAATTATCTGTTGTGGCAACTAATCTAAAGGTATTAATATCTGGCTGGCCGGCCAGGTAGTCGGTTTTCAATTTTATTCTGTTGCCATCTACCTGGTAATATTTTGATTTTAAAATCTGATTATTCAACAGAATGTGGATTTTAAAATCT
This sequence comes from uncultured bacterium, assembly GCA_964472715.1. Taxonomy (GTDB): domain Bacteria; phylum Fidelibacterota; class UBA2242; order UBA2242; family JAFGTP01; genus JAFGTP01. The sequence goes on along the minus strand of CAYYMT010000004.1, from coordinate 4,018 downwards.
TTTTCCGTATCAACAACAAAGTCATAAGTGAATTTCTCTTGTTGAGGCAAAAAATAAATATTAGGGGAGTTGGCTTTGATTTCTGATTTCACTTTGATCAGTGAGTTGTAGGCCCCATAGCCATTGTCGACCTTATTGGGATTATTGGGATCGGGAAATTCGCCGTAATCGGTGACGAACTGATATTCATAAACCCCTTCATCCAGATATAATTTGCGAGTGAAAATACCATCTCCGTCAGCATCTTTCATTTCCAGTGATTTTCGGTTCCAGGTGTTAAAACTTCCCATAACATAGACATTATCCGTGGGTTTTACAGGAGCGTACCGCATTTCTAAAGCTACTTTTTCTTTGACAATAACGGGCAGGATTTTTGGTTTTCTATTATTGGTGAAGTGAATGAGCCGCAAGCCTGAGAAATTATTAAGGGGCTGGAGTTTTAGTTCCCCGGTGACGGCATTATAGGATATTTTGATATCTTTGTCGGACTTGAATTTGGGATTGTAGTCTTCAGCAAAAAAGATATCCTGTAACTGGTAAATATTTTCACTGTTCCGGTCAATTTTTAAAAATTCTATTAATTCAGGCGCTTTGGCAGTCTTTTTTTCAATCCCGACTTCACAGCTGACAAGCAATAGTGCAATCAGCAACATTCCTAAAATAATTGCGCGCTTCATCTGATGATTTCCTTGTTTATTTTGATTGAATTTTTTATAACCGATACATCACTTTAACCGAAATCGGCGCCAGTTCCACACTTGTTTGGTTGATGGGTTTGATGATCCCGGTACCGGCATTTTGTTTGTCAACCACCAAGATCCATTTATGTTTGGGAATTTCAAAGGTTTCAGGATTATGATGTGGATTGATCAGAACAATCACTTCACGCCACGGATCATCAGTAGTGCCGCGCTTCAACCGGTAAGCAATACAGCCGGCAGGTACTTCAAAACCATCATTTTCCAAAAAAGTAAGGTTTTTTCGAATTTTGGCGGCCTCTCTCATTCTGAACATGGGATGCTCATTTCTCAGTTTGATTAATCCCTGATAGTATTCAAAAATATCCATATTTTCCTGTTTATGGTCCCAGCGGATCATATTGATTTTGTCAGGCTGGTTGTAACTGTTGTGGGAGCCAAACTTTGTTCTCAGCATTTCCTGGCCACCATGTATAAAAGGGATTCCCTGTGAGGTAAACAGAATAGCTGCCGCCAGTTTGTTCATTGCTTTTAAAATGGTATCATTATAAAAATAATTATCTTCCGTGGTGGCGACAATCCGGTCCCAAAGCGTGCGTCCGTCGTGGCAAGCCACATAATTGATCACTTCTGTCGGATGGTCGGCAAAATCATCAATGCTGCCCATAATACCTGTTTTGACACGGTCGGTGTACAATGAGGCTTGAATGAAGCCCGGTTCCAGATTGCTCCAGGGGCCTTTCAGGGCGTCACGAAAATGATCATTGAAAACCGCAAACCCTTTGCCCCGCTGGTCGCCTTTTAAGGTGGGGTCAATCGGCGTGTCCCCTGCTGTCCAGGGTTCACCGTAAATAAAAATATCATCTTTGATGTCGCGCAGTTGGGATACGATCTCTTCCATAGTCTTCATATCATGAAGTCCCATTAAGTCAAAGCGGAAACCGTCGATTTTATACTCTTTGACCCAGTATTTCAGGGATTCCAGGATAAATTTTCTGACCATGGGGTTTTCCGAGCGCATTTCATTGCCGGTGCCTGACCCGTTCCAGTAGGAATTATCCAGTCGCTTGCGATAATAGTGATTGGGCACAAAGCCATTGAAGTTGTATTTAATGTCCGGATTTCCTTCGGCGGTATGATTATAAACCACGTCCATCACTACTTTAATGCCTCTTTTGTGACAGGCATCCACCAGTTGTTTGAATTCCGCGATGGCGGAGCCGTTTTCAGGATTGGAGGCATACCAGCCGTCCGGCGCATTGAAATTCACCGGCATATATCCCCAGAAATAATTGTTGCCCACATTTTCATGCTCAAAATCCTGAATGGGTAAAATCTGGATGGTATTGACGCCCAGTTCAACCAGATGGTCTAAGCCGGTGGCAATATCAGTACCGGGGAGTTTGGTGCCTTTTTCCGTAAATCCCAGGTATTTCCCCTTTTGCCCGATACCGGAATTTGGCGCAATGGAAAAATCACGAATGTGAATTTCATAGATGACCGCGTCACTGAAATTAAACACCGGGCTGTCGGCAATGTCAGTTTTATCAATCTTGATCATGGCGCGTCCGTTATGGGCGGTTGTGCAGATCGAATAGGGATCGAGAATTTCATTGGTCTTATCGTATTGATTGTCCGGACCGTCCACCTGGTAAGTATAATATTTATTTTTCAGATCGCCGACAACTGTTATTTCCCAGATACCATGGTCTTTTTTACTCAATTTGTGAATTTTCTTATCTTTTCCAGTGGCGGAGTCATAAATATTCAATATAATTTCCGTCGCACCCGGCGCCCAAACCCGGAAGTTTGTCTTTTCCGGCGAATAGAAAAATCCCAGTGTGTCATCGGACATGTATTGTGAACTATCCAATATTCCCCGAATTGTTAGCCGGCCCGGTTCAAAGTCTGTTAATTTAAATCTGGCCGGCAATTTTTCAATATTTATTTCATCGGTGAATTTCGCCCGCAGGATTGTACTGACCTGGGTGTTTTCCGGAATCAGATTTAATTCAGCGGATTTGATGGACTTCAGGTCTTTGTAAATAATTTCGCCACTGGCTTTTTCCAACTCCTCTTTCTGCAACGGATTGGTCAGTAAAACGGTCAGTTCATTGGGCGAATCAATGAAAGCCTTGCGAACAAAGGGAGAGAGCGATGGGGCTTCAGTATACAATTCCGCCTGGCCCTCCAATATCCAGATTTCTTTATTTCCGGTGCGGGGCCAGAAGCGTTCTTTTCCTTTATTTTCCCAATTTTTATATTTTGGTAGAAAGTAAATGTTTCCCTTGGGGGGATACTTATCGATATCGATTTTGAAAATTAATCCGAAACTGTCCTGTCCCGATGGGCTAACTTCAATGGTTTTATGATCCAGCCAGGTCCATAAATTCCAATGGTCATAATTCTGGTCATAGCGATGATAATGGATTGTTAATTGATTCATATTCCCTAAAACTCCTGAAATGTTAATTAAACTCAAAATTAACACAAGTAAAAATTTTGTCCTAAAGGTAAAAAAATTACGGTTCATTTTCCAACTTCCTATATTTATTCCCTAACCTTTGCTATTGATTATAAATATATATTCAGATTATTTACATTACAAGACTAATATAAGGTGAATTCAGGGTAATACGGTTCTGAAAACAGAATGATTATTTAAAATTTAAATTCAGATATATTTTGATAAAAAACAATATTTTTGGCGGATTTATTTTTGACAGTTTTAAAAAAATGTCAGAAAAAACTTTTATTCAAATTTATTTCTGTATATATTAATTTGGCTGATGAGGGAATTACTCATAAAAAAGATAATTTAGTGCTCGCATGCTTACAATAGATTACATTCCCTGGCTTTTTCAATTCGGCCGGGGAATTTTTTTTTGAGTAGAAGGTAAATTAATAAATGTTAAGGGGTAAAAAATGAAGAAACTAATTGCAATTAGCGTAATGCTGTTAATGGCATTGAATCTGTTTGCCGGCGGTCTTGTTACCAATCTGAATCAAAGTACCGAGTATATCAGAACATTGAACCGGAATGCGTCCACGGATTTGGATGCGGTATTTTATAATCCGGCGGGATTGGCAAAGCTGGAAAACGGATTTTATGTCTATCTCAGCAATCAATCAATCTTTCAGGTTAAAGGAATCGACGCCAGCTATCCGGTAGCCATGAATACGACCAATTTTGAAGGCAATACCGGCGTTTGGTTTTATCCGAATGTATATATGGCCCTGAAAAAGGACAAAATCACGCTTTCAGCCGGCCTGATGCCAATTGGCGGTGGCGGCAGCGCAGAATATAAAGACGGGTTGCC
>CAYYMT010000003.1:15637-61538 GCA_964472715.1 uncultured bacterium | reverse complement strand
GATTGAGGGATTTACTTGAAATTAATACAATTGCATTACCAAAATTGCCGTTGGCAGAGCCTCCTCCAAATACAACAACTGCCTGGTAAGGTTCGACAATTGTATTGGTTGGAAATTGAAACCTGGGTGATGTTGGGTAGGTATCCTCGTATATTTTCCATTTACTAATATCTAAATCATTTGTTGAGCCATTCACTAATTCAATAAATTCATCATCATTACTATCAACCGTCCCATCTCCATTAGCATCCCCGTGTTCAGAATCCGGATCAGCATGGATTTCATTAATAACAAGTTGCCCCCAAACACTCCCAAGAGCCATGATTAAAACCAAACAGATGCTTAATAATTTTTTCATGTTTAATTTCCTTTATTTTATTTAAACAATTTTCTTTCTGATCTCTGAAAGAGATGCAAAATTATGCGAAAGTGATTAAATAAAAAGAAATACCGTATAAATTAATTTAAAAAAATATTGGTAAAAGGCAAGTATGTTTAAGAAAAAAAGTAAAAAAGCCTCACAATGATTGTGAGGCTTGTGTATCTTACTTCAATAAATTGGTTATTATATCGTCATCAACCTGGTAAGGAATTGTTATCTGTCCCTTTTTTTGGTTGTGTTGGTTCCATCTCATAGAGGTTGTGATGGCGTTTTTATTCCCGGCCCAATTACGTCGGGCAACGCCACCCATGACATCCCAGGAAAGTCCTTTGGTGATTATTTTATCGGCTTTGGCGCTGCCATCCAGTAAAATCGCATTCCCGCCATTGGAAGCGCGGCCAATGCCGACGCCGCCGCCATTGGACAGCACCACCAGGGTCATTCCCCGGGCGACATTGCCGGCAAAGCATTGCACTGACATATCGGCAGTGGTACGGCTGCCGTCATAGATATTCGCGGTTTCGCGAAAGGGGGAATCGGTACCGGAGACATCATGGTGGTCCCGTCCCAGAAGCACCGGGCCGATCTTACCTTCCCGGACCAATTGATTGAACTTCAGCGCGATCTCCACCCGGCCCACTTCGTCGGAATAGAGAATGCGGGCTTTGGTACCGACCACCAATTTGTTTTCTTCGGCAGTGGCAATCCAGTGATGATTATCCCGATGCACGGAACTTTCATTGGGGTTGATACAGGTCATGGCCGCCTGATCTGTGGCGTGAAGGTCTTCATCTTTTCCGCTCAGGCATACCCAGCGAAAGGGGCCGAAGCCTCTGTCAAAACAGACCGGGCCCATGATATCTTCCACATAGGATGGCCAGATAAAGCCTTCCGATGTATCCGCCCGGTTGCTGGCGATTTCCTTAATTCCGGCGTCAAAAACAGAAGCCATAAAGGAATTGCCGTAATCCCAGAAATGAGCGCCTTTATCGGTCAATTTTTTGATCACAGTGTAATGGCGTGCCAGGGATTCGTCAACTAATTTTTTGAATTTTTCCGGATCATTACGCAGTATCTTCCGGCCCTCGTCAAAACTATACCCCACCGGAGTGTATCCGCCTTCATAAACGGCATGGCAGGACGTTTGGTCGGAAATCAATTCTACAGGCACATTTTTTTGGTCTAAATATTCCAGCAGATCGACAATATTGCCATGGTAAGCGATTGAGACCGCTTCGCCTTTTTGCTTATACTCCAGCATCCAACTGAGGATCCGGTCAAGATCACCGGACACCTTACTGACCCAGCCTTGTTCATGGCGGGTTTTAATACGGCTTTCGTCCACTTCGGCAAAAACGCCAATACCACCGGCAATTTCCGTGGCTTTGGGTTGCGCACCGGACATTCCTCCCAGACCGGAACTGACATAAAAGACGCCTTTCAGATCTTTATCTTCGGGAATACCTAAATATTTGCGGCCGGCATTCAGTACAGTGATGTAGGTGCCGTGTACAATTCCCTGAGGGCCGATATACATCCAGCCGCCGGCGGTCATCTGACCATAATTGGTGACTCCCAGGGCGGTGAGTTTGGCAAAATGGTCGGGATTGTCCCATTTGCCAACCATCAGACCATTGGTGGAGATCACTAAGGGCGCTTGTTTACCGGAAGGAAAAATTCCAACCGGATGGCCGCTGCTGACCACCAGGGTTTGGTCTTCCCGGATAATTTCCAGATATTTTTTGATCAGGCGGTACTGCATCCAGTTTTGGCAAACCTGGCCGGTTTCCCCATAGGTCACCAGTTCATAGGGATAGAGCGCCACATCGAAATCAAGATTGTTGTCAATATTGACCTGTAAAGCCCGGGCTTCCAAAATACCGTTGTAATCCTCCACCGGGCGTCCTTTGATTTCTCCCTGCGGACGGTAGCGATAGCCGTAAATACGGCCATGGGTTTTTAATTCTTCCAGAAATTCCGGCGCTAATGTTTTATGTAATTTTTGTGGAATATACCGCAAGGCGTTTCGCAATGCGATTTCCGTTTCCCGTTTGGTCAGGTTAAACCCTCTGGATGGCGCTCTGCGAATCCCTTTTTTGAAAACCGGATCCGGGGGCAATTCATCGGATAATTTTATTTGCATGACCTTTGAAATATCTATACTCTCCATAATCCCTCCTCAATATTTATCTATATTTAACCAATTTTTAGAAAAATCTCTACTTAAATAAGTTAAAAAATCGGATGAGAAAAGTTAAAAATAATTAAGTGTGTTTTCAAGAAAATAGTCTCTCCGTGAATAGGTTTTTTTGCAGTCCAAAAAACTCTAGGGCAGATTGTCGAAGTCGATCATTGGCTTTTGATCAGTGGGTTTCCGCTCAAAGGTTGTTCCGATGGGTGTGGTTTCATCGAAAAAGCCACAGTTTTTCATGAAGAATTTATCGTCTTCCACGCCGCCGGAATAATCCATGCGCGCCTGTTTTCGGGCGGTATTGTCGGCGGTAAAGCGAGCCCTGGTCATTTCGTGCCAGAGGCCATTTTTATCACAGATCCACTGGTTTTGATAGAGCCCTTTCCGGCTGATGTTTCCCATATCGGGAATGAAATTTTCCAGGAAAGAGTGATGGCGTGTCAGGTAAGTGGAGGTTTGCGGACGGCGAAAGCTGGCGATCAATTCCCATTCGCCCTTTTCCGGCGCGTAAAAATAGGCGGTGTAATCAGTGCTGTTATTTTTAACGGGTTCACCCCTCAGCAGAAAGCGGTAGGTTGTGCCGGCTTTCCACATAAATTTCTTATAACTCTGGCCGCCTGAGCCTTCATTACCAAATTTTCCGGCATGTACATTTTGGCCTTTTTTAAGCAGTGTAATGCGCTGGTCGTCGGGAATTTCATCGGGATTGTCGGTGCGATAGGGACTCCAGACAGAAAATAGAATGCGCCGTTCATTCGGTGAATTAACCTGAATACCAAAATAGCCTTCGCCAAATCCATTGGCCATGAAATATGAACCAATGACATCTTCTCCTTCAGGAACATTGATTTCATTGTAAAACCAAAGAACGTCGGCAGCTGTTTCCGGCGGATAATAGGAGAGATGGACCGAGGGCCCGCGCCGTCCCCAGTAGAATTCATCTTTGACAAAATAGACCTTGCCATCAGTGGCTTCACCGCCGATTAAAATATCTTTTATTTCAGCGTAAGTTTTTCCCGATCTGGATTTTCCCTGAATAGATAATTGCTGATAGCCGGCTTTTTCGATTTTAAAATTGCCGACGGTGATGGTATCGAATTCAGTGGATTTTATTTCTGCGATTCGATTTCGCCCTCCCAGAGAGAATTGAATTTTTGATGCACCTTTTGAAATTTTTGCCACAATTCCTAATTGCAAATTTCCGGTTTTGACGGTTTTAAAATAGGTGTTAATGACTGTTTCCGGATTATCCCAGTTCTGTAATCCCTGGCGTGTGATGATCCGGTGGCTTGAATTTTCCGTCCAGCTGTTTCCCGCTAAGGGAATTGAGTAGGAATAGGAAAGAATCTCTTCTGACTGGCATTGAATCACAAAAAACAGGAGAATGACGGTAATAAATAATTTAATTCCGGACATAAAAATACCCCTTTACATAATAATTGTATCGGGGTAATTGTGTAGAAAAAATGGCGAATATTTTTATAATTTCAAAGAGAAAAAATTATTTTACCGTGGCCTGGTGCCCTTTCAATACTTCCTTGATCGTGTAAAGGGAACCGGTAATACAGATCATGTCTTCCGGCCCGGCCAGGGTTTTGGCGGTGGCAATTGCCTCCTGGATGTTTTTTTTTGCAATCACGTTTTTGTATTTGCGGGCTTCGGCGAATAAATCTTTAGTTGTCCCGGCCCGCCCGGATTTTGACTGGCTGACAATAAAAGTGTCGACCACGTGACTGAGATTTTTGATCATCAGTTTGAAATCTTTATCAAAAAGTATCGCCACCACACAGATGAGATTGGTGTAATTGTAAATATTGGTCAGGTTAAAGACTAATTTTTCCACGCCGGCCGGATTGTGGGCGCCATCGATAATGATCTTAGGGTTTTCTGAAATTGTCTGCATACGTCCCTGCCAGACCACCTCAGCCAGGGCTTTTTTAGTCAGATGCTCTTTTAGTGTCCAGCCGTCCTGAGCGGCAATCGCAGCACAGATCAGGAGTGCGAGACCAGCGTTGTCAACCTGATGCACACCGGCCATATTACAGAACAAGTCAGAAAAAGCGATCTGATATTCAGGTATCTCACAGTCAAACCAGGACCCGGCGGGCGTCATGTCATGTATATTGAGTTTACATTCTTCCCGGATCGCTAAGACCGGCGCTCTTTTCCGGTAGGCTTCCATGTGAATGACTGTTGCGGCTGCTTTGTCCATATTGCCGGTTACAACAGGTGTTTGAGGTTTTATGATACCGGCTTTTTGCCAGGCAATTTTTGCCAGGGTATTGCCCAGGCTTTTGGTGTGGTCGTAATCAATGGAAGTAATCGCTGATATTTTGCTGTTAATCAGTTTTGTGGCGTCCAGCCGTCCGCCCATGCCAACTTCAGCAATAGTGTAATCCACCTTTTCATCATAAAACATCTGAAAAGCAAGCGCTGTGGAAATTTCAAAAAAAGAGGTATCGAATTGCTGATGCAAATCCCGAAATTGCATGTAGGTTTTGAGAATTTTTTCTTCGGGCAATTCCTGTTTGTTAATCCGGAATCTTTCTTTGTAATTCACCAGATGCGGAGAGGTGTTCAGACCGGTTGAAAAACCATGGGCATGCAGAATCGATTCAACCATGGCGCTGGTGGACCCTTTTCCGTTAGTTCCGCCGATATGAATACCGCGCAGAAATTGTTCAGGATTACCCGCGGCCTGACAATATTTAGTAAAATTGTCCAGTTGCAGTTTTTTCTTACCGGCGCATTTTGATTCTATTTCCTGTAAAAATTGTTGATAGTTCATCAGTTAAGGACTCTTTTATTGAGAAATTTAATATAAAATTTGTACCTATTGAAAAATTATTTAGAAAAACCTGGTATTTGGCTGGATAAAAATTTTGATGAATTTTTGGACTGCGAAATATAAACTCATTGATATTAGGGTTTTTAAGTATTAAACTTTCCGGATTTTCAGATTATAAGGAGTTTTACTTGCAGCATAAATTTATTGAATTCAAACAATGGTTTGATAATTACACAAAAAGATTTAATTCTGAAGATGAAAAAGTCCAGCGGAATTTTGACCTGAAAATAATTCATACAGAGAAGGTCTATCATAATGCGGTCACAATTGCAAAAGCCCTTGGTATGCCGGAAGAGGATGTTTTTGTGGCAAAAGTCGCGGCCCTTTTTCATGATGTCGGGCGCTTTGAGCAATTTCAAAAATATAAAACATTCATCGATAAACAGTCTGCCAACCATGCTGTTTTAGGCCTGGAAATCCTATCCCGGGAACAGGTTCTCGGGTCCTTGCCAACAGATATTTCAGAAAAGATTATCAAAACCATCGGGTTTCATAACCAACTGGAGGTTCCGGATCATTTAGATAAGCGGTTGGCTCTTCATGCCCGGTTGTTGAGAGATGCCGACAAACTGGATATTTTTCGTGTGGTTACGGACTATTACGAAAACCAGAAAAAAGGTGAGCACAATGAAGCAATTGTTTTGGGATTACCTGACGATGAGCGGTTTTCTGAAGATGTTATCGCTGATATAAAACAGGGTGAAATCGTCAAATCACAGGATTTGCGTACGATAAATGATTTTAAGCTTCTGCAGGCAGCCTGGGTATTTGATATCAATTTTTCCGTTACCATGCAACTGATCCGGGAAAGAAAATTTATTGACCTGATATTTCATAGCCTGCCGCAGCATGAAGATATCACATTAGCGCAGAAAATTATTACCGGTCACATGGAGAAGCATTGTAAAAAAGAAAAGAATGCTGTACTTTTTTAGAAATTAAAGAGGAAATTATGCCAATCAAAAAGATGAAAGTAATGATATCAAAACTACCGAAAAATCCCTGGTGGGGACACGGTACGCCCATGTATGAAAATAATCCCGCAATGAAAGAGGGCAATGTGCCCAATCAGGATATTGTGGAATTTGAAATGGATATGCTCTCCCACTTATTCCACAAATTACCGGTGGAAGTGGTGGAGCTGGATTTTCCGTATATTTTGGACCAGCACAATTTTGATACGCGGAAGCATGATTTCGTCTTTGTCCGTGATTTATTCATCAGTAATCAAAAGGGGGAAATGGTGATTTCCTGCTTTCGGGAACGGGAGCGGCAAATGGAAGCCGACATTATGCAGGTGATTCTCAATGCCCGCGGCTACAAAACCCATCGCCTGTCCAATGCCTGTGATGCCTATGCGGAAGGCGGCGAGTTTTATTATTGCAAAAAGGAAAATATCCTCTTTGCCGGAGAATGCCGCAACAATCGTAAAGGCAGTGAGCAGACAGCCGGATTATTAAATGTTGATCAACTGATCATTCTAAAATCTGATGCTTTTCATCTGGATACCATATTTACGCCGGTTTTTGATAAGCAAAACCATTTGGCCGCCATAATCGGTTGTACTGAATTGATGACACCTGATTCCAGAAATGACCTTCGTTTATTCGGTAAGAAAAATGATGTTCCACTGATTGAGGTGACGCCGGATGATGCCATCGGCACAAAAGATGAACTGGGTGATTTTTCTGTTAATTGCCTGCCCTTGCCCGGTTATCTGGTGGGGCCTTCAAGATTCCGTGAGAAAAAGGTTGAGCAGCTGTTGCAGTCGCTGGGCATTCTGCATATAACTGTTCCCCTGACCCAATACCGTCTCAGCGGCGGTGCTGTTCATTGTGCCACGAATGAATTGTGATCAGTTTCGCGTGTTAATGGTTTTTAAATAAGCGGCATGGGCTTTTATTGAATTTGAACCGAGAGCAGTACCAAAGATATTACTCAGTTTTTCCGGTAACAGATATTGATTTTTCCGGCTGATGTCCAGAATTTTCTGCAGGATCGCTCCGGCCTGGTCATTTTTGTTCATTTTGTAATAACACTCGGCATACCGCAAATTGTGGTAGGTGGATATATCCCTGTTCAAGTAATCATACTCATAGGTTGTAAAGACCAGTGGGGAATCATTTTTTTTAAGGTCCTGGCGCATGGTTTTTAATACTGCATTGCTGATCTCATCCTGGGAGGTGAAAATATAATTGATCAGAGATGTTATACTGGCGTCGATGTAGGTGTCTCTGGTTCGTCCTTCCAGGGCAGCCCGGACAGTGGAATTGTTTTTATCAAAGAGTTTATTTTGAATATTGATGCGGATTTTATTCGCGTAAAACTCAAATTCCTTGGCAGCGGTTTCCTGGCCTAAAAACCTGGCCATCCAGGCCGCATCCACCAGTCCCTTGTAAACCATTGCCGAGGTAGCGGTAAAATGTTTACCGGGAAGGGGATATTCATTGATTCCGGAATCTTCACGGACCAAACCGGTTTCGTCAATCAGATTTATCAAAACCAGCGCTATTTCACGATAGATCTTCTCCCAATAGTATTCCAGGAAGCGGTGGTCTTCGGTATTTTCCAGATAGTGGCGAATATTGGCGAGGATCAGGCCAAATCCGGCCAGGGAAATAATCGGATGATCATGATTAATGGGCTTTTCCACACTGTTCGCATAGTAATTATGGGTTGATAATGCATAATGATTGAAAAGGCCGAGATTATTGCCAAAGAGTGTCAGGTTTCGATGCTTGCCACATTTTCCGCGCATTAAAAATTGCAAACAATTCAAGGCTTCCTGATTGTGGCCGCTATGCAATAGGCCTTCGATGATTATCGCCTGGTCCAGCAAGTTCGTGCGATTATTACCGGGCGGCAGGGAAGAGACGATTTGGCCTTTCGCCGGAAATTCTTCGCGGCTTTGGGCCATTTTTATCATCACCAGGGAATGCAGATAAAGGTCCAGTTTTTCGCGGGAGATGTCATTGGGTAGTTCCGCTGCTGACTGCCAGTTCCGCCACCACTTCAGTTCCCTTTGTAAAATACTGAAATTATTGTTCAGGTTTTTGTATTTAGTGCTGGAAAAATTGCTGCCGGGTTCTTTGTAATGGACAATCGCGCGCAGCCATTTTTGTCTTGCATTGGTAAACGCGTCTTTGTGAATAATTGTATTATTGGAGGGATTGACAGCTGTAAAATCCAGTGAGTAATTGTCAAGCTTTTGGCCTTCCAGCAAAAGATAAAAAACCCAAACCGGATGAGTTTCGGTAAAGGGCGAAAACCCAAAAATTGAAATAGCCAAATCCGGGGTCTGTCCTTTCAGGTGAAGGATGCCGGTGCCGGGAACATAGCCGGTATTTGTCAAAAGATTTTTTGTATTCATGGCAATTCCATCATGGTATACTTCTGGAATCAGTTTATCAAGTACAATGGGGGTTTGGTTGAATTCATTATATTCAGCATAGATATGAGGATAGAAGTGAGTAAAGCCGGCGATCGTCGGGTTATAAGCGGCAGCCGCGATACCATTGGAAAAAGGGATTAAGGAATGTGTCGTAACAGTATCAGAATTTTGTGAGATTTTTTTGAGTTCCTTACTACTATATATATGGGGGACATCTAAAAAAAGGCCACCGGAATGATCAGGTGAATAGAGAGTGATCTTAACCTGGTTTTGTCTTTTTAGCAAAGAATTCGGAATAAAATATATCCGCTCCTCATCAAAAGTAGAAAAATAGTGTGGTGGAAAAAATCCGGTTTCACCAATCAATTTTCCATTTAAGAGTGTTTTGTCGGCACCACCCATCGCTTTGATGACGAGGAACAGAGAATCTTCTTTTGAGTAATTTATATCCGATAATTCAAAATTAAACAGATAATTGGCATATTTCTTTCGTGTCAGGGTTTGATAATCGGTTAAGAATCCCGGCACAGTGATATTGGGAGCGGGTTGGGACGGCATTGTTGAATAATCAACGGAATCAGTATAAAATAAATAACTGTCACCGGAAAACCGAAATTCGGCTTTTACTTCCAAAACAAAAAGAAAGAGAAAAAGGCAGTTAAGTTTTAATATATTGTTCAGCAATTTCATTTCTAATGGGCTGGTAACTGATTATTGATACAGGTGTAAATTATTTAGTATTTCGTGATTATGCACCACAGCTGTTCCCACCTTGCCAACGACAATTCCCGAGGCAATATTAGCAAGAGTGGCGGCCATTAACCAATCCTTTGAAACCAGCAGGCCGGCGGTAAAAGCGGCAATAAATGTATCACCGGCGCCACTGACATCGAAAACATCACGGGCAACCGTGGGCAGCAGTTTGCTTTGGCGATTGTTGTCCAGTACAAAAACGCCGTTTTCCCCCAGTGTTACGATTAATCCTTCGAGATTTAGTTGGGATGTCAGTTTTATTGCTGCGGTTTCGATAGCATCCATCTTTAGATCCGGACGGTTGATAGCTGTTTTGAATTCATTCCAGTTGGGTTTAATGGCGCTGGCATGGGCATAGCGGGAATAATCATGGCCTTTCGGATCGACGATAACCGGTATACCGGAAAAATTGTGAATGATTTTTTGCATGAATTCCGCCGACAACAGCCCCTTATTATAGTCTGACAGTATAATGCCGTCATATTTGTCTTTATTGGCAAGCATTTTATTTAACAAGTTATCCTGAAGCTCCGGCAGGTGGGGGTTAATTTCTTCTTCATCGATACGGACCACCTGCTGATGCTGGGCAATTATTCGTGTTTTAACGGTGGTCAGCCGGGTTTCATCAAAAATAAAAATTTGTTCAATATTATTTTTTGCCAATTGGTCAGCCAGTTCCTGCCCGCTGTCATCATTGCCACAGATTCCGCCCAGAGTAACATTACAATGTAAAGATGCCAGGTTCGTGGCGACATTTCCGGCGCCGCCGATGCGGGCTTCCTTTTTGCGGACATGGACAACCGGCACCGGCGCTTCCGGGGATATTCTGTCAACCGAGCCGGTAATATATTTATCCAGCATTAAATCACCGATCACGAGAAGCTTCAATTGGCTGAAATTATTGAGTAAATCACGAAACTGTTGTTTTGTATAAGTCATAATTAATTACCGGTAATAGTTTCTGTACCACTCCACAAACTTTTTGATGCCTTCTTCAATATTGGTTGTCGGCATATACCCCAGTTTTTTTGTTGACCGGGAAATATCGGCGTAAGTTTCAGGAACATCGCCGGGCTGAATTGGCATCAGGTTGATTTTAGCTTTTTTACCAAGATATTTTTCGATCAATCCGATAAACTCCATCAGGTTTTCACTTTTATGATTGCCCAGATTAAAAACTTCATAATCATAGGGCTTATCCAGGCTGGACATTAAACCGGCGCAGATATCCTTTACGTAGGTAAAGTCCCGTTTCATTTTTCCGTAATTGTAGACATCGATAGTTTCTCCGGCCAGAATTTTTTTGGTAAAAATGAAAAGTGCCATATCAGGCCGTCCATAAGGGCCGTAAACAGTAAAAAAGCGAAATCCGCTGCACGGCAAGCCAAAAAGATGAGAATAGGTATGAGCGATCAGTTCATTGGCTTTCTTTGTGGCGGCGTAGAGGGAAATGGGATGATCAACATTGTCACTGGTTGAAAAGGGCAGTTTTTTGTTATTGCCGTAGACACTGGAGCTGGAGGCATAAAGAAAATTTTCTACTTTATTATTTTTAGAGACTTCTATTATATTTAAGAAGCCTTCAAGATTTGATTTTTGATAAGCAAAGGGATTGGTCAGGGAATAACGCACACCGGCCTGGGCGGCCAGATTGACAACCTTGCGTATATCATGGGATTTGAATATTGTTTTCAACGAATCCAAATCACATAAGTCCTTTTTATAAAAAGTAAAATTTTTGAAATCCCTGAGTATTTTGAGCCGGTCTTCTTTCAATTCCACGGAATAATAATCATTGACATTATCCAGTCCGATGACTTCCTGATGGTTTTCCAGTAGTTTTTTTGATAAATGAAATCCGATAAAGCCGGCTGCACCGGTGATGAGAATTGCCATAAAATCTCCATATTAAATCTTTTTTTTTGAGAATCGGTAAAGTTTAAACCTAATGGAATGTAAAAACAAATAAAAATTCCATAAATACAATTAGTTATAATTAACTGTTAAAACAATTATTTGAATTATATTGTATGAGATTAAAATAAAAAAAAATAATTTTTTGTTGACTGATTTTAAAAAAATCATTAAGATTACGCGCTTTCAAAAAGATAGAAAAAGAATTGCCACCTTAGCTCAGCTGGTAGAGCAACTGATTTGTAATCAGTAGGTCGCGGGTTCGAATCTTGCAGGTGGCTCGGATAATTGAAATAGCGAAAAGACATGTACCAATACCAATATTGGAAGTGGTGATTGGGAGAAGAATTTTTCAATAAGTGTCAACTCAATGGGTCGGTGGCCGAGTGGTTAAAGGCAGCAGACTGTAAATCTGCCGGCAATTGTCTACGGTGGTTCAAATCCATCCCGGCCCACATTTTTTCAAGCGAGTGTAGCTTAGTGGTAAAGCCTCGGCCTTCCAAGCCGATGACGAGAGTTCGATCCTCTTCACTCGCTCATTTCACATTAAAAATATTGTCTTATTGGTTCTGCCCACGTAGCTCAGGGGTAGAGCGCATCCTTGGTAAGGATGAGGTCACCAGTTCAATCCTGGTCGTGGGCTCATGTTATTTATAGCAAATATCTTATAACGATATAATTAACTAAGGAGTTTCTAAGATGGCTAAAGAAACATTTCAAAGAACAAAGCCGCACGTAAACGTAGGAACAATCGGACACGTTGATCATGGTAAAACCACCCTGACAGCGGCAATGACATTGATATTGAATAGCGATGGTTTAGCAGAAGCGCGTAGTTTTGACAGTATTGATAACGCGCCTGAAGAAAGAGAACGTGGCATTACAATTAATACCGCCCACGTGGAATATGAATCAGCCAACCGTCACTACGCCCACGTAGATTGTCCGGGACACGCTGACTATATCAAAAATATGATTACCGGCGCCGCCCAGATGGACGGAGCAATCCTGGTAGTATCCGCTTTTGACGGCCCCATGCCCCAGACACGGGAACACATCCTGCTGGCCCGCCAGGTAAATGTACCTGCGATCGTCGTATTCATGAACAAAACTGATATGGTAGACGATGAAGAACTGCTGGAACTGGTGGAAATGGAAATCCGGGAACTGCTTGACAAATATGAATTTCCGGGTGATGATGTACCGGTAATCCAGGGAAGCGCTCTGGAAGCGTTGAACAATCCTGATGATGCCGACAAGATCAAACCGGTCAAAGACCTGGTAGACGCCCTTGATAATTATATTCCGGAACCGGAAAGAGAAACCGATAAACCATTCCTGATGCCGGTAGAAGATGTTTTCTCCATCACAGGCCGTGGAACAGTAGGAACCGGTAAAATCGACCGTGGAATTATCAAAGTTGGGGATGAAGCGGAAATTATCGGACTTGGCGCCCACGAAAAAACAGTCATTACCGGAGTTGAAATGTTCCGCAAACTGTTGGATCAGGGACAAGCCGGCGACAATGTAGGTCTGCTTTTGAGAGGTGTTGACAAAGAATTTTTACAGCGCGGAATGGTCATCGCCAAACCGGGAAGTATCACCCCTCATACCAAGTTTAAAGGTGAAGTATACGTATTGAAAAAAGACGAAGGTGGTAGACATACACCATTCTTCAAAGGTTACAGACCTCAGTTTTATTTCAGAACAACTGACGTAACCGGATCAGTTACCCTTCCTGAAGGCGTTGAAATGGTAATGCCTGGTGATAATATCACAATGGATGTCGAACTGATCAGCGAAATCGCCATGGAAGAAGGATTAAGATTTGCGATTCGTGAAGGTGGCAGAACAGTTGGTGCTGGTGTTGTAACTGAAATCGTTGAGTAATAAAAGGTAAATGATAGATGCGCGATTTAATTAGATTAGCATGTGATGAGTGTAAACGCAGAAACTATACAACAGACAAGAATAAGCGTAACCAGCCGAAACGAGTAGAGTACAAGAAATACTGCCCGTCTTGCAAAAAACACACGATTCATAAAGAAACACGATAAATAGCATAAAAGGTGAGTAGCTCAATTGGCAGAGCATCGGTCTCCAAAACCGAGGGCTGCGGGTTCGATTCCTGCCTCACCTGCTTTTTTAAAGTGTTAAGCAGGAAAGTGAAAATAAATGATTAATAAAATTAAAAAATTTTTTGAAGATGTCGTTTTTGAGATGAAAAAAGTGTCATGGCCTTCCACTGAAGAATTGAAAGGTTCGACATTGGTTGTGCTGTCATTATCATTTATGCTGGCAGCCTTTCTATTTGTTGTTGATTTAATTTTATCCAGGATAATTCATTTTATATTATAGGCTATTATGAATTGGTATGTATTAAAAATATTATCCGGAAAAGAACGTAAGATCAAGGAAGCCATCCAGATGGAGGCGAAACTTGCCGGATTAAGTGAATTGATTCCGGAAGTGTTAGCACCATCGGAAAAGGTTACGGAAATGAAGGATGGGAAAAAGAAAGTTCGCAACAAACTCTTTTTCCCCGGTTATATGCTGGTCAAAATGGAAGTAACCAAAGAAACTCGTTATTTGATAGAAAATACCAATGGTGTTATAAGTTTTGCAGGCCCGAAAGGCGAGCCTGTGCCTCTGAGTCCCTCTGAAGTAAAGCGGGTTCTCGGTGAAGTTGAGAAAAAGGACGGACGTGAAGTGGTTAAAGTACCATTCAAACTGGGTGACCCGGTAAAAGTTGTCGATGGTCCTTTTGCTGATTTCCGCGGTGTTGTGCAAGATGTGAATGAGGACAAGAAAAAACTTAAGGTCAATGTCAGTATATTTGGCAGACCAACACCGGTAGAATTAGATTTTTTACAAGTTGAACTGGAAAAATAGGTTGTACAATGGCAAAAAAAGTATTAACAGTAATTAAATTGCAGATAGAAGGTGGAAAAGCGAATCCGTCACCACCGGTAGGCCCTGCACTGGGACAACATGGTTTAAATATCATGGAATTCTGTAAGGCCTTCAATGCAAAAACCAAAGACAAGATCGGGTATATTATACCTGTGGAAATAACAGTTTTTGCGGATCGTTCCTTTACTTTTATTACAAAAACACCACCTGCTGCTGTTTTATTGAAAAAAGCTGCAAATCTGGATAAGGGATCTGGTGTACCAAACAAAACCAAAGTCGGTACAGTAAGCCTGGAAGCAGTAAAAGAAATCGCAGAAACAAAAATGGAAGATTTGAATGCTCATACGGTTGAAGCGGCGATGGAAATGATAAAAGGAACTGCCAGAAGTATGGGTTTACTGGTCAAAGAATAAAAGGACTTGATATATGAAAATATCAAAAAGACATATTAATAATCGAAACAAAGTTGACAGAACAAAACTGTATCCACTAACCGAAGCTATTTCTCTTTTAAAAGATTTGGAAGGTGCAAAATTTGATGAAACAGTTGAGATGCATGTAAATCTCGGAGTAGACCCCAGACACGCAGATCAAAATGTTCGCGGTACGGTTTCCTATCCAAACGGAACCGGAAAAGAAGTAAAAGTATTGGTACTGACTAAATCCAAAGTGGACGAAGCGAAAGAAGCTGGAGCAGATTTTGTCGGATTGGATGAGTTTGTTGAAAAGATCGAAGATGGTTGGTCGGAAATGGATGTCGTGGTTTGTACACCCGACGCCATGGGAAAAGTTGGTAAACTCGGACGTGTGTTGGGGCCAAAAGGTTTGATGCCCAGCCCCAAGAGCGGGACCTTGACAAATGACATTGGAAAAGCAGTCAAAGAGATCAAAGCCGGTCGTGTTGAATATCGAGTCGATAAACATGGTATTGTCCACGTTCCCGTCGGTAAAAAATCTTTTAACGAGGAAATGCTCGGTGAAAATATTAACACGCTGATGTCTGAGCTGGAAAAGAAACGTCCCAATGCTGTCAAAGGCGCTTATGTAAGACGGATCTGTTTAACATCAACCATGGGACCTGGCATTAAAATCGATAAACTTTCAATATCATCCGTCAAAAAAAGGATTAAGGAGTCATAATGCCAAATCCACAGAATATACAAATAGTAGCTGAAACCAAAGAAAAGTTTGAAAAAGCAGAGGCAGTCTACTTCACCGACTATAAAGGTCTGAATGTCGAGCTGATGAACAAACTTAGAGGTGAGTTTTTTAAAAACAATGTCGAGTACAAAGTTGTTAAAAAAACACTCACCAAAATTGCCGGTGAAGAAGCCGGTTATGAAAATTTTGAGAAATTAATGGATGGCCAAATGGCGATTGCCTTTGCAAGTGAAGACCCTGTTATGCCGGCCCGAATACTAAAAGATTTTATAAAAGACAATAAACTTGACGTACTCAAAGTCACCGGATGTATTTTTGAAGGACAACAGTTTGACAGGGAAAAGGTCGCTACAATCGCAGACCTGCCGACAAGAGACGAATTAATCGCAAAATTCGCCAGAACACTGAACGCGCCGATGACCAATATGGTCAATGTACTACAGGCATCCATGCGCAATGTTCTGAATGTATTAAAAGCTTTAGAAGACAAAAAAGAATCATAAAAACAAAAATAAATCATATTTTGAACAGATGGAGGAAAACTTAAAATGGCTGAAATCAAAAGAGCAGATGTACTGGAATATTTAGAAAATGCAAATATGCTGGAAATCTCAGAACTCATTAAAGAAATCGAAGATAAATTCGGTGTTGAAGCAGCTGCTCCGGTAGCCGTTGCCGGCGCAATGCCCGCAGCAGGTGGCGAACAGGCTGAAGAACAAACTGAATTTGACGTTGTATTAAAAGAAGCTGGCGCTAAGAAAATTGGTGTTATTAAAGTTGTAAGAGCTGTAACCAGCCTTGGTTTAAAAGAAGCCAAAGCCCTGGTTGACGGCGCACCGAACCCGGTAAAAGAAGGTCTACCAAAAGAAGAAGCCGAAGATCTGAAAAAACAGCTGGAAGAAGCTGGCGCTACAGTAGAAATCAAATAATTTCTACGCTTTTGTACAGAAGATCATTCTTTAAATAGACAACTAAACTGCCCTTTTTTTCCAAAAGGGCAGTAAATATTAAATAAGGAGATTTATCTTTGGGTATCACTCAAGATAATCACATCAAACGCCAAAGTTTTGCTAAGATCGGTGTTACTGAAGTTATGCCCGATCTTTTAGCTATTCAAACGCACGCCTTTGAGCATTTCCTGCAGAGGAAAATTCCGCCACAAGCGCGTAAGGATGTTGGATTACAAGCAGCTTTTAATAACATTTTTCCCATTGAAGATTCCCATGGGAATTATAAATTGGAATTCAAATATTACTCGCTCGGTGAAGAAAGATATTCCATTAGCGAATGTATCGACCGGGGTGTAAGTTACACGGTTCCTTTAAAAGTAAGGCTGGTGCTGCACGTCAGTGAAGAAGGCGGAGAAAAAGGCGAATACACCGCCGGCATTGAACAGGACATCTTTTTTGGTAATATTCCTTTAATGACTGATAAAGGAACATTTGTCATTAACGGCGCCGAAAGAATTATTGTCTCGCAGCTGCAACGGTCCCCCGGAGTTTTCTTTGACGAAGGTGAACACACCAACGGTAAAAAGATTTATACCTGCCGTGTGATTCCTTTTCGCGGTTCCTGGGTAGACTTTGTCATTGATTCAAAAGATATTCTGAATACGATTATTGACCGCCGCCGAAAATTTCCGGCGACGATCCTTTTAAGAGCCATCGGCTATCCCACTAATGAAGACATCCTGAAACTTTTTGGTATAGGTGAAAAAGTCACACTCTCCGGCAGTAAAAAGAAATATTTTGGTAAATCCCTGGCGGAAAGTCTTGTTGATCCTGAAACCGGTGAAGAAGTTCTGGATATTAAAGATATTACTCCTATAGATGACAAGATCCTTGAAATTTGTGAGAAGCATAAAATCCAAGAAGTCCTGATCTTCACAACGGAAAATGAAATTGAAAAAAATGTTTTCATAAATACTTTCAGAAAAGACCGCTCGACTTTTGATGAAGAATCCGCACTTTATTTTCTTTATAATAATCTGCGTACCGGCGAACCGCCAAATCTCGACACTGCGCGTAAGTTTGTCGAAAGATTGTTCTTCAGTCCGAAAAAATATGACCTTGGAAAAGTGGGCCGTTACCGGATCAATAAAAAGTTCAATTTGAATGTCCCGGTTGATGACAGGGTACTGACCCGTGAAGATTTTGTTAAGATCATCAATCATATTATTGAAATGAAAAAAGGTAATATGGGCTCCGATGATATTGATCATCTCGGTAACCGAAGAGTTCGTACCATCGGTGAACAACTGGAAAATCAGTTCAATCTCTCCCTGACCCGTATGTCGCGCACTATTCGCGAACGTATGAACCTCAGAGAGTCAGAAAACCTGACACCGCAAAATCTTGTTAATTCCAGAATCATTACTTCGGTACTGAACACATTTTTCGGGACCAACCAGTTATCACAGTTTCATGACCAGACCAATCCTCTGGCTGAAATTACACATAAACGACGGGTATCAGCCCTTGGACCCGGAGGCCTGACCAGAGAACGCGCCGGATTTGAGGTGCGAGATGTGCATTACACACACTACGGAAGATTATGTCCCATTGAAACGCCGGAAGGTCCGAACATCGGGTTAATTTCATCACTGGCTACTTTTGGCAATGTAAATGAACTGGGTTTTATCGAAACGCCATATCGAAAAGTTGTGCAAAAGGACGGCGAAAGTTTTGTAACCGACAATGTAGAATACCTCTCGGCCGATGATGAAGACAGGGAATTAATTGCCCAGGCAAACGCCAAAATCGATGATAAAGGTCGTTTTGTTACAGAGCATGTTCGCGCCAGGATCAGGGGCGAATTCCCGACAGTTGAACCGAAAGAAGTGAATTATATGGATGTGTCACCAACCCAGTTGGTCTCTGTATCCGCCGCATTGATTCCTTTCCTGGAACACGATGATGCGAACCGGGCTTTGATGGGTTCCAACATGCAGCGGCAATCAGTGCCACTGCTTCGGCCTGAACCTCCCATTGTCGCCACCGGTATGGAAAAACGGGTTGCCAAAGATTCCAGATCAGTTTTGACATCCACTAAAAACGGTGTTGTCGAAGAAGTGGATTCCAAGTCCATTGTTGTTCGATCTTCCGATAAAAATGAAATTGAGTTGGATGAGAACAAGGGCAAAACCAAGTCTGAATTAACCAAATACAGACGTTCCAATCAGGATACAACCGTTAATCAGAAACCCCTCGTGAATGAAGGTGACAAGGTTAAGGTCGGTAGTGTTCTGGCGGATGGGCCTTCCACCCAAAAAGGTGAACTTGCCCTGGGAAGAAATGTTCTTGTAGCCTATATGCCCTGGGAAGGATACAATTTTGAAGATGCTATCATCCTCAGTGACAGAATGGTAAAAGAAGATGTTTTCACCTCTTTGCATATCAAGGAATTCGAACTGGAAGTCCGGGATACGAAACGAGGCGTTGAAGAGCTGACCCGCGAAATTCCCAATGTCGGTGAAGATGCCACTAAAAATCTTGACGAACATGGAATTGTACGCGAAGGTGCGGAAATCAAAACCGGTGATATTTTAATCGGTAAAGTGACTCCGAAAGGTGAAAAAGAACCAACTCCCGAAGAAAAATTGTTGCGGGCAATTTTTGGTGAAAAAGCCAGCGATGTAAAAGACGCTTCCAAAAAAGCAGAATCGGGCACCAAAGGTGTGGCGATCAAGACCAAACTCTTTCAGCGTAAAGGTAAATCAACCAGAAGTGAAGAAAAGCGCAAGATCGAAAAGATCAGATCGAAAGCTGTTGATAAACACCGCGCACTTCGAGAGAGAAGAAATGCGATTTTGATCAATCTGCTGAACGGTCAAACAGCCACAACAATTAAAGATTTAACTCAAACCAAAACTATCGTAAAACGTGGTACAAAGTTTACGGAAGATATACTTTACGGGTTAAATTTTGACAATTTAAGTATTGAAAAAGGCTGGACAAAGGATGATAAGGTTAATGAGCAGATTATGGGCGTTATTAACAATTATTTTGATTTGTCCTCCGATATTGACAGAGAAACAGAACGCAATATATATAAAATCAAGGTTGGTGATGAGCTTCAACCCGGCGTATTACAACTGGTAAAGGTCTATGTCGCTGATAAGCGAAAGATCTCAGTTGGTGACAAAATGGCAGGACGACACGGAAATAAGGGTGTGATCTCCATTATTGTACCGGAAGAAGACATGCCTTTTACGGAAGATGGAACCCCTGTGGATATTATTTTAAATCCCCTGGGCGTACCCTCACGTATGAACCTTGGGCAGTTATACGAATGTATGTTAGGCTGGGCCGGGCATAAACTGGGTAAGTATTATGAAACACCGGTTTTTAACGGCGCTACGCACGATGAAGTAAAAGCCGAATTGAAAAAAGCCGGATTACCGGAAACCGGAAAAGCTGTTTTATATGATGGTAAAACAGGTGAAGCCTTTGATCAGCCAATATCTATTGGTTATAGTTACATGATGAAATTGTATCATTTGATTGAAGACAAAATGCACTCCCGTTCCACTGGTCCCTATTCGCTGGTAACCCAGCAGCCACTGGGTGGAAAAGCGCAATTCGGAGGCCAGCGTCTGGGTGAAATGGAAGTGTGGGCACTGGAAGCTTATGGCGCTGCATACACACTTCAGGAAATGTTAACAATCAAATCTGATGATGTTGAAGGTCGTTCCAAGGCATACAACGCTATTGTAAAAGGTGAAAATATCACTGAATTCGGCGTACCTGAATCTTTTAATGTATTGTTAAAAGAACTACAGGGATTATGTATTGAAATGGACATTAATTAAAAAATTCCGGAGGAATTTTATTAATGAATAATAATTTAGGACAATCCTTAAACCAGAGGAAAGATGACCTCGAGAGAATTACGGTTCATCTATCTTCACCGGAAAGTATTCTGTTACGTTCCCGCGGTGAAGTGCTGAAACCGGAAACAATCAATTACAGGTCTTATAAGCCGGAAAAAGACGGGCTTTTTTGTGAAAAAATATTCGGACCTGTTAAAGATTACGAGTGTCATTGTGGTAAATACAAAAGGATAAGATATAAGGGTATCATCTGCGATCGTTGTGGTGTCGAGGTGGCCCGTAAAAAGGTACGTCGTGAAAGAATGGGCCATATAACCCTGGCTGTGCCTGTTGTTCATATATGGTTTCTTAAGTCCATTCCTAGTAAAATCAACAATTTATTAGGTGTCAGGACGAAACAATTGGAAGAAATCGTATACTATGAAAAGTATGTCGTGTTAAATCCCGGTCAGTCGGAGTTTAAATATAAAGACATCATCACTGAAGAAGAGTATTATGAAAACAGTGAAAAATTCGGACCACAAACCGATTATTTTGACGATGAAGATGATGACGATCAAAATTATTTCATCGCAAAAACCGGTGGCGAGGCGATTCGCGAACTGCTGCAAAAACTGGATATAGAAAAATTAGTCAAAGATCTGAAAAAGCAGTTAAAAACAGAAAAGTCAAAAACCGCCACCAATGAGATCCTTAAAAGACTGAAAATCGTCAAATCATTTTTGCCGGTAAAAGGCGGTCCTGACAACAAACCCGAATGGATGGTGGTGACAATTCTGCCGGTGATTCCCCCGGAACTCAGACCATTGGTTCCGTTGGAAGGCGGACGCTTTGCGGCCAGTGATTTAAATGATCTTTATCGTCGCGTGATCATTCGTAATAATAGATTAAAACAATTAATGGAAATCAAGGCGCCGGAAGTCATTCTTCGCAATGAAAAAAGAATGCTCCAGGAAGCTGTTGATTCCCTCTTTGATAATAGTAAAAGAAGAACAGAAGTTCGTAGCGGTACCCGCCGTCCGTTAAAAAGTTTGAGTGATATGCTCAAAGGTAAAGAAGGACGGTTTCGACAAAATCTTTTGGGTAAACGCGTTGATTATTCCGGTCGTTCCGTAATCGTTGTGGGACCCGATCTGAATTTGAATGAGTGTGGTTTGCCAAAAGAAATGGCGATAGAACTTTTTAAGCCTCATATCATATTCCAATTAATAAGAAGAGAAATAGCAAAAACACCGAAAGCCGCCAAATCTATGGTTGAGCGCAAAACACCGGAAGTCTACCGCGTCCTTGAATATGTGGTCAAAGACCATCCGGTTCTGTTAAACCGCGCGCCCACCCTGCATAGATTGGGTATACAGGCATTCCAGCCTAAACTCATCGAAGGAAAAGCCGTCCAGTTGCATCCCCTTGTTTGTGGCGCTTTTAATGCTGACTTTGATGGCGATCAGATGGCTGTGCATGTACCGCTTTCCTATGAAGCGCAGGAAGAGTGCCGTATTTTAATTCTCGCTTCTCATAACATTTTGCACCCGGCACACGGAAAACCGGTGGCCACGCCCTCACAGGACATGGTACTGGGATGTTACTACATCACCCGTAAAAAAGAAGGTGCTGTGGGCGAAGGGAAAATCTTTTCATCCATTGATGAAGCGATCTTTGCCTATTATGTCAGAGAAGTTGAGCTTCACGCCAAAGTCAAGATCAGAGTCGATGGTAAAATCTATGATACTACCGTTGGCCGCGCTCTTTTCAACAGTATTCTTCCGGATAATATTTCCTATATCAATGAATTGCTGACCAAAGGTCGCCTGAAAGGAATTATCGGCCATGTCTATGCCGAGGCCGGAAATTTTGAAACGGTCAAGTTTCTGGACAGGCTCAAGGATATGGGCTTTTACTATGCGACAAAATCCGGTATTTCCATGGCGCTCGCTGATGTATTGATTCCGGCGAACAAGGATGAGATCATCAAAGAATCCTTTGCGAAAATTGATGTCATTCAGCAAAAAGCACAAAAAGGTATTCTCACAGAAGGTGAACGATACAACAAAGTCATTGATACCTGGACACACACGACAAATCAATTATCAGAAGAAATGTTAAAGACCTTTGAAAAACATAATCAGGGATTTAACTCACTCTTTATGATGGCTGATTCCGGTGCGCGAGGTAGTCAGGATCAGATCAAACAGTTGGCTGCCATGCGTGGATTGATGGCAAAACCGCAAAAATCCATGAGTGGCCAGGTGGGTGAGATTATTGAAACGCCGATTATTTCAAACTTCAAAGAAGGATTGACCGTACTGGAATATTTTATCTCCACACACGGCGCCCGTAAAGGTTTGGCTGATACGGCGCTGAAAACCGCTGATGCCGGATATTTGACCAGAAGACTGGTTGATGTTTCTCAGGATGTTGTCATTTTTCAGGAAGACTGTGGCACTATCAATGGTATTGATGTCTCGGCCTTGAAAAAAGAAGAAAATGTAATTGAACGCCTCGCAGACCGTATTCTCGGAAGAACTGCACAGGAAGATGTCTATGATCCGGAAACCGATGAGATTATTGTCGAAGTCGGACATGAAATTAATGAAGATAAAGCGCTTCGTATCGAAAAAGCAGGCATTGAAGAGGTTCGAATTCGTTCCGTACTGACCTGTGAATCGAAATTTGGTGTTTGCGCCAAATGTTACGGACGAAATCTGGCCACCGGGAATTTAGTTAATATCGGAGAATCTGTCGGTATCATGGCGGCACAGGCGATTGGTGAACCGGGTACACAGCTGACATTACGTACCTTCCACTTTGGTGGAACAGCCGCCCGTATTGTGGAAGAATCTGAAACAATCGCAAAATCCAGTGGCATCGTTCAATTTTCTGACAATTACAAGGAAATTGACTACAAGGGCAAAGACTTCAATGTTGTACTCTCCCGAAACACAACGATAAATATTGTGGACGATAATGACAGAATTACGTCAACTTACAACGTACCTTATGGTGCACATATCTTTGTTAAAGAGGGTCAAAAAGTAGATGTTGCTGATTCACTTTTCAGTTGGGATATTTACAGCGATCACATATTGGCAATGGCCTCGGGTAAGGTTAGATTTGTAGATCTTATCGAAGAAGAAACATACAAAATCGAAGCTGACGAATCCGGCCATAAATCAGCAACGATCATCGATGCTAAAAACAGAAACCTGCAACCCCGAATCGATATTGTTTGGGAAGAAAACGGCGAAGAAAAAGTATTGGAGGGAAATATTCTCCCGCTACATGCTATGCTTTCCGTTCAAAATGGCGAAGAAGTCCAGGCTGGCGACACACTGGCAAAAAAACCCAAAGAAACCGGTAAGAGTAGTGATATTACCGGTGGTTTGCCGAGAGTTGCCGAATTATTTGAAGCCAGAAAACCAAAGAATCCTTCTGTAATTACAGACATTGACGGTACCATTAAGTTTGGTGACACCAAAAAGGGTATTCGCGAGATTTATGTAATTGCACCGGACGGTTCGAAAAAGAAATACAAAATGCCTTACGGAAGATATGTCCTGGTCAATGAAGGTGATACGGTCAGAGCCGGCGACAGACTCTGTGAAGGACCGGTCTCTCCCCGTGATATTCTGAAAGTCCAGGATCCGCGCAAAGTTCAGGAATATCTGGTCAATGAGATTCAGGAGGTTTACCGCCTACAGGGAGTAGCCATCAATGATAAACATATCGAAATCATTGTAAAACAGATGATGCAGAAAGTTAAGATCATTGATCCCGGCGACACTGATCTGTTGCAGGATGATATTGTGAACAAAAATGTCCTGCTGGAAGAAAATGACAAAAGTTCTTTCAATGTTGTGGTCACCGATGTCGGTGAATCTGACTGGGATGTTGACGACATTGTCAGCCGGGAAGAATTCACAAAATATAACAGAATCCTAAAGGAAGACGGAAAAGTCCCGGCCAAAGCCAGACCGGCCAAACCGGCTCAGTTTACCGAAATTCTGCTGGGAATTACACGCGCGTCATTGGGTACCGAATCATTTATCTCAGCTGCATCCTTCCAGGAGACAACACGAGTCCTGACTGATGCCGCTACAGCAACCAAAACGGACCACTTGCGCGGTTTGAAAGAAAATGTTATTATGGGAAGACTGATTCCCGCAGGCACCGGCTTGAGAAGACATAAAGACCTTATGGTTATTGAACCGGAATCAGAGACTGCAGAATGGGAACAGATCTATGAACAGGAAAAAGTTAAAAAAGAAGAATTAGACGCATTAAAAAAATAAAAATATTGCATTAAAAAGTTTTAAGTATTATTTTTACGGGCTTTTAAGTATGGAGATATTATGCCGACAATAAACCAGTTAGTAAGAAAAGGTAGAAAAAAATTAACCAAAAAATCAAAATCAAAGTCTCTTGATAATTGTCCACAGAAGAGAGGCGTTTGTACCAGAGTATATACTACAACTCCCAAAAAACCGAATTCCGCATTGCGAAAAGTCGCCAGGGTTAGGTTGTCAAACGGAAGAGAAGTAAATGCTTATATTCCTGGTGAAGGCCACAACCTGCAGGAACACTCAATTGTTTTGGTTGAGGGCGGTCGTGTAAAAGATTTACCAGGCGTACGGTATCATGTTGTTCGTGGTACTTATGATACAGCCGGTGTGGAAGGTAGAAAACAGAGTCGATCAAGATATGGCGCGAAAAAAGCGTAATTAAGGAGATTTTTGATTCATGTCTAGAAAAAAGAAAATTCGTGGAAATGTGCTTGTAGGTGATGTGAAATATAATGACTTGGAAGCCTCTAAGTTTATTAATCACATAATGAGTAAAGGCAAAAAATCAATTGCAGAAGCAATTTTTTACGAAGCAATCGATAAATTAAATGAACGTCAGAAGACAGAAGGTCTGGACGGATTTAAAAAAGCGATTAAAAATGTGTCCCCCCTGCTGGAAGTAAAATCCAAACGAGTTGGCGGCGCAACATTTCAGGTACCCATGGATGTCAGCAAAAAACGTAAATTTGCCCTGGCTTCCAGATGGATTCTGAAAGCCGCCCGCAGTAAATCAGGACAAAGATTTGCCCTCAGTCTGGCAGCAGAATTAAATGATGCCTGCAATAATGAAGGCGCTGCTGTAAAAAAGAAAGATGAAACCCATAGAATGGCGGAAGCAAACAAAGCTTTTGCGCATTTTAAATAGAAAAGATTTAAACAGAAGTTATTGTGAACCAAAAAGATCAACATAAGTTAAGAAATATCGGTATAATGGCACATATAGATGCCGGCAAGACCACGACTACAGAAAGAATTCTGTATTATACCGGTAAAGTACACCGCATGGGCGAAGTCCATGAGGGTGCTGCAACTATGGACTGGATGGCCCAGGAAAAAGAAAGAGGGATCACAATAACCTCCGCGGCAACAACCTGTTTTTGGAACAAACACAGGATCAACATTATCGATACCCCCGGGCATGTGGATTTCACTGCCGAGGTTGAGCGGTCATTGAGAGTACTGGACGGAGCGGTAGCAATTTTTTGCGCTGTAGGGGGCGTTGAACCCCAGTCCGAGACCGTTTGGCACCAATCGGAAAATTATCACATACCCAAAATTGCCTATGTGAATAAAATGGATCGAGTTGGTGCTGATTTTTTTAGAGTACTCGATATGATGGCGGACAGATTAGGAACCAATCCGGTTCCTGTTTGTATTCCCGACGGAAAAAGCGACACTTTCAAAGGTATCATTGACCTGGTCACAATGAAACATGTTACTTATTCTGAAGATACCCTCGGAAAAGAGTTCAAAACGGAAAATATTCCCGATAACCTGGTAGAAGTAGCAGAAACCTACCGTGAAAAACTCATCGAAAGTGTTGCGGATTACAATGAAGAATTAATGGAACTCTTCCTGGAAGGTAAAGAAATTGATCCGGCGATGATCAAAGAGGCCCTTCGAAAGGCCACTTTAAAAAATGATATTGTCCCGGTACTGGTTGGGTCTTCATTAAAAAATAAAGGTGTCCAGTCATTACTCGACGCGGTTGTGGATTATATGCCGTCACCCCTGGATGTTCCGGCCATCAGCGGCCTCGATAAAAAAAATAAAGTTGTTGCGCGAAAATCCGATGATAACGAACACACTGCCGCACTGCTTTTTAAGGTAATGAGTGATAAACATGTTGGCCGTTTAAGTTTCGTCCGGGTCTATTCCGGTAAGATCAGGCAGGGAGATTCCCTGCTCAATCCGCTGGAAGGCCGCAAAGAACGAATCAGCCGTATATTACTAATGCATGCCAATAAAAGACAGGAAGTGAAAGAATTGACGGCCGGAGAAATCGGCGCATTGGTCGGGTTGCGGTACAGCTTTACCGGCCATACCCTGTGCGCTACAAAAAATCCCATTACACTGGAACAGATGAATTTTCCGGAGCCGGTCATCTCCGTAACGATAGAACCCAAAAGCAGTATTGATACAAAAAAATTATCAGAAGCCCTGGAAAAACTTTCCTGGGAAGACCCGACTTTTCGCATTGATGAAGACGAAAATACCGGACAGATTGTTGTCAGCGGTATGGGCGAACTTCACCTGCAGGTTCTGGTTAGCCGTATTATAGAAGAATACAATGTACAAGCACGTGTTGGCCGGCCCACAGTTTCCTACCGGGAAACAATTACTGAGGAAAGTTTTGGGCAGGCTTTAATAAATAAAGAAACTGGAAATACAAAACAATTCGCAGAAGTCAAATTGAGAATTGAGCCCAATGAAAATTCCAATGACAATGTGGTTGTTATTGAAGCCCCGGATGTGGAAATTCCAAAACATTTTCATCATCGTTTGGAGAAGGGCATTCTGAACAGACTTTCGGTGGGTATCTTAGCCGGATATCCGATGGAGGGTGTCAGAACAATTGTCACAGGCGGTAGTTTCAGTGAGACTGATTCTACCGAATTAGCATTTCAGATGGCAGCCAATGAGGCGATGGAAGAGGCGCTTCAGGACGCAGCACCGGAACTTTTAGAACCTTTGATGTCCCTTGAGGTTCTCGTACCTGACGAATACTTAGGTGATGTTGTCAATGATCTGAACAGCCGCCGCGCCAATATCCTGAAAATGGGAAAAGAAAATATGAAAAGTGTTGTCAATGCCGAATCACCCATGCGTGAGATGTTTGGCTATGCAACTGATCTCAGATCCCTCACTCAGGGACGGGCTGTATTTACAATGCAATTTTCCAGATTTAGTAATTGTGATAAAAAAATACAAAGAGAAATAATAGAAAAGACAAGAGGGTTCATACCCGAATGTTTAAAAAACTAAGGAGTTTCTAAGATGGCTAAAGAAACATTTCAAAGAACAAAGCCGCACGTAAACGTAGGAACAATCGGACACGTTGATCATGGTAAAACCACCCTGACAGCGGCAATGACATTGATATTGAATAGCGATGGTTTAGCAGAAGCGCGTAGTTTTGACAGTATTGATAACGCGCCTGAAGAAAGAGAACGTGGCATTACAATTAATACCGCCCACGTGGAATATGAATCAGCCAACCGTCACTACGCCCACGTAGATTGTCCGGGACACGCTGACTATATCAAAAATATGATTACCGGCGCCGCCCAGATGGACGGAGCAATCCTGGTAGTATCCGCTTTTGACGGCCCCATGCCCCAGACACGGGAACACATCCTGCTGGCCCGCCAGGTAAATGTACCTGCGATCGTCGTATTCATGAACAAAACTGATATGGTAGACGATGAAGAACTGCTGGAACTGGTGGAAATGGAAATCCGGGAACTGCTTGACAAATATGAATTTCCGGGTGATGATGTACCGGTAATCCAGGGAAGCGCTCTGGAAGCGTTGAACAATCCTGATGATGCCGACAAGATCAAACCGGTCAAAGACCTGGTAGACGCCCTTGATAATTATATTCCGGAACCGGAAAGAGAAACCGATAAACCATTCCTGATGCCGGTAGAAGATGTTTTCTCCATCACAGGCCGTGGAACAGTAGGAACCGGTAAAATCGACCGTGGAATTATCAAAGTTGGGGATGAAGCGGAAATTATCGGACTTGGCGCCCACGAAAAAACAGTCATTACCGGAGTTGAAATGTTCCGCAAACTGTTGGATCAGGGACAAGCCGGCGACAATGTAGGTCTGCTTTTGAGAGGTGTTGACAAAGAATTTTTACAGCGCGGAATGGTCATCGCCAAACCGGGAAGTATCACCCCTCATACCAAGTTTAAAGGTGAAGTATACGTATTGAAAAAAGACGAAGGTGGTAGACATACACCATTCTTCAAAGGTTACAGACCTCAGTTTTATTTCAGAACAACTGACGTAACCGGATCAGTTACCCTTCCTGAAGGCGTTGAAATGGTAATGCCTGGTGATAATATCACAATGGATGTCGAACTGATCAGCGAAATCGCCATGGAAGAAGGATTAAGATTTGCGATTCGTGAAGGTGGCAGAACAGTTGGTGCTGGTGTTGTAACTGAAATCGTTGAGTAAGGAGAGTTGCAAGTGCCTGGTCAAAAAATTAGAATCAATTTAAAAGCTTACGATCATAACCTACTTGATAAAAGTACACAAAAAATCGTGGCGACGGCTAAGTCTACAGGTGCAGTAGTTTCTGGTCCTATACCATTACCTACTAACAGAACTGTATATACTGTATTACGGTCACCGCATGTGAACAAGAAATCACGTGAACAGTTTCAGACAAAGATTCACAAGCGACTGGTAGATATCCTGAATTCTACATCAAAAACTGTAGATGCTTTAATGCGATTAGATTTGCCAGCCGGTGTTGATATTGAGATTAAAGTATAATTTGAGAAGAAGTGAGATATGCTAGGAATAATTGGAAAAAAAATAGGAATGAGTCAGGTTTTTGCCGATAATGACGTGATCGTACCTGTGACAGTAATAGAAGCTGGCCCCTGTAAAGTGGTTCAGACCAAAACTGTGGAAAAAGATGGGTATGCTGCCGTCCAGGTTGGTTTTGACAAAAAACCTGAACGTCTGTTGAATAAGCCATTAAAAGGACACTTTGACAAACATAAAACTGACTATTACAGATCTTTAGCGGAATTTAGAAATGCTGACGAAGAGGTCATGAAAGAAGGCGCTGAAATAACAGTGTCCAGCTTTTCCAAGGGTGACAAATTAAAAATCACCGGCATTACTAAAGGTAAAGGTTTTCAAGGTGTAATGAAGAGACATGGCTTCTCCGGCGGACAAAGTACTCACGGTCAAAAAGATAGATTAAGAGCTCCTGGTTCAATTGGACAGTCTGCTGATCCCGCAAGAGTAATCAAAGGAATGTCTATGCCCGGTAGAACTGGTGGAGACACAAAAACCATCAGCAACCTTGAAGTGGTAAAAGTTGATGTTGATAACAATCTGCTCTTTGTAAAAGGAGCGGTTCCAGGTGCAAAAAATGGAATTTTAACTATTCGCAAGCAGGAAAAATAGTCATGGAATTTGTTGTACATAATAAAGAAGGCAAAAAAACTGACGAAACATTGAAAATGGATGAGTTAGTGTTCGATATCGAACCTCATGAACACGCGATTTATCTTGCCGTCAAGTCAGAACAGAAGCGATCCAGACAAGGTACGCATTCCACCAAAACCCGTAATGAAAAACGGGGGGGTGGTAAAAAACCCTGGCCGCAAAAAGGCCGCGGTGTTGCACGTGCCGGATCCAGAAGAAGTCCTTTGTGGGTCGGTGGTGGCGTTATCTTCGGACCAAAGCCCCATAAATATAAATCAAAAGTCAACAAAAAAGTCAGACAACTGGCCCGAAGAAGCGCCATGTCTCTGAAACTTAAAAATGAAAACATCATGGTTTTCGTTGACTTTAATTACGACGACCACAAGGCCAGGAATGTAAGAAATCTACTGTCAAATTTAGACGTACAGGACCGAAAAGTATTATTTCTTACTTCTGATATAAGTGAAAACTTTTATCTTGCTTCCCGGAACTTTCCCAATGTAAGAGCCATGGAAGCAACCAAAGTATCCACTTATACAATCATGAGAAATGACATCGTGCTAATCGATAAAGATGGTCTTATGAAACTTAACGATTGTCTTAAATAATTGATTGGGAAGTGAAATGCAGAAAGTAAAAACAGTAATAATAAGACCAATTCTGACAGAAAAACTCACAATATTAGGCGAAGAACTTAATAAGTACGCCTTTGAAGTTGTCAAAGATGCCAACAAACTTCAGATCAAAGATGCCGTTGAAAAGAAGTTTGATGTCAAAGTGACTGATGTATCAACGATCAACGTCAAGGGTAAACAAAAAGAGATGACAGTCAGAAGCGGTGGAAGAGTTATCAGAACTAGAGGTCATAGAAGAAGTTGGAAAAAAGCAATTATAACATTGCACAAAGATGATTCTATAGATTTCTATCAAGGAGAAACAGCGGTATAAATCATGGGTATACGAAAATTAAAACCGAACACACCAGGACAGAGATATCAGACATACAATGCAAATGATGAGTTAACGAAATTTGTACCTGAGAAAAGTCTGCTGTCTTCTATCAAAAAATCTGGTGGCAGAAACAATAACGGACGAATCACCTCCAGACATATTGGCGGCGGTTCCAAAAGAAAATACAGAATTATTGATTTCAAAAGAAATAAACATGATATTCCGGCTAAAGTTATTGGTATTGAATATGATCCTAACCGATCTGCACACATTGCCCTGGTATGCTACGATGATGGTGAAAAGCGCTACATTTTAGCACCTGCCGGAATTAATGTCGATGACAAAATCCTCTCCGGGAAAGAAGTGCCGATCAAACGCGGTAACACATTGCCCCTGGAAAGAATTCCAACCGGTACTTCGGTTCATAATATTGAACTCTACCCGGGACGCGGCGGTCAAATTGCCCGCAGCGCCGGATCCTATGCAAAAGTCGTTGCAAAAGAAGGTAAATTTGTTACTTTGGGAATGCCCTCAGGTGAATTAAGATTGTTACCCAAAAATTGTTTGGCGACAATCGGCGTTGTCGGTAATATCGACCACGAAAAAGTCACGGTTGGTAAAGCCGGTATGACCAGACACAGAGGCCGCCGGCCAAAAGTAAGAGGGGTTGTAATGAACCCGATCGATCACCCCATGGGTGGTGGAGAAGGCCGTACCTCCGGTGGTGGACATCCTGTATCGCCATGGGGACAGAAGTCCAAAGGACTGAAAACCCGTAAGCGTAGAAATCAAAGTGATAAATTTATTGTCAAAAGACGGAAAAAATAGTTAGGAGATTAAATGAGTCGTTCTATTAAAAAAGGCCCACATATTGACGAGAGATTGCTTAAAAAGGTCCATAAATTACAAGAATCCGGCAAAAAGCAAGTCATTAAGACTTGGGCAAGAAGCTCCACAATCTCCCCTGACTTTGTTGGATACACTGTGGCAATACATAACGGAAATAAGTTTATCCCGGTTTTCGTCACAGAAAATATGGTTGGCCACAAACTGGGAGAGTTTGCTTTGACAAGGACCTTCAGAGGTCACAGAAAGAGTGAATAGCTAATTTAAAAGAAGAAGTTGAGCAAAAATGGAAGCAAAAGCAATACAAAGAAACATAAGACAATCGGCTAGAAAAGTCAGGCAGGTATGTGAACTGATCAAAGGCAAAGACCTGGACAGAGCGTTAAACGCCCTGCATTTCAACAATAAAAAAGCCTCAATACAGGTAGAAAAAACTGTAAGATCAGCTGTATCCAATCTGTTAAATACTGACGAGGGCGGACATTTGGAACCGGAAGAATTGTATATCAAAACAATTTTCGTAGATGAAGGGCCGACAGCCAGAAGATTTCGTCCAAGAGCAATGGGACGTGCAACGATCATTCGAAAACGATCAAGTCATTTGACCGTGGTTGTTGCTGAAAAAAATGATAGAAATAAAAATTAATTCGGAGGTCATTTTTGGGTCAAAAAGTTAATCCAATCGGAATGAGAATCGGATACAATAAAGAGTGGAAAAGTATCTGGTTTGATGAGAAAAATTTCAAAGACAAACTTGCAGAAGATATTCATCTGAGAAAATATATCAATAACAGACTCCCCAATGCGGGAATATCTTCACTAGACATCCATCGAACATCCAAGAAAATAACTATCATTATAAATACTGCACGTCCGGGTATTGTTATTGGAAAAAAAGGTCAGGAAGTTGACCAGCTGAAAATGGAACTTCAGAAACTAACCAACACAAATGTTCAAATTAATGTAACTGAAGTGAAAAGACCGGAATTAGATGCCACTTTGGTCGGTCAGAATATTGCACAACAATTGGCCAAAAAGGTCTCTCACCGAAGAGCTGTCAAACAGGCCATGAAAAGTGCATTAAGAATGGGCGCGGACGGGATCAGAATTCAGGTTCGCGGTCGTATCGGCGGCGCTGATATGTCAAGAACCGAATCCTTCAATGAAGGCCGTGTTCCCCTGCAGACCCTGAGAGCAAATATTGATTTTGCCTCAGTGACCTCGTTTACTACTTATGGTAGCATTGGTATCAAAGTTTGGATCTGTAACGGTGAAAAAACTTCAAAGTAAATTAAGGATTAAACATGTTAGTACCACAAAAAGTAAAATATAGAAAACAACATCGAGGCAGACGAAAAGGGTTAGCTTTAAAAGGCAGCACAGTTGCTTTCGGTCAATATGGGATCAAAGCCCTGGAACCGGGCTGGATCAATTCCAGACAGATCGAAGCGTGCCGTGTTGTAATTTCCCGGGAAATCAGAAAAAACGGGAAAATGTGGACGCGGATCTTTCCTGACAAACCTGTCACTGCTACACCTGCTGAAACACGTATGGGTAAAGGTAAAGGTACACCGGAATACTGGGTCGCGGTTGTTAAGCCCGGTAGAATTCTGTTTGAAGTAGAATCTAGTGAAGTTAATATGAAAAGATTAGCTGAAAAAGTTTCTCATAAGCTACCTATTAAAACAAAACTTGTTGCAAGAAAAGAATATTAGGAGTTGATTGTGAAAAAAGAGCAGTTAAGAGAACTTTCCATAGATGAATTGAAAACAAAATTGCAGGACAATATCGAGGCTTTGGAAAACCTACGGTTTCAAAAAGCTATGCAACAGTTGGAAAATCCTATTAAAATCAGGGAGATCAGAAAAGAAATCGCACAAATCAAAACTGTTCTCCATGAATATGATCTGGGAATTAGAAAATAAATTAATATGGGAAAGTTTTAAATGAGTGCTGAAAAATTAAAAAAGAGATTAACGGGTACAGTTACTAGTAACAAAATGGATAAAACCATTGTCGTATCCATCGAGAACAAAGTAAAACATCCACTTTATAAAAAATATGTCAAAAAACGGTCTAAGTTTTTTGCCCATGATCCTGAAAATAAATGCCAGGAAGGGGATAAAGTAAGGATCGAGATGTCAAGGCCTCTGAGCAAAAAGAAGAGATGGCGTCTGGTGGAAATTTTAGGTCATTAAGAAAGATAAAGAGGTAACAGGAAATGATTCAGAGAGAAACTACATTGAATGTAGCGGATAATACAGGAGCAAAAAAAGTACGTTGTATCGCCATCCTCGGTGGAACCGGTAAAAAAACAGCTACCATTGGCGATGTTATAACTGTTACTGTAAAACATGCATCACCTGGTGGCGAAGTGAAAAAAGGTGAAGTGCAAAAAGCTGTCATCGTAAGAACTGCTAAAGAAGTTCGCCGAAAAGACGGAACATACATTCGGTTTGACGATAATTCAGCTGTAATTATAGATGCCAATAATGAACCGCGAGGAACTCGTATTTTTGGACCTGTGGCCAGGGAACTGCGTGAAAAAGAATTCACTAAAATTGTCTCAATGGCCCATGAAGTGCTTTAAAGGAGACAGATAAATGCAACGAATCAAGAAAAATGATACAGTAAAAATTATAGCCGGTAATGAAAAAGGAAAAGAAGGCAAGGTATTGGCTGTTTATCCCAATGATAACCGTGTTATTGTTGAAGGCATAAGCATGATCAAGCGTCATACCCGCCCGACTCAGGATAATCCTAAAGGTGGTATCATTGAAAGAGAAGCACCGATTAATGTGTCCAATGTCGCCCTGATCTTTGAAGGCCGGGTGACAAAAGTTGGCTATAAGACATTGAATGATGGTAAAAAAGTTCGCGTTTGTAAAAAAACGGGCGAAATAATAGACAGTATTTAAAGGAGTTATAAGTGTCAGAACAAACAAAGTACACACCGCGACTTCTGGAAAAATATCAGGAAGAAATCGTACCCCATATGAAAGAAACCATGGGTTACAAAAACATGATGGAAGTACCCAAACTGGAGAAAATAACCGTCAGCGTTGGTGTCGGAGATGCGAAA
This sequence comes from uncultured bacterium, assembly GCA_964472715.1. Taxonomy (GTDB): domain Bacteria; phylum Fidelibacterota; class UBA2242; order UBA2242; family JAFGTP01; genus JAFGTP01. The sequence goes on along the minus strand of CAYYMT010000003.1, from coordinate 26,760 downwards.
GAAGAACCCAACTACCTGAAACAGGTTATCGAAGAAGTAAGTCTGATCGCAGGCCAGAATCCGGTCGTAACAAAATCAAAAAAAGCGATTTCGAATTTTAAAATTCGTCAGGGAGATCCAGTCGGTTGTTTTGTAAATCTTCGTAGTGAAAGAATGTATGAATTTTTTGATAGATTAATCAATATTTCCTTACCCCGTGTAAAAGACTTTTCCGGCTTATCGGACAAATCCTTTGATAGCAATGGAAATTTTTCACTGGGAATTAAGGAACATATCATTTTTCCGGAAATCAATTACGAAAATGTCGATAGAATTCACGGCTTGAATATAACAATTACAACGACAGCCAAAACAGACAAAGAAGCGTATGAACTTCTGAAATCCTTTGGTTTCCCGTTTAAAAAGAAAAATAAAAATTAAGCGGAGAAAGAATAATGGCTAAAAAATCAATGATTGCGAAAGCAAAAAGAAAACCTAAATTTTCAACTCGGAAAATCCACCGTTGCAACAATTGCGGTAGACCCAGAGCTTATTATAGAAAATTCGGTTTATGTAGACTATGCTTCCGAGAATTAGCGCTAAAAGGCGAAATTCCGGGCGTAACAAAAGCAAGTTGGTAAAAATGGAGAAAATGAAATTATGCCTGTAACAGATCCAATTGCAGATTATTTAACAAGAATCAGGAACGCACAAGCAAAAAATAAGTCTTGGGTAGACGTACCTGCTTCTAATGTGAAAAAGAAAATGTCCCTTATTTTAAAACATGAAGGCTATATTAAAGACTTCATAATTGTAAAAGACGGGATTCAAGATTTTCTTAGAATTTATCTCAAATATGACCACGAAGGAAATCCAGTCATAGAAGGTTTAAAAAGAGCCAGTAAACCCAGTAAAAGATATTACGTCAAAAAAGATGAAATCCCGAGAACCCTAAACGGACTTGGCATCACCATACTAACAACTTCACACGGAATTGTTACGGATAAGATTGCTAAAGCCAATAATATTGGCGGTGAAGTCCTCTGTTACATCTGGTAATCTAACTAATAAGGAGTAATATCGTGTCTAAAATCGGAAAAAAACCTATTGTAATTCCTGACGGTGTAAAAGCTGATATAAAGGGAAATCTTGTCTCAGTTGAAGGCAAACTCGGCAAACTTAGCAGAGACTTCAACCCGGAGTTCAAACTCGTACTGGCGGACAACCAGATCACTGTGGAAAGACCAACAGATTCAAAAAGCCATCGCGCGCAACACGGACTGATCCGCATGTTGATCGCCAATATGGTCGACGGAGTCAATAATGGCTTCACAAAAGATCTGGAAATCAGCGGTGTTGGTTTTTCAGCTGAAATGAAGGGTAAATCCCTGCTGCTGAATATGGGATATTCCCATCCAATATTAATTACACCTTCGGAAGATTTGAAAATTGAAATACCATCTAACTTAAAGATAAAAGTAAGCGGCGCCGACAAACAAAAAGTAGGTCAGCTTGCTGCCAGAATCAGAGATGTATACCCACCGGAACCTTATAAAGGCAAAGGTATCAAATATGTTGGAGAATACATCATTAGAAAAGCAGGTAAAAAAGTTGGTGAATAAAGGTTGAATAAATATGAGTAAAAAAACAAAAAGAATATTGGGCAGAGAACGTCGCAAAAAGCAGATCAGAAAAAAAATCTATGGTACGCCGGAAAAACCAAGGTTGTCAGTTTTCCGCAGTCTAAACCATATCTATGCCCAACTGATTGATGATTTAAATAATAAATCTATTCTCACAGTTTCGGATCTGTCAAAAGAAGTTCGGGCTGAATTGGAAGACAAGACAACAAAAGTAAAGACTTCCAAAATAGTAGGAAAAGTTGTTGCAAAAAAGGCTTTGGAAAATGATATTACCACCGTTGTTTTTGACAGAGGTGGTTACAGATATCATGGTCGTGTCAAAGCATTAGCAGAATCAGCAAGAGAAGCTGGCTTAAAATTTTAAATTAATCAAGGAGAATAGGATTGAAGTTTATTGATCCCACAAAATTGGAATTACTTGATGAAAAAGTAATAAAAATTAACCGAGTTTCTCAGGTAGTAAAAGGTGGTCGTACCTTCGGATTCAACGCGGTTGTAGCGGTTGGAGATGGCAAAGGCCACGTCGGCATCGGACTTGGAAAGGCAAAGCAGGTAATCAATGCTATTTCCAAAGGCAAAGAAGATGCTAAGAAAAATCTGGTAAGAATTCCGGTTATTAATGGTACAATACCACATAAAGTAAAAATTAAATACGATGGTGCCGTTGTTATGTTGAAACCAGCGGCCCCTGGTACTGGTGTTATTGCCGGCTCAACAATCAGAGCTATCATGGACCAGGTTGGAATTCATGATATTCTGACCAAATCCGTTGGATCCAATAATGTCCATAACGTCGTGCGAGCAACGATGAAGGCGTTATTATCACTGCGTGATCCTATTACAATAGCAAGAAAAAGAGGCAAAACACTTCAGGAGATATTTGAAGGATGAGTAAAGTTAAAATAACACAAATCGGAAGCACTATTGGCCACAAGCAGAAAGACAGAGCCACTTTGAAAGTGCTGGGTCTTCGCAAAATCCACCAGTCAGTAGTCAGAGAATTAACACCTTCAGTTGAGGGAATGATAAAAAGCGTTTCTCATTTAGTAAAAAGCGAAAAAGTAGAAGGTTAATCATGGAATTAAATTCACTAAAATATGCAGAAGGTTCTATCAAAAAAAGGCAACGTAAGGGCAGGGGCAATGGTTCCGGCCGTGGTAATTATTCCGGCAGAGGAATGAACGGCTACGGACAGCGTTCCGGCTCTAAATCACGTCCGTGGATGGAAGGTGGTACAATGCCTATTTATCGCAGACTTCCAAAAAGAGGATTCAAAAATATATTTCGTAAAGAAGTTCAGATCGTCAATGTTGAAGACCTGAATTCTATGCCGGAAGATAAGATCACAATCGAAGAACTGTACAACGCGGGTAAAATCAAATCAATGGATAAACCTGTCAAAGTTCTTGGTAATGGTGAAATAACAAACGAAAAGACTGTTTTGGCGAATGCCTTTAGTACATCTGCTAAAGAAAAGATAGAAAAAGCCGGTGGAAAGGTAGAAGTTGTATGATTAATCAATTGCAGAGTATTTTTAAAATACCTGAGCTCAAAAAGCGTATCCTCTATACGATTTCGATTTTAGTTCTTGTCCGCGTGGGTGCCCATATTCCGATTCCCGGAATCAATACGGAAGCCCTTTCGGCGGCAATGAGTAATCTTGGCAATACGCTCTTTGGCTTATATGATATGTTTGCCGGCGGAGCTTTCGCGAAAGCAACTGTTTTCGCGCTGGGTATCATGCCCTATATTAGCGCGTCAATTATTATTCAGTTATTGGGGTCCGTAATTCCTTACTTTCAGAAACTTCAAAAAGAAGGTGAAGAAGGACGTAAAAAAATTACCCAGTTGACACGTTATGGTACGATCATTATCTCTGCATTGCAATCCTTAGGTGTTGCAACCTTTTTAACCAGCCCGCAAATGGCGACCCAGATCGGTAACCGCATGGTTCCGGTGGTCCCCAATCCGGGGCTTGGCTTCACATTATTGACCATGTTGACATTGACAACAGGGACTGTATTAATGATGTGGCTTGGCGAAAGAATAACAGAACGGGGGATCGGAAATGGTATATCATTGATCATCATGACCGGTATCGTGGCCCGTTTTCCCAATGTCATCATTTCAGAAATTCAATTGATCCGTGAAGGCGTCAGAGGATTTTTTACCGATGTCGTCTTAATCGGAATTTTATTCGCTGTGGTTGCATTTGTAGTACTGATCACCCAGGGAAAGAGGAAAATCCCGGTGCAATATGCAAAACGGGTCGTCGGCCGCAAAGTCTATGGCGGACAAGCCACACATATTCCCTTACGGGTTAATACTGCCGGTGTTATGCCGATCATTTTTGCCCAGGCAATTATGTTCATCCCAAGCACTTTGGCAACTTTCTTCCCGAACAGTAATTTTATTCAGGCCATTACAAGTGTTTTTTCAGTGACTCATCCGGTATACTGGGCGGTATTTGGATTGATCATCGTTTTCTTTACCTATTTCTATACAGCCATCGCGTTCAATCCTATCGAAGTGGCTGATAATATGAAAAAATCCGGCGGCTTTATTCCCGGCGTCAGACCCGGAAAGAAAACCGCCGAATTTATAGATAATATTCTCACGAAAGTTACATTACCTGGTTCAATATTTTTGGCGCTGGTCGCTGTATTTCCTTACATACTAACCAAAATATTGGATATTGATTACAATCTGGCCTCATTTTTCGGAGGCACAAGTTTGATCATCATCGTAGGTGTGGCCCTTGATACGTTGCAGCAAATTGAGTCCCACCTGCTGATGAGACATTATGATGGTTTTTTGAAAAGCGGAAAACTAAAAAGCCGTAGAAGATAATTCATTCGGTTATGATCTATATTCGCACGGAAGCAGAAATTACCAAACTGCGTGAAAGCAATCGCGTCAATTATTTGGCACTGCTGGAACTCGGCAAGTATATTAAGCCGGGGATTACCACCAAAGAATTGGACCTGATTGCCGAAGATTTTATTCGCAGCCATGGCGGAAGCCCGGCCTTCAAAGGCTACAACGGATTTCCGGCATCAATCTGCGCCAGTGTGAATGAAGAGGTTGTTCATGGCATTCCTTCCGACAGACAATTGATGGAAGGTGACATAATTGGAATTGATGTAGGCGTGGAAAAAGATGGCTATTTCGGAGATGCTGCCATCACCTATTCCGTCGGCGCAATTTCCGATGACGCCAAAAACCTTATGAAAATAACCAGAGAATCGCTTTATAAGGGAATTGAAAAAGCAGTTCCCGGCGGAAGATTGTCGGATATCGGTCATGCCGTACAAGCACATGTTGAAAAAGATGGCTATTCTGTTGTTCGCACGTTAGTCGGACATGGAATCGGAAAAAATTTGCATGAAGAGCCGGAAGTGCCTAACTTTGGCACGGCCGGGAAAGGCCCGGTTTTAAAAGCCGGTATGGTACTGGCAATAGAACCGATGGTAAATATTGGTAACTATAAAGTTATAAATGGCAGTGACGGTTGGACAGTTCGAACAGCGGACAATAGCTTGTCAGCCCATTTTGAACATTCCATCGTGATCACGGAAAAAGGACCATTTATAATGGGAGATAATTTAGAAAAAGGTGAAATAGAGTATTATGGCAAAAGAAAAAGCTATTGAAGTTGACGGAGTAATAAAAGAGAATTTACCCAATGCCACATTTACTGTGGAATTGGAAAACGGGCATGAGGTTTTGGCTCATGTGTCAGGAAAGATGCGTATGCACTTTATTCGTATATTACCGGGAGACAAAGTAAAACTGGAACTTTCACCTTATGATCTGACACGCGGAAGAATAACTTACAGATACAAATAAAAAAAATAAATAAGAGAGAAAAATATGAAAGTAAAAGCATCAGTAAAGAAAGTCTGCAGAGATTGTCGCGTTATTAAACGCAAAGGTGTCGTACGTATCATATGCAAAAACCCAAAACACAAACAAAAACAAGGTTAATTAGGAGGTCGATTTGGCAAGAATAGCAGGTATAGATTTACCAAGAAACAAGAAATCAAAAGTCGGTTTAACCTATATATTTGGAATTGGCAGAACAACTGCCAGGGAAATATTGGAAAAAGCTGGTGTTGATGGGGAAAAAAGAATCAAAGACCTGACAGATCAGGAAGTAAAAGAGATTCGTACAATCATCACAAATGATATTACAGTCGAAGGCGCCCTGCGGAATAAAGTTAAACAGGACATCAAACGGTTGATGGAAATCAATTGCTACCGTGGCGTCCGGCATAAGCGACACTTACCTGTCAGAGGACAGAGAACCAAGACAAATTCCAGAACTCGTCGCAGAGTTTAATGTTTTGAAAATAAAGAAATAAAATAAGGAGATTTGGAATTGCCACCGAAAAAAGGTATAAAAAGAAAGAAAAAGAAGGTAAATCCTGAAGGTATTGCTAATATAAAAGCTACATTTAACAATACAGTAATCAGTTTATCCGATACATTTGGCAATGTTTTTTCCTGGGCAAGCGCAGGAACAGCAGGGTTTAAGGGTTCCCGAAAAAACACACCTTTTGCCGCCCAGAAAGCTTCCGAAGAAGCAGCAAAAAAAGCTTACGATATGGGTTTGAGATCCGTAGAAGTCAGAGTTAAAGGTCCAGGTGGTGGTCGTGAAGGCGCTATTCGTGCTCTCCATACTGCAGGATTAAAAATTTCGGTAATCAAAGATATTACACCGATTCCCCATAATGGATGTAGACCACCAAAGAAAAGAAGAGTATAAAAAGATTAGGAGTTAAATAAATGGCTAGACACACAGGACCTGTTTGCAAATTGTGCAGAAGAGAACACAAAAAACTCTTCTTGAAAGGCGATAAATGCAAAAGTGATAAATGTACTTTTGAAAAGAAAGCATACATACCGGGACAACATGGTCTGTCAAGAAGACCCAGACCTTCTGACTTTGCAATGCAGCTAAGAGAAAAACAAAAGATCAAAAGATTATATGGTCTTTACGAAAAACAATTTAGAACAGTATATAAACATGCAGCAAGAATGACCGGGATCACCGGTACAAATATGATGCAACTGCTGGAACAAAGACTGGACAATGTCGTCTACAGACTTGGTTTTGCCGCTTCCAGACCCCAGGCAAGACAGTTGGTCACTCACGGACATTTTCAGGTCAACGGTAAAAAGGTTGACATCCCAAGTTACAAGGTAAAACCGGGAGATGTTATCAGCGTAAGAAGCAAGAGTAAAAAAGTCGCCCTTATCCATGAAGCAATGAAACAAGTTCATGGTGAACAGACATTACCATGGCTCAGTTTGGACAAAGCCAAAATGGAAGGAACATTTTTGGAAATTCCTGAAAGAGACCAAATGGGCATTGATGTGAATGAGCAGCTTGTTGTAGAACTTTATTCAAAATAAAAGGAAAAGTTGGCAACTATGGAAAAAATTATTGCAAAGGTCGTACGGGAAGTTTCAAAAGACAATTACGGAAAATTTCTGGTACAACCTTTAAACAAAGGTTATGGAACAACATTAGGAAATGCACTCAGAAGAGTATTAATGACATCTGTTCCGGGAGCAGCATTCTCATCAGTCAGAATTGATGGCGTATTGCACGAGTTTGCTTCCATACCGGGTGTAAAAGAAGATGTCTACGAGATTGTTTTGAACCTCAAAGAGGTTAATTTCAAAATAACCAGTGAAGACCCTTCCTACAAACTTGACCTGCATTTCAAAGGTAAGGGAGAAATCAAAGCTTCCGATCTTGTCAAAGATACTGACGAAATCAAAGTGCTGAATCCGGACAAACATATCTGTACTTTGAACGAAAAAGCAGATGTAAACATGGAACTGACCTACAAAAGCGGTGTTTCATGGATACGCGCTGAAAAGAATAAACGGCCGGACAGTCCAATCGGTACAATCTTCATCGATTCAATCTTTTCACCGATAACCAAAGTAAATTTCAAGGTTGAAAATCTTCCCGGCACCTCGCGCGGCGAAGTATTGGAAAGACTTAGCCTGGAAATATTTACTGATGGTAGCATTGCTGCTGAAGATGCCCTGGATTATGCATCTAAAGTATTACAACAATATTTTGCTATATTTTCAAAAGTACAATCTACACCGGTTAAAATTCAAAGAGATAATGCCGATGAAGAAACACTGCGTGTTCGTAAATTGTTGCAAAAATCAGTTGATGAAATGGAACTGTCAGTTCGCTCATACAATTGCTTAAAAGCCAACAATATCAAAACTATCGGACAGTTAGTACAACAAACCGAACAAGACATGTTGAAATTCAAAAATTTCGGCCGTAAATCTCTGACTGAATTAACAGAAAAATTAAAAAGCATGAACTTGGACTTCGGTATTGATGTTTCTAAATATCTATCTGAAGAAGAGTAGAAATAGAGGAAATAAATTATGCGACATCAGAAAAGAGTAGCAAAATTAGGAAGAAGTAAAAGTCATAGAAAAGCATTGCTGGCAAACCTGGCAATTTCTATGATTGAACATGGAAAAATCCAAACAACTGACGCCAAAGCAAAAGCTTTACGCGGATTTGTAGAACGATTGATTACCCTGGGTAAAAAAGATACAGTGCAGGCCAGACGCCAGGCATACAGAGTATTACAGAACCGTACTCTGGTACAGAGACTTTTCACGCACATTGCCCCACAGTATATTGACAGACCCGGCGGATATACCAGAATTGTCAAACTCGGTTTTCGCAAAAATGACTGCGCCCCTGTATCACTGATCGAATTCATTGAATACAAACAGCCGGAAGAAGCTTAATGATATAAATTGGATATTAATTGTTATTCAAAATATTTCATAAATTAAAAATGGTAGTATTCGTTACTACCATTTTTTTTATCGGCAATCACCTCTTAGCCGGAGCTGCGCTTAAAGGGCAGTCCGGTATTTGGGTTGTCAGGCATAACCTGCATAGTAAACAGGCCATCGATAAAACCATTGCCGCCATCGTTAAAATGGATATTGAAACCATCTATTTACAGGTACGGGGCCGCGGATATGCCCTGTATAATTCCACGATTGAACCAAAATCCCCCAAAATCCGGGATGATTTTGATCCCCTGTCATATTTCATTAACCGGGCCAAACCCCATAACTTAAAAATACACGCCTGGATCAATACCTATCTGCTTTGGACAGCGCCGGCTGACCCTGTTTCAGAAAAACATCTATACCATACCCATCCGGAATGGGTTGAAGTGGCTATCAAAAATTCCCCTTTTTATAAAACCAGGAATGTTTATCTGTCGCCTCATCTGACCGAGGTGAAAGTGCATATTACATCCCTTATTCAGGAACTGACGCGAAATTATGATCTGCAGGGCATCCATCTTGATTATGTTCGTTATCTTGATAAATACCATGGCTATCATGAAAAAGCAATCAACCGGTTTTACTCAATCTATACTTTACCCAAAGACGATTTATTCAATTTGGTAGAAAATGAATTCTGGATAGACTTCAAAAGTATGCAGGTTACTTCGCTGGTGGAATCGATTCAGGGAACAATCAAAGCAGATAATCCTGACATGGTTCTCAGTACAGCTGTAAAACCTGATCCCGGCCTGGCCAAAAGGGATTTCGGCCAAAACTGGCGCTATTGGCTTGAAAAAGAGCTGGTGGATTATGTGATTATTATGAATTATGCAGCCAATCATTATGATTTCATACAAAATTTAAATATAATTAACAGAGAATGTAATCCAAAAAAGGTATATTGCGGTGTTGCCCTTTATAACAAAAACATGACAGCAATCAGGAATCAGATCCGTAGTGCGAAAAAACTGGGGTTTGACAAAATCGTACTCTTTTCCTATGATTCAATATTAGAAAATAAATGGTTAAAAACAGGAGGATAATATGAAGAGTTTTCAAACAGAAATTACAGAAAAGATGAAAGACCAAGGTCTTTCGCAGATTGCAATTGAAAACTTTTTGTATAATTACGACTTATTTTTAAAACAGCAGACAACCTTGATCTCCAGAGATTCTATTGATAATCCCAAAAATATTCCGGCTTATGCCGATCTTGATGACCGGCTTTTGGCAATTGGTGAGAAAAATCTGAAACAAACAGTTATGATCAAACTCAATGGCGGCCTGGGCACCAGTATGGGATTGAAAAAAGCCAAATCCCTGCTTAAAGTGAAAGGTGAGTATAGTTTTCTGGACATCATCGCCAAACAAGCGGAAAAGAAAGAAATTCCTCTTATCCTCATGGACAGTTTCAACACACAGCAGGATTCCCTGGCTTGCCTGAAAAAGTATGATACTTTTAAAAAACAAAGTCTGCCCCTGGACTTTCTGCAAAATAAAGTGCCAAAAATCTCATTGGAAACAGGAAAACCGGCGGAGTACAGGAAAAATCCTGATCTGGAATGGTGCCCGCCGGGACATGGTGATATTTATATTGCCATGCTGACCAATGGAATTCTGGAGGATTTGCTGGACAAGGGAATAAAATATGCTTTTATCAGCAACAGCGATAACCTCGGCGCCACTTTGGACCTGAAACTTTTAGGCTTTTTGGCTCAGGAGAACCTGCCCTTTCTGATGGAAGTGGCGGAGCGCACTGAGAGTGATAAAAAAGGCGGACATCTGGCTGTTAACCGGGAGGGACGTCTGATTCTTCGCGAAGTGGCCCAATGCCCGGAAGGCGAGTTGAAGGATTTTCAAAATTATGAGAAATACAACTATTTTAACACCAATAATATCTGGATAAATCTCAGAGCCTTAAAAGAAAAACTGGCCAAAAACAATAATAATCTGAAGCTGCCGTTAATCATCAATAAAAAACCGCTGGACCCCAGGGATGAAAATTCTGAAAAAGTCGTGCAGCTGGAAACTGCCATGGGCGCCGCCATCCAGGTTTTTGATAATGCTCAGGCCGTAAGTGTGCCCCGCACCAGATTTGTACCAGTAAAAAAAACCAATGACCTGTTAAAAGTACGCTCTGATCTATACAAGATAGATCAGGAATATAATTTAGTGGCAGAAAATAATGAGACCGCACAAAATGTGACCATTGATCTGGATCCCGCGTATTATAAAAAAATTGATGATTTTGATGAAAAATTCAGTAATTGTAAAATTGATCTGTTTGAATGCACTGATTTTAAGGTCCGGGGAAATATTAAATTTAAAGGTGAATTGAAATTGGTGGGTGATGTAATTGTTGATTGTTTATAAAATTTTGAGGAGAAACCAAATGGAAGTGGATTCCATGGTAGGTATAAATTGTTGATGGATTATATTTGTATTTTTGGGTGAACGGCAAACCCCAAGATTGATTCCTCCTCATATTCGTTATTTAAAAAAGCTTGTTATCTGTATAAGTCTAACACTAATATAAGAAAAAATAGGTTTAATACAAATGTTTATGAAAAAAAAATGTAATTGTCAAGCAAATTTGGACAACTTGGTACATAATATTTAGTTAACATTTTGATTCAATCAACT
>CAYYMT010000003.1:0-15627 GCA_964472715.1 uncultured bacterium | reverse complement strand
GTAACTAATTCAAAAAATGTATTAAAAATCTGAGAATTAAGTATTCATTGTCTTGGAAAAAATTTTAAATTACACCTATGGTTTAAAATATAAAATAACAGGTAGAATAATTATGAGAGAACGACGAAAAGCGAGAGAAATTGTACTTCAGGCCGCCTATGCGAAGGAGTTATCCGGTGATACGATTACTGAGATTGAGGATAAAATTATCAATATTGCTGATTTACCTGAGGAATTAAAAGTGTTCGCGAGGAAGTTGTTTGGCCGCACGATGACCAACAAAGAGGTTTTGGATGACCATATTCGTGCAAAATCAGAAAACTGGGAATTTTCCCGGATTGCAATTTTGGATCGTTTAATCTTACGGATGGCTATCTGTGAATTTATCTATTTTGAGGATATTCCGGCCAAGGTATCAATTTCCGAAGCTATTGAAATCGCCAAAAAATATTCTACCAAAGATAGTGGCGCTTTTGTTAATGGCATATTAGATGCAATCCTGCAAGAGTCTCCCAAAAATAATGAAAACCCCAAAAATAAGGTCGAGTAAATGAATATTTTTTCTTTTATTGAGTCATTAATTGGAACTTATTCTGATCGTCAGATCAAAAAAATAAACCCAATTGTTGATCAGATAAATGGTATATACACGCAGATGGCAGAAAAATCTATGGATGACCTGCGTGCCCGAACAGCAGAATTTAAAGAAATGATCCGGACCCGGTCACAGGAATATGAAGAGTCGATACAAGATCAGAATTTAACGGACAAAGAACTGCGAAAAAAGATAGTGGAATTTGAGAATTCCCTTTTGGACGAAATTTTGCCGGAAGCTTTTGCAATGGTCAAGGATGTCTGCCGCAGACTGGTCGGCGAAACATGGAACGCCGCCGGTTACAATGTCGAATGGAATATGATTCCCTATGATGTTCAGCTGATTGGCGGCATTGCCCTGCACCAGGGAAAGATTGCGGAAATGAAAACCGGTGAAGGAAAAACCCTGGTGGCTACAATGCCGATATTTCTGAATGCTTTAACCGGCCGCGGCGTTCATGTCGTGACTGTTAATGATTACCTGGCCAAGCGTGACAGCGAATGGATGGGGCGGATCTATAATGAATTAGGCCTCACCTATGGCTGCATTACCAATGAGATGGCGCCGGAAGAGCGCAAGGAAGTCTATAACCGTGATATTATTTACGGTACCAATAATGAGTTGGGGTTTGATTACCTGCGTGACAATATGACATTGGAGCCGGAAAGACAGGTACACCGCAATTTTAATTACTGTATTATTGATGAAGTGGATAACATTTTAATTGATGAAGCCCGAACTCCGCTGATCATTTCCGGTCCTGTGGCCAGTTCCGGCCATGAAAAATATGACAAATTAAATCCCGCGGTAACCAGTCTGGTCAGAGCGCAAAAATCCCTTGTGACTAAAATGCTTGATAAAGTCCCTTCGTCACTGGAAGGTGTGGAAAATACCGAAGAGATCAGCAGAATCCTGCATACCGCGCAACAGGCGGACCCCAAACACCGCAGACTGCGAAAATTATTGGAGAATACCGCGCATCAGCGCCTGGCCAAAGAAGGGGAAAAGCAGTTTTTATTGCTCACCAGTTCAAAAACCGGGGGCAATATTTCCCAGGATGAATATTTTAAGGACCTGTATTATTATATCGAAGAAAAGCAGCATTCCATTACACTGACGCCAAAAGGTGAAGATAAATTATCCAGTATTTTAGGCATCGATCCCGATGAACTGGTTATTCCGGACCTGGGGGCTGAATATGCGAAAGTGGACGAGCAAAGCGGTCTTTCCGATGAGGAAAAGGAAAAACGAAAAATCGAGATCGATAAAAAACATTCTGAAATATCTGACCGGTATCATAATATTTCCCAACTAATGCGCGCCCAGACACTCTATCAAAAGGATGTCGAATATGTGGTTCAGGAAGGCAAGGTTCAGATCGTCGATGAATTTACCGGAAGAATTTTACCGGGCCGGCGCTACAGTGACGGGCTTCACCAGGCTATCGAAGCCAAGGAAAATGTAAAAGTTGAAGCGGAAACCCAGACTTATGCCACCATTACTCTGCAGAATTATTTTCGAATGTACGAAAAACTAGCCGGTATGACCGGTACGGCAATTACGGAAGCTTCGGAATTTGAAGATATTTACAAACTGCCGGTGATTGAAATCCCGACTAACATGCCTATCGCCAGAATCGACCGTGAAGACCAGATATATAAAACCAAGCGGGAAAAATATAATGCTATTATTCAGGAAATAGAAGACCGGCACCAGAAAAAACAACCGGTACTGGTGGGAACGGTGTCCGTGGAAGTGTCCGAAACTATCAGCCGCATGCTGAAACGACGAAAAATACCCCATAATGTGCTCAATGCTAAAAATCATAAACGGGAAGCGGAAATCGTAACCATGGCCGGACAGCCCGGCGCGGTTACCATCGCCACCAATATGGCCGGTCGTGGAACAGATATTAAACTGGGGGAAGGTGTCGTTGAAAACGGCGGCCTCTTTATTCTGGGGACTGAGCGCCATGAATCCCGGCGGATTGACTTGCAGTTACGTGGTCGCGCCGGCCGTCAGGGAGACCCCGGTGAATCGATATTCTTCCTGTCCCTGGAAGACGATCTGATGCGCCTCTTTAACAGCGATCGCATTATTTCCATCATGGACCGGTTAGGGGTTGAAGAAGGCCAGGTGATCACCCATTCAATGGTCAGTAAATCCATTGAGCGGGCTCAGAAAAAAGTGGAAGGCCGCAACTTCAGTATCAGAAAGCATTTGCTGGAATATGATGATGTTATGAACCAGCAGCGCGAGATCATCTATGACCGCCGGAATTACGCTCTGAAGGGCAATAATCTCAAAGAAGAACTCGTTGATATCCTGGTTCGCTTTGTTGATTACATTTTTGATGAAAATTGCGACGAAAAGGAAAAAAGCGAACACTGGAACTGGGAAGCCGTCAAAACCGAGATGATCAATACCCTGGGGATTGATTTTGATGAAAAGGAATTTTTTGATAAATCCCTGACGGAAGCCAAAGACCTTTTTATTGATAAGGCAAAAGAAGTCTATACCCTGCGGGAAAAATATATTGGCGCCGACCGTATCCGTTTTATGGAACGTTATTTTACGCTTCAGGTGATTGATGATTCCTGGAAAAACCACCTCTACGCTATGGATCAGCTCAAGGAGGGGATCAACTGGCGCGCTTACGGCCAGAAAGACCCGCTGCTGGAATATAAAGGGGAAGCTTTCCAGGCCTTTAGCAAAATGTTGGACGACATTGATACAAAAATTCTTAAATTGTGCTATCGGACAATTATTCAGGAATCCGAAGCCAGCCGCAAACAGCAGGAAGCGCAAAAAATCCGAACCGTCCATGAAGATGCTATTGGGATGGGTATGTCCGGGCAACCGGAAGGCGGGCCGCCAAAACCAACCCAGCCGCGTCATGTTGAAAAGAAAGTCGGACGTAATGACCCTTGTCCCTGTGGATCGGGGAAAAAATATAAGAAATGCCACGGTAAAAATAGTTAGACCAAAATTACTCACTTTTGGCCATGATTATTTGATGAAAATGTAAAATAATATTTGCCTTTCTGGTATTATTGCGGTAATTTTCGCCCGCTATTTGAGCCGTGGTGGTGGAATTGGTAGACACGCTAGACTTAGGATCTAGTGCCCTATAGGTGTAAGAGTTCGAGTCTCTTCCGCGGCACTAAACAAAAGGGTAAATGAATGAAAACAGTATTAGAAAATGTAAGTGACGTCGAAAAACTTCTCAAAGTAACTTTTGAGTGGGATGAAGTAAAAAATGATTATGAAAAGATCGTAAATAAATTACGCAAGGATTTAAAACTGGATGGTTTTCGACCGGGTAAAGTACCGGTGAAACTTGCCAAACGGCATTTGGGCCCCCGCATCCAGTATGATTTTATCAATAAAGTAATTGAAAAAACCTTTGAAGATGCTGTTAAGGATGCCGGAATCAAGGACTATGTCGGCTCCGCGCTGCAGGATGTCAAATTCGAAGAAAATGAACCCTTTGAATATCATATCAAACTGGAAGTCGATCCGGAAATCACTCTGCCCGATTACAAAGAAGGCTTTACCGCACAGAAAAAAGAATATGTGATCGAAGACGATGATGTGGAAAAGTATATGGATTCCGTCAGGAAAGAACGGGCGGAAGTGGAAAAAGTCGAAGTTCCGGTTGAGACCGGCCATTTTGTGACCGTTGACATGGAAAAAGAAGATGGCGAAGAAAAAAAAGAAGACGTCAAATGGCAGGTGGGCGAAGAACCCCTGGTAGGTGACGCGGAAAAAGCCATCCTTGGTAAGGAAGCCGGTGACGAACTCACGCTGGAACTAAAACTAGGTGAAACCGACGCGCAGACCTATAAACTGACTATAAAAAGTGTTGAAAAATATAATTTCCCAGAAATCAATGATGAATGGGTAAAAGAAAACCTGGAAACAGTGGAAACCCTGGATGAGTGGAAAAACCAGATCAAAGATTCCATGAAAAAAGAACTGGAAAGCCGGGCAAAACAGGAATATGAACAGAATATCAGGCAATGGTTCTTTGATAATATGGAAATTAGCTTGCCTCAGGCCAGGGTGGAAAATTACCTGGAAGGAATGGTCAAACAATTTAATTATCAGCAGGGCGGACAGAGTAACATCGACCCGGAAGAGATCAAAAAAATCTACCGGCCCCAGGCGGAAGAGAGTGTCCGCTGGTTTTTGATCGAAGAAAAGATCAAAGAAGAAGAGGGACTTGATGTCACTTCCGATGATTATAACGCCAAAGTTGATGAAATGCTGCAACAGTATCCTGAAGACCAGCGCGAACAGTTTAGAAATATTTATGACCAGGATAATTATAAACAGCAACTGGAAATGCAAATATTATCGGAAAAGGTTTTTGATCATATCAAAAGTTTTGTCAATGAAGATATTGAAGAAATCAAAACCAGCGAAATAATGAAAAAATCCTGATGACAAACAAGCAAAACATAAAGAATTCCCTGCTGGTACCCATGGTGGTTGAACAGACTGATCGTGGTGAACGCTCTTTCGATATTTACTCAAGATTGCTAAAGGACAGAATAATTTTTCTGGGTAGCGCTGTGGATGATAATGTCGCGAACCTGGTAATAGCGCAGCTATTGTTTCTTCAGTCAGAAGATTCCGATACGGATATTTCATTATATATTAATAGTCCCGGTGGGTCTGTTTCAGCCGGATTGGCGATTTTGGATACGATGAATTTCATCAAACCAGATGTTTCCACCATTTGTTTGGGACAGGCTGCCAGTATGGGCGCCATTTTACTCGCCGGCGGAGAAAAAGGAAAACGAAAAATTCTTCCCAACAGCCGGGTAATGATCCACCAGCCCCTTGGCGGCATTGAAGGGCAGGCCGCCGATATTGAAATCCATGCCCGCGAAATCATCTCTATCCGCAAGAAAATCAACGTCTTACTATCGGAAATGACCGGTAAGACAGTCGAGCAGATTAATAAAGATTCTGATCGTAATTATTTCATGAGCGCCACTGAGGCAGTTGATTACGGCTTAGTTGATCAGATTATTTCCCCTCTAAAAAAATAATTCCCCTATTCTTAAAAAAGACTTGACTTCGACCTATTATTCCTTTTATATTTCTTTAAGGAGAGAGGAAAACTAAAACATTATGTTTTGTTTACAATTAAATGAAAGTTAAATAAATTAGTTTGGTATAAAATTGTTTTATAAAGGGATTAGGTAAAACAGTTTTGGCGCTATTTTTATTGATATAAATTGGAGGATTAGTATGGTGCGAGGACTTAAACATTACAAAACTTTTCACTCCCTATAATTAAAATTTGTTGGAATTAATTCGCTGTCATGCGTGAAGTGGACGGTGAATTATATATATTCATTAAGTTCGTATTAACTTTAATAAGGAGGATTAGTATGGTACGACGACTTAACTTGTTTTTAGTCTTGCTGTTTATACCGTTTTTCCTGTTTGCTCAGGATGGTAAAATAGCAGGTACAGTTGTTGACAAGGCAACTGGAGAACCGCTCGCAGGTGTGAACGTAATCGTGGAAGATGCGGCATACACGCTGGGTTCTGCTACAGATATGAACGGATATTATGCCATTATTAGTGTACCGGACGGTAGTTATACTGTTCGCGTATCTTATATGGGTAAGAAAACTGTCCGTGTAACTGATGTACGAGTTTCCTCAGGATTGACCACAGAACTCAATTTTGAATTGGAAGACAGAGTGCTGGAAGGAGAAGTAGTAGAAGTAACTGCTGAAAGAAAACTTTTCCGGAAAGACGCGACTTCAAATGTTGGTATGACCAATGCTGAAGATATCGAAAATCTGCCGGTAAGAGGCACTCAAAATCTTATCGAAAATATGGCCGGTGTCGTGGTTCAGGACGGTAATGTCCACATTCGTGGTGGCCGTGATGACGAAGTCGGTTATTTTGTTAATGGTGTTTCAACGATTGATCCTACCAGGAACACACAGGCTGTACACGTAATTACAGAAGCTGTGGAAGAAATTCAGGTACTCACCGGTGGTTATACTGCTGAAATGGGCGGCGCTACTTCCGGTATCGTAAAAACCGAATTGAAAGCCGGCGGGCCGAAATTCAAAGGCTCCGTGGATGTCAGAACAGATGGCTTTGGTGATCCTGAAGAAGGCACACAGTTCCTTGACACCTACACTTACGGGCATCAGACTGCTGTCGCTACAATTAGCGGTCCATTGTTTACTGACAAAGTCACATTTTTCATGGCTGGTGAATACCAGAACAGAGATGATGCTCTTGTCAGATTCAGTGACGGGTATGAATTCAAAGATATGATCGATATGAGCCCTTATAATGATGCAAAAGACACGATTGATTTGATCTATCCCGATGGGTTTACACCAAAAGAAGGGTTGCAAAGAGGTTCTTTGAATGGAACCGTAACTTTGGACCTGCCCGTCAGAGTTACATTGGGCGGTATGTATCAGAACCAAAGATCTGATGTTTCCACTGCACCCATGTTAACCACTCTGAATGACAGGGTGCCTTACAATGACTATACATCAACATTGTTAACTGCAAAATTGACAAAAACCTTTTCATCCAAATCTTTGTTTGAAGTAAAACTGAGTTATTTCAACTCAACTTTTGAACGTGGAGATAGTTGGTTTGACCATGATTGGGAAAAATGGTATGACAGTACTGCTGTCCATGATTATACTGCCGAACATTATGATGAACCGGTTACATACAGAGACGCCTGGAGACCGGAATTTAATTACAGTATTCATGGTTTTCCTGTTAACAAACCCGGTGCTCCCAATAATTTCTATTTTAAAGAAAAACAGAGCTATATGGGCGCCAAAGCGGATTATAAAACCCAGTTGGGCAGACACCATGAAATTAAAACCGGTATTGACTATCGTATTTATACGATCCGGTCTTTCAATATTGCACCTTCCGTAATGCAATATACCGCAGAAGATGGAGTAATGCCCTACAGAACCTATGGCAGCATTGAAGACGTCCCCGTAGACTTATGGAACCTTAATGGCGGTGTTGATGCTTACGGATTTGATCTCTATGGCAATGAAGTTGATGAAGACCAGGAATACAGAGATGATGACGGTACTTTATTAGTATTGACAGAAGCGCCGAAACAACCGGTTAATTTTGCTGCTTATGTGCAGGACAAAATTGAATATAATGATCTGATCATTAATGCCGGACTGAGAATGGATTATTTTGATGCTGATGACAAAGACCTGAAAAATCCGGCTAATCCGGAAGTGGATAAAGATGCCCAGATGCTGGCTGATGAGGCCTGGGAAGAAAGTGGCCCCTTTATTGAAATACAGCCAAGACTTGGTTTCTCATTTCCGACGGGACCCAAAACTGTATTCTACTTACAGTATGGAAAATTTACCCAGATGCCCGAATACGGCAATATGTACACAAGTACGCCCTTTACACTGGCGCGCCAGGTTGTACGTCAGGGCTACTATTTTATAAATCCGGTTGGATTTGGACTTGAACCCATTAGAACAACCAACTATGAAATGGGCTGGAGACAGCAGATTGCTGAAAATGCGGCTTTGGAAGTTACCGCATTCTATAAAAATATCAGAGGTTTGATACAGACTATCAAAACTTTACCGGAACCCGGATCTGACATTCCCGGTTCTTACATGCGTCTTGAGAACGGTGACTTTGCCACCAACAAAGGGTTGGAAATGCGCCTGACTTTACGCAGAACCAACAGAGTGTCCGGGCAGATTAACTATACTTACACAGATGCTGAAGGTACAGCTTCCAACAGCACAGCCAACCAGGCGGCAGTCTATAGTAACACGATTTTACCGACAACCATCAACCCGCTGGATTATTCACAGCAACATACCGGCTCCATTAATATGGATTACCGTTTCGGTAAAAACGACGGCGGCCCGATCCTGGAACAAATGGGACTCAACCTGTTGATGAAATTTTCAAGCGGCCATCCATATACCCATGTCTATGCTGATATTGGTGGTCAGGCTGATCCTTATACTGCCGGTATTGACTACATGGATGACACAAGAACACGTCATGCCCTGGAACCGGTCGGTTCTTCAACAACACCCTGGACTTTAACCACTGATTTAAGATTGGACAAGTCCTTTGATATTGGTCGTTTTAGAGCTACAGCATATGTTATTGTCAATAATCTTTTCAATGCTAAAAATGTGCTGAATGTATATGAATCGACTGGCTCTGCTGAAGATGATGGTTTCTTAACAGATCCTGAAAGATCACAGAAAACCATCTCGGCTTATGGTGGTCAGAACTATATTGATTTGTACAGAGCTATTAACCTGAAAAATGGACAAGCCTATTGGAACAGTATTGGACGCCAGCTATATGGCACGCCAAGACAGATTCATTTCGGCATCAAATTTATGTTTTAAGTTTGACCAACTAAAAACCTAATTGTTCAGGAATAACAAGCTCTAAGGAGATAAAAATATGAGAAAATTTAAAATAGTAGTGACATTATTAATTGTGATAAGTCTTGCTATGGGATTAATGGCCCGGGAACCGGAAGGTTTTGTGCCGAGACCTATGGAAAAGACAAGTCTGAATCAGACAAACAGAACAATGTCTAATATTTCCAACTGGGGATATTGGATGTACGCAAGTGGAAAATCAGCTCAGAAACCCAATGGTAATTCCGGGGGTGTTTACCCAAGAGGAACAGCCGGAGCGATCTACCAGGATGGTTTGGTATGGGCCGGAAAATTCGACGGCCAGGAAAATGACATACGTCTGGGTGGTGTAACCTATTCAATTGGTACAACTGCCGGTTGGATCAATGATGACGGTTCCGCCGCTTCCCCATCCAATGAGAGAGTAAAAATCTGGCGTATTCGCCCGGATTATGAAACACTGACTTATGACCAGGTGCGCAAGGACGCGATGGAACTGAATGAACTCAGTAAACCGGGTGACGTGACTGATGCCATGTGCCAGGCCGTGATTGACCAGTACAAAGAAGACTGGGAAAACTGGCCGGTTGACCTGGGCGCTCCTTATGTTGACGTCAATGGCGACGGTGAATATAATGGTGATGACTACCCGGGAATCGCTGACGCTGACCAGGTTGTATGGCAAGTAACCAATGACCTTGACCGGACAGCCTGTATGAGCCTCGGTGGTTCAGAACCCATGGGTATCGAATTACAGACTACAGCCTGGGCTTACGCACAGCCCGGCGCCCGTCTGGGACAAATTGTATTTAAAAAATATAAATTCATCAACAAATCAGGCAAAGATATCACTGATATGTATGTATCCCAGTGGGCTGACCCTGATTTAGGAAATGCTGCTGACGATTTTGTCGGTTGCGATACGACACTTAGTTTGGGTTATGCCTATAATGGTACCCCAACTGATAGTGATTATGACGCCTTTGGTTTGGCACCTGCCGCATTTGGTTACGACTTTTTTCAGGGACCAATGGTTGACGGTGTTGCCGGACAGGACCTTAACAGAAACGGTGTTGATGATGCGGAAGATTACGCGGTATTTGACTTAAAACAGGTGGGCCCCGGTAAAATTAATTTGCCAATGTCCTCTTTTGGATGGTTTGCTGCCGGTTCTCCGATTGAAGATCCGACACTGGGTGAATACGAAGGTACCTTGCAGTGGTACAACCTCATGAGAGGTTTTAAGCCTACTGATGATGTTGACAATCCATCTCCCTGGACCTTAGGAAATATTGACGATAATCCAACCACAAAATTCCCCATGGCCGGTGACCCGGTTGCGGGAGAAGGTTATATCGATGGTGAAGATGAATACTTCCCACCGGGAGACCGTCGTATGTGTCTGACTGCCGGTCCTTTTAATTTCGCAGATGGTGAAACTCAGGAAGTTGTAGTGGCTGTACTGGGTGGCCTTGGTGACGATAACATCAGTTCTATCGCCGATTTAAAAATGACTGATCAAATCGCCCAGACACTTTATAACAAAGCCTTTGCCGGTATTCCGAAAGCGCCGAAAGGCCCGGAAGCCACAATCGTTCCTTTTGAAGATGAAATCGTTATCGACTGGGGGTCTAACCTGGACGCTGTAGCAGCAACCGAAGACCCGGTAATTGCCGGTTATGAATTCGAAGGTTACAATGTTTACCAGTTGCCCACATCTTCTTCTTCAATTGATGACGCTAAAAAAATTGCCACTTATGATAAAGTCAATGGCGTAACAACCATTATGGGTAAAAAGTTTTTACCGCAATATGGCGCAGAAGTTATGGTGCCGGTGCAAAAAGGCTTAGACAAAGGTGTGCAGCGGTTCATGAGAATTGATGAGGATCATATCACAGGCAAACCGCTCTATGAAGGCAAGACCTATTATTTCGCGGTAACCGCCTATAACTATAATGCCGCGCCGACACTGATCGAAGCCAAATCACTGGAATCATCATTGATCGGACAGTCTGTCGTAGTTCAGGAACCCAAACCGGGTGACGAGATGAGTGAAGAACATGGAAATCAATTTGAAATCACTCATGACGGCCCCAGTGACGGACAGGTTAGTGTACAGGTGATTGATCCTAACAAACTGACCGGTGAGTCTTATACAATATTCTTTGAACTGGATACTGATACCAATTCTGTAACCTATGACGAATATGTATGGGGTGTCAAAGATGCTTCCGGAAATGTAATTTTTGACGGAGAACCTCAGGCGGCGGACCTCGAAGGAGCAGCCAGCGCGCCAATTTTTGACGGTCTTCAGGTTAGAGTTGCCGGACCACCTCTCGGTTTAAAAGCAGTCTATGAAACCGACGCTGATGGAAATATAGTAGATAATGCTGTTACTCCGTATTTCGGACCTAGCCTTGGTACTACAGGCTATTTACTTGCTAACCGCGGCGGAGCCGTAAATCAGGATCCTTATAATTTAGATTTTGACCGGTTTGGATACTGGGGAATGGACGATCTGGAAATCGATTTTACAGAAGAGTCCCTGACCTGGGAATATATTAATGAAATCGTAAATGTTGATGCTGAAACAGGCGATCCCTATTACGCGCCTTTTTCAATTTACAGACATGTCTTTGCCACCGGTGAAAAACAGAGACTGTTTGCCGGCTTCTACGATTCAGATGGCAGCGGTACATGGAATATGCCACAGGCAGAAGATGGTTCCTACCATTGGGAAGGACCTACCTATCACGCACCCAGTTATGAACCGATCTATGCATGGGTCGGCGCTGATGCCAATGGTAATGAAATCAATTATGATCCGGCAAATGACGCACAATATATCAGTGACAACTCACTTGCTGTATCAGCCAATGCGACCTGGGGTGGCGGAACACATCCTGTTTTCCATTATCCCTATTTAACAGGAACACTTTTCACAATGTATCTTGACGGAGCAACACCTCCGTACGGTAACAAAGTATACTTTGCATTGAATAAACCCAATACCGGTGCAGATGAATTTACTTTTACATCAACCGCACCGACTCTTGATGACAAGGAACTGGCCAAAGATGCCGTGAAAAAGATCAATGTTTTTCCGAATCCTTACTATGCTAGCAATGATTTAGCGACTACACGTTTTGATAATTATGTAACCTTTACTCATTTGCCGGAAAAAGCAACAGTCAGAATATTTAACCTGGCTGGTATTCAGGTTCGAGTACTGGAAAAGAGTGGCTCTGATCAATTCCTGGAATGGGATCTTCAAAATGAAGCAGGCCTTCCGGTAGGTAGCGGAATGTACATTGCTTATATCGATCTTCCTGATCTGGGTAAAGAAAAAGTGCTTAAACTTGCCATCATCCAAAAAGAACAAATTCTTGAATATTATTAAGATTAAGAATTTGATTGGTATGATAAATTTAAATAAAGGAGTATAAAATGAGGATTGGAAATACAAATAAGATATTAGTTATCTTCCTTATATTGGCAATGACAAGTTCATTGCTGGTAGCGGGTGATCCTGCTCGAGTCGGTACTTCCAGCGGCGACCAGGTGAAAGTGCCTGTTGGAAGCAGAAATCTGGCTATGGGTGGCGCTGACATCGCTACTACAAAAAATATTGACGCGATTTTCTGGAATCCTGCAGGACTGGGTGAACTTCAGTCCGGTAGTGTTGCAGGTCTATTTTCTAACCAAAGATGGATTGCAGACATTAGTACAAACTATTTTGCAATGGGTTTTAATGTTGGCCTGGGCGTTCTGGGAATCAGTCTGAAAAGTTTTAGTTTTGGCGAAATCGATGTAACCACTATCGAAAATATGGACGGTACAGGGGAAACCTATAGCCCGACCTTTGCAACCGGTGGAATTACTTTTGCCAGAGCTTTAACCGATAGAATTAATTTTGGAATTACCGGGAAACTTATTTATGAAAGTCTGCCCAGGTCCAGCGCCAGCGCTCTTGCTGTTGATTTTGGTATTCAGTACAAAGACCTGCTGGATGTATCGGGGTTAAACCTTGGACTTTCAGTAAGAAATGTCGGGTCTGACATGGAATATGGCGGATCAGCATTACTGGGTGAAGCTAAAGATGAAGTTCCATCTGCTTCAACAAGCTATACCGACTTCAGAAGAAAACCATCGCTGGAATCACCATTGCCCACAACTATGGACATGGGGCTTTCCTATATTCTTCCTGTTGGTATTGGCAATGTTACTCTGGCCGGTAATTTTCAGCATAACAACCTGGAAAATGACCAGGTTATGTTTGGCGGAGAATTTGAACTCTCTAAAATGCTATTCCTGAGAGCCGGATATATCTATACACTTGAAGATGCTGACTATGAAGATCTCGGTGTTAATGTATCCAGTTTGTCACTGGGTTTAGGGTTCAATTACAGCCTGATGGGTGTGAATACCATCTTCGGTTATTCCTACAGACCTATGGAATACTTTGATGCAAACAACACCTTTACTTTAGGGTTTGAGTTCTAATATATACTAGTCTCCATTAAAAAAAGGCGGTTTTTCGAAACCGCCTTTTTTGTTTATAATACCTCTTATTATTTCCGGAACTGAATCTCCAATCCGCGATTGATGTCCAATGCGGAATAGAATTCCGCGCTTCGACCAGACGACCAAATTCCAGAGGAGGCAAGGGGTTACAACCCCTTGTTTACTGAGGCAGATCTTTGTGGGTAGGGGCATGCAGTTTGGAAGTCCGCTGAAGCGGACTGGTTTGTTGTGGGGTTACTTTTTTTCACCATACTCCGTCTTCGTTGCACTACGCCGGACAGGTGAAGTATGGTGCTAGTCTGAGAGCGCCTTTTATAATAGTATGCCATCATGGAATTTGGATTGGTAGGATTCCCTAAAATTATGGTATAAATCCGCGTGCATTCAATTGATCCGCAAGTAAAAAATCAAATCTGTGTTTTTTTTGCACCAATCCTCGGATTAATGACAGTCCAGGAATAGAACCTTCCGAAGGTTTACCTTGTAAGCGGATTGGGGCAATATTTCTGAGAGGTGGGAATATTCTCAGGGTAGCCTTCGGAAGGTTTTAGGGACTTTCCCCAACGGGGAAACATAGCCCAGCATAGGGTGCAATGAAATGAAACCCTATGATAAAGCATCTGTGTATAGGATTTTCCCTGAAGGGGAAACAGAGTTTTCCCCATGAACACCATTTCAAAGGTCTGAGGACCATTTGAAAGGAGTAGAGTTATCCGCGTATATTTATATGAGGGATAGACATCAAAAGATATTCTTTTGTGCAGTACCAATTTTTAGGAATTTTCAGTTGCGGCTGCCGTTTATTTCGGGAACGCGGATTTCCAATCTGCAATTGACGTCGAATGCGGAATAGAATTCCGCGCTCCTGTGGGGCTGGCATTTTATGGGAAACAAGGGGTTGTAACCCCTTGTCAAACAGACAAAGTTGAGGCACACTCGGGTTTAAAACCAAGAAATTCAAAATAGAATTATACAGAATTTATTAATTGTAACCTCCATTAAATTTTTTTATCTCAAAATTAATAACCATTTCGATTTTTATTAGACTGATATTTGAATTTCTAAATAATAGCATATATCTTGTTATTTGGTACTCAACAAAAATCATAGAATAGTAAATACGCGATTAAACAAAAAGGAGAAGCGTTATGGAAGAAACAAAAAAAGAAACTTACAGTATGCCATTGATTGGTGATGATGCGCCGGCATTTACAGCAAAAACTACTCAGGGTGAAATTAATTTTCCTGAAGATTACAAAGACAAATGGGTGATCCTGTTCAGCCATCCGGCGGATTTTACTCCGGTATGTACAACAGAATTTATGACTTTTGCCTCTATGCAGGAAGATTTTAAAAAACTCAATACAGAACTTATTGGTCTGTCAATCGATTCGCTCTATGCGCATATCGCGTGGCTAAGAACTATTAAGGAAAAAATTGAATTCAAAGGCATGAAAGAAGTGGAAGTCAATTTCCCGGTTATTGAAGACCTCACCATGGAAGTAGCCAAAAAATACGGGATGGTCCAGCCAAATGCTTCCAACACGCAAGCGGTGAGAGCGGTATTTATCATTGATCCCAAAGCAAAAGTAAGAGCGGTGATCTATTATCCGCTATCCAATGGCCGCAATATGGATGAAATCAAGCGTCTCGTATTAGCCATGCAAAAATCTGATAAAGACGGCGTGGCCACACCGGCCAACTGGCAACCGGGCGATGATGTGATCATACCGCCGCCGGGATCCTGCGGAATGGCCAAAGACCGTGTGGAAGAAAAAGTAGAAGGCAAGTATTGCCTGGATTGGTTTATCTGCTTCAAAAAAGATAAATAATAATTCCATATATTTCGCTAAAAGCCTTCCGTGAAAATTTTGCGGAAGGCTTTTTTACTATAGCTGGAACTGAATTTCCAATCCGCAATTGACGTCCAATGCAGAATATAATTCCGGGAAGTTTTAAAATTCTCCTTCCAAATTCCAAAATATTTATTAGATTTCCTGACCGAATGTAAATTTAAAAAGAGGGAAAAAATGGAGAATCAGGAAAACAAAAAAATCAAAAGAA
>CAYYMT010000002.1:0-70208 GCA_964472715.1 uncultured bacterium | reverse complement strand
AACCTCAACCTTTTGATATTCAATGCAGATAAACAAAAGTAATTCACTAATCCTCAAACCGATCACAGATTACTGATTACCGATTACGGATTATGAATTGGAAAATATCTTTCATTTAATCCATTAAAAAATTATATTCCATATTTAGAATACAACAGATGAGGTAATTGAATGAAAATCAAAAAAATATTACTGTTTACGGGTCTTTTGTTATTCCTTTTTTCCTGCAAAGAAAACAACGTGAAAAATGAGCCGGAAGAGGTTCATTATACCAATATTTACGAAGCAAACGCATTGTTGAACAAAAGCATCAACCTGGGTAATGCGCTGGAAGCGCCCACAGAAGGGGAATGGGGCGTCACCATCAAAGATGAATATTTCAAAATGATACGGGATAAGGGTTTTACCGGTGTCCGTATACCAATTCGCTGGTCTGCCCATACTTTGGAAAATCCACCCTATTCGATATTACCTGATTTCAAAAACCGTGTGGACCATGTGATCAAAGAAGCGCTGAAAAATGACCTGGCGGTGGTGATCAATATTCATCATTTTGAAGAGATCATGGAGAATCCGGCGGAGAACAAGGCCAAACTGTTGTCCCTTTGGGAACAGATATCAGATTATTATAAAGACTATTCCGATAAACTTTTCTTTGAGATATTGAATGAGCCGCACTCTCAACTGACGGCGGAATTGTGGAATGAGTACCTGGCTGAATGTCTCGCCATTATTCGTGAAAAAAATCCTCACCGGCCGGTGATCGTCGGCACAGCCAACTGGGGTGGTATGGCAGCCATGCAAAAACTGGAAGTTCCGGAAAATGATGAAAACCTGATCCTCACGATTCATTACTACGAGCCTTTCCATTTCACTCATCAGGGAGCGGAATGGGTGGAAGGCAGCGAAGAATGGATGGGTACAAAGTGGTTGGGAACTTCTGACGAAAAAGCTACAGTGGTTGATCACTTCAGCCGGATCAAGCAGTTTGCCGATGCCCGCAATATGCCGGTCTATGTGGGAGAATTTGGCGCCTATTCAAAAGCCGACCCGGCCTCCCGCGCCACCTGGACCGGTTTCATCGCGGAGACCTGCCGGGATTATAATTTTAGTTATGCTTACTGGGAATTTTGCTCAGGATTTGGGATCTATGATGATGAATCGGGTGTTTGGAATAATTATTTGCTTAACGCGCTGATTGAAGAGGAATAATGAAGCTTAAAAAAGAAAAATTGATCGAGAAGTACAATATTGCCTTTGGATTTTTCATTGTGGCGATCCTGGGGATATTGATCTATAATTTTATCTCGCTGGATATTTTTAACCTTCGCCATTCCCATGAAGTGACCAGGGTTTATTATGCTGATAATATCACGCCGACGCATCTGAAAGTCATCAATCTGTTCAATGAAGAAAACAAAGGCGAAATCGAAGTGGTGCCCCTCAACCTGCCCTTTACGAAATTTACGACCAATGAACGGAAAGAACTGCTGGCCCGATCGCTGCGCAGTGACAATTCATTGTTTGATATCTTTTCTGTGGATCAGATCTGGGTTTCCCGGTTTGCCAAATGGGCGGAGCCGCTGGATAAATATTTTAGCCGGGAGGAGCTTGACAGACTGCTGCCGAAAATGCTCGCCATTAGTTCATATAAAAATTCCCTGGTCAGCATTCCTTTGTATATTGATATCGGGGTGCTTTTTTACCGCCAGGATTTAGTGGCGAAATTACCCAATGGCCGTGAGATTGAAGAGAAACTGAAAAATTCCATTTCCTGGTCCGAATTGATTGAGCTATCCAAAAGGCATTTTCCGGACCAATATACCTATGTTTATCAGGGAAAGGATTTTGAAGGGCTGATCTGTAATTATGTTGAGATTTTATCCGGAATGAATGGCGAATTGTCTTTCACTGATAGTACCAGAATATTGGATTCCACAAATGTTGCCGCTGTCCGGTTTATGCATGATCTGGTGCATAAGTATCAGATTTCCCCGCCGGAAGTTACCTCCTTTGCCGAAGTCAGTTCCTACCGGTATGCCTGTCAAAATAATATTCCTTTTATCCGCGCCTGGTACAGCAGTATCAATGACAATGTCGCTTTTGATGCGAAGGATACCTTTTTGGACAAGCTGAAATTGGTGCCATTACCTCATATGGGCCAAAATGATCTAACCACGGTATTGGGCGGATGGAATCTGATGATCAAAAAAGATTCTGAGAAAAAAGACGCCGCTGTGAAATTTTTAAAATTTGTGGTTTCCGACAAGGTTCAGGAAATACTGTTTAAGGAAGCAAATTATCTTTTTGTCACCAAACATATGTATGATCGCACTGACCTCTACGAATTTGAAGGCATTGATTTGCGGAATATTGTGGAAAACCACGCGATTCACAGGCCGGTTTTGGAAAACTACACAAAATTATCCGATATTTACTCCTATTATCTTAATCTGGCCATATCCGGAAAAGTTGGCAGTGAAGTTGCATTGGAAAATATTGTTAGCAAAATTTTTTCCGATGAAATTTTTATAAAATGAGTATGTGAAAATGGGGCTGATCAAACGAATTCGCGAACATAGTTTTGAATTACAACACTTTATAATTCTCTTTATTATTTTAGCGATATTTCAATTCGCGCTGACTTATCTGAATAAATTTTCCTCCCACTCCTTGTTATCCAAGACAATGGAACTATACAAAAAAGACTCGGCTGAAAAAATCGCCAATTTAAGCACAACCACACTGGAATTATTACTGGAAAATAATCTGGATAAAGACCGCTCAGATATAAATAGTGAAGATATTGTAGAAGCTTTTAATATTATTTTTTCTCAGCAAATGCTGCAGGAAAATATCAATGAAATATGTATTCTGATCTCACAGGATAACAGGGTTTACGCCATTGATGACGGTTATAATCTCTATTCTTACTTTTTTCTGCAGCAAACACCCTCATTTCAAACGGAGCAGCATAAATTCGCTGTGGAAAAATTTCAGCATATTGACAGTGAAATTGAACAGTCGGAAAAGATCATCTCGGTAATGGGAGAGGATCATTCCTTTTATAACTTCGTTCCCCTGGTCCTGCGGGGTGAATATCAGGGCGCTGTCTATATCAAGATCACGCCCAACATAGATAGTATCAGCCAGGGAATATCCGCTTCCTATAACCAAATGAGTATATTGTTTACCTCACTGATCATGTTTGGCTTACTGGCGATGTTCTATATTACTTCCTTTACTGTGGAAGAGCGTGATGAAACCAGGGAAATGCTTTTCAGGGAAAATGAAAAGAAACTCAAACGGGATGTGGAATATGAAAAGGAATCCCTGTTCACCAAGCGAATATACCACGTGCATCATAAAGCCGAAAAGGTGATGGGTTTTATCAAAGAGGAAATTCGTAATCTGACCGCCGACAATATCGAAACATTTAAATATGTCACATCGAAATATGCCAATTTTGTTTCCCGGGTTATCTATGATATGAAATGGTATGACGCGCCCATCCACGCCACCCGGAATCCGATGTTTAATTCAAATATCAATGAAATTTTGAGATTCATTGTTGAAAATATATTTAACCGCGTCTACGGCTCGGACTCGGGATATCAGTTTGAAATGGATCTGGATGAAAATTTGAAAAATGTCTCCATCAATGAATATGTCATCTGGGAAGTGCTGGAACCCCTGATCCAGAATTGTATCGAGCACAATGAGAGTGACATTGTCGTTACAATAAGAACGCGGTATGATAAAAAGCGTCGAAGAGGCCAAATCTTCATTATGGATGACGGGCAGGGAATTCTGCCGGAATTGCTGAAGCGGGATGATGACGGTGTTCAGAAAATATTCAAGGAGCATTTTACCAGCAAAGAGGATAAGGTAAATTCCGGCTATGGCTGCTATATCGCCAGTGAGATCGCAAAACGCAAATGCGGATGGGAATTATACGCTGACAACCGGGACTCCGGTGGCGCTATTATCAAAATAACAATCCCCAACATGTAAGGAGCACTTTTGGTAAAAAATCAAATCAATATAATGCTGATCGAAGATGAGGAATTTGACGCGCGGCGTGTCAAAAATACGCTAAAACTTTCAAAATATAATCTGAATATAAAATCCAACTTTTCCAATGGCCGGAAAGCTGTTCGGGAATTTGAAAAAGACCCTGCCGGATATGATGTCATCATTATGGATTATCAAATCGCCGGCGGCCTGATGGGCGAGCGATTGATACAGGAGTTTAAAAAAGTTGAGCCGGTTATCCAGCTGATCGTGATCACCAAGATGACCATTCAACAGACCAATTTTGATTTCGCCGACAGTCTGTTAAAAGCCGGCGCCTACTGGTTCTGCACCAAATATCCGGCGGACATTGAGGATCTGATCTATCAGCCCACGGACTTTATCCTCAGTGTGGTCAATGCCTACCACAAAAAACAGCTGGCCATCGAAAAACAGCGTTCCGATAAAAAACTGGACAGCAATATCCAGGATATTCTGGCTAAGAAACAGATTATCGGTGAGTCAGAAACCATTCATAAACTGAAATCCAGAATCCGCAAATACAGTAATACTGACGCCAATATCATGATCTACGGACAGTCCGGCACGGGAAAAGAATTGATCGCCGCCAATATTCACTATCACAGCAAGCGGAAATATGAAAAATTCATTACCCTGAATTGCGCCTCGATCCCGGGGGAATTGATCGAATCGGAATTGTTTGGATTTGAGAAAGGTTCTTTTACCGGCGCCGGTGAGAAGCGGGAAGGTTATTTTGAACAGGCGGATAAAGGGACGATTTTTCTCGATGAAATCGGTGATTTTCCCATGAATGCCCAGGCCAAACTGTTGCGGGTTCTCCAGGAAGGGGAGATCGATAAGATCGGCCGCAAGAAAAAGCATAATGTCGATGTACGCGTCATTGCCGCCACCAATAAGGATTTGAAAGCCATGGTGCAGGAAGGCAAATTTCGCGAAGACCTCTACTATCGCCTGAATGTCCTGCAGATCGATGTCGCGCCCCTGGCTGAATATAGGGAAGATATTCCTTTGCTCATTAATCATTATATCAAATATTTTTCAAATAAGATGGGAATTATTGCCCCGATCATTGAACCGAAACTGATGGAAAAATTAAAAGCCTATGACTGGCCGGGAAATATTCGGGAATTACAAAATGTCGTCCAGCGGATGTTGTTGATTGCTGACGATGCCATTGATGAGGATATTATCGATGAAGCCCTCACTGCGTCATTGACCAAAAAGAGTGAAAGTATACGTTGCTTTAATTTTAATGACGATAATATTCTTCCTCTGCGTGAAATGGAGAAAGAACTGCGCCGGAATTATATCGAATTTGTTCGCAAAAAAAGTAACACCGACACGGAAGCCGCCGGTAAACTAGGTATGGCGCCGTCGAATTTCTACCGGACGTGTAAAGAACTGGGGCTGAAATAGACACCTTATTTCATGAGCACAATTTTACGGCTTGCGGTAAATTCTTCACTAAAAATCTTTACAAAGTAAACCCCGCTGGTGAAACTCTCAGCATCCCATTGAACAATATGGTCTCCCTGCTGGTAGCGCTGATTGGCTAAGGTATCCACCAGGTTTCCCTGCAAATCATAGATATTGATTTTTACCGGCATGGATCGCGATAAATGTAATTTCAGGGTAGTCACAGGATTAAAGGGGTTTGGATAAAAATTTCCTATTTTATAGAAGGTTGCCTGCTGATCAATGGCATCAATATTTTGTGGATATAAACTGTTGACAATATCCTGGGCATCCTGAATATTTCCGTCTACGATATGATAAAAGGCATCGTCCAGCATATTCTGGACAGCGGAACTGTTGCTGTATTCCTGCCGCAATTCATATATTTTCAATGGCATTTCCAGGAATTCCGGCTGATAGTTGAAAGTAGAGTCAATATAGGTCCTGCGCGTATTTTGAATTTCATCAAGATATTGATATCCAAATTCCCTGGTAGGTTCGACAATCGTACCTTCGCCATAATCATTCCAGGTTGCGACCTGTAAAATTTCCGGTTCATAAGACATGGCTGTGGCAATGGTGTTGCGAAAGGTTTCACCGTCAGCCGCATCCAGGTAGCCATAGGAATTGTGCAATCCCGCCTCTTCATAGATATCATGAAATCCAGGGAAAGCGGTTGCAACCAGGTAGTCCCAGTTCAGGGAATTTTGATAAAAGGAGGTCAGGTAAAGATTGAGGTCAATGGGGCTTAAAACTCCGTTTTTGGATTTCCACATGGGCGGCCAGGGATATGCGCCGATGGCAATTGGGGCCAATCTGTTTTCATAGGTGAATAAATGTGGTTTTGGCTCCAACTCTGCGAACATGGTTTCCCAGTCCGAACTGCTTTTGAAATAAACCGGGCCCCAGCTGAGCAAGACTGGTTGCCCGTCCAGTTTGGTATAAAAGTCCTTGCCGAACCAATTATTACCTAAAAAATTCATTACTTCCTTCCCGTGGTTCAGCGCCCGGGCGGCAGTAAAATGCCCGTCGTCAACCATTGCCTTGATTGTGCGGTCCTCATAACAGATTGAAAATTCCATGTCAGCTTCTTCAATCCAGTATATAAGAGCCTGAGTACTTTCATGGAGAACCAGGTAATCATTATAATCTTTGATCCCGTACCAATCCACAATCACGCCATCGACGCCACTCAGCTTCATCAGTAAAACCTGGTATTCCAACAGATTATCATCCCGTGAATCATAGGGGCCGGTGAGGGGGTAGTAATGGGAGGCGATTTCACGTTCTCCTTTAGCATTCATCTGGTTCGGATTAAAATGGTCCATGGTCCAGTGCCATCCCCAGCGGCCTGAGTATTCCCGGGACTGGTACCAGGGCATGTAATGAACCATGATCCTGGTGTTGGAAAAAAGAGGGCCCGCAACCAATAATAGAAGGAATATTTGGATCAGTAATATTTTTAAAAATTTGATGTTCGTCTCCTTTTTGATATTAAAATTATAGAGCAAAGGATATACCACTACAGATCCAAAATCAGACAGACTGGCTATTACAAAAAATTAGATACCGTTTTAAAAATGCAAAAGAGGATAGTAAAAAAAATCACTAACCCTGACTTTTATCGAAAAGATAAAAATTATTTATCAAAATGATAAAAAGAGGTTGCTACAAAAATATTTTTCCTACTGATGTCCTCGCAAATAGAGGTTTGGTCTGGAGTTTGATATGAACAAATAGTCAATTGCTAATTGGAGAATGTTAATGATTGGAATAAATGTTCTTATTGTCATATTAATTTTAGGCATTATCGGTGAATTGATCCTGATCGTTAGAAAATTTCAAAAAAATAAAAAACAAAATTCAAGAGGAGATCTTGATATTTAGACAATCTAATTTTCAGAAGGAGGAAGTATGAAAAGTAAAATGTTATTGTTACTGACACTTGTGCTCGTTGCCAGTGTTGCCTTTGCAGGGGATTTTGACAGGATGCTGCAAAGTTTTGATGAAGAATTGGATACTACCATGTCCGGTTATAATGAAACACAGTTGTATTATGAACGCAATGAAAACAGTGATCCGGATTCCGGATATTCCCGTCTGACCTGGGTAGAAGACCCTGTTCATGAAGGAACAAAAGCCCTGCGCTGGGAATACAGTGTTCATAATGCCGAAAGTTGGGGTGGTTACCAGAAATTAGGTTTTAGTTTAGCAGATTCCACAAAATCCTTTGATTTTACCGGCTATGACACATTATCTCTCTGGTATTATGTGGATGAGGCATGTTCAAAAAGCGGCCGTATCAATTTTAGAGTTAACCTGACAGATGTGGCAGAGGCCCCGGCGGGCGATACTGCCAGCAGCAATATCAATGCGGAATACTACTATTCTCTCACTGACGGCCTGGTAGATATGGAACCGGGTTGGAATGAGAAAAAAATTGCCATTGAAAACACTTATGCCTGGGATGGTTCGGCCTTTAATTTAACCGGATGGGCCGGTGTTGTTAATAACGCTGTTATTGACAAGGAACACATTAAGTCTGTGGATATCGAACTTTCCATTTCCGGTGCCGGTGAAGGTGACCGTGCTCATGGTGTTATTTTATTGGACCGTTTGGCATTGACCGGTGCGAATGCTGTTGATGTAACATTCTTTAATGGGCGGGCGCTTCCTGCCAATGTATCTCTATACGGCGGCTGGGGCGGTGGTTCCTATGAAATTACCGAAGAAGAAGACGCTTATCCGGAAGGTGGCACATCATCCATTAAATGGAATTTACCACCCAATGACTGGGCGCTCTGGGATGGTCTGGTGTTTACACTGGACAATCCGGCGAACACTATGATGAGTTGGTTAACCGAGTCCTTAAAATTTAAAATTAAAGCAGACGCCGGACTGGATTCTTTGAAAATTGTGCTGGCTGATGATGATATGGATGGCGACGGCCCTGACCTGGGTTATGAAGCCTTTTATATGTTAAAAGAAGAAGAAGTCGGCTATGACGGCACCTGGAAAGAAGTTGAAATTCCGTTGAGTGATTTTGACAGAAATGGTGGTGCCTGGAATGGCGAAACCATGGTTTATGATGCCCTGATGGATACGTCAAGATTGAAAGATCTGAAAATCTTAATGGGTTCAACAGCAGCTTTGGGAGAAGTCGTTTATCTGGATGATATCGTGATCGGAAATCCCGTATTTGACCTGTTCCCGCCGGAAGCGCCTTCCGGTGTCAGCGCCACACCTTATCCGTCACAGTACTATAACCTGGTGATGTGGCAGGATGTGGAAGGTGAAGATGGTGAAGTTTATGATGTTTATGCATCTTCAGAACCCATTGACTCTGTCACCGGCCCGATGGTTGAAAAATTGGCCTCAGGTGTTCTGGAAGGTACCCAGGCGGTTGCTCACCATCTGAAATATCCCCTGGTTGACGGACAGGTTGATTTCTACTATGCTGTAGTTTGCCGTGACGCCGCGGGCAATGAAGGTGAAGCCGGATTTTCCGGAATGGTAACCGGTATGGCTAAAGGTGTGCCGACCATTTCTCTGAATGTGCCTGATTTTGAAGCCGATGGTTATCTGGACGAATGGTGGGATGCAGGGATTGAGCCGATTGTACTGAAACCGGAAACCGATTATGTAGTAGTTGGTTCAATGGCTGACAGTACAGACCTCAAAGCCTCCGTATACCTGGCGATTGATGATGACTATCTCTATATTGCCGGCGATGTTATTGATGATGTTTTCTATCATTCCGACAATCAGGACTGGTGGACCAATGACGCGATTGACTTCTTTATCGGACTATACAATCAAACCGGCGGCGCCCATCAGAATTATCAAAAAGGCAATGAGCCGGACCACAAATTTCAAATCAGAGCCAATGGATTTACTGATGAAGTGACTTCAGGATATTCCATGGATCTGGATCATGAAAATTACTATTTCGAAGGTTTTGATCCGGACTATGTTTTCGAAGCCAAAATATCATTGGACAGCATCAAAACCGATGATGAAGCCCGGTTCTATCCGAAAAACGGTATGAAAATCCCGATTGAAATATATGTTCATGACAATGATGATGGCACAACAACCCATGAATCAGCCCTTGGATGGTCGCCTAACAATACAGATGCCGCATGGCAGACACCGACAGAATGGACCTACACCTTCATCGGTGATCAATACGGATATGTTGGTGTGGATGATGATGTTGATGAATCCTTTGCAACGGAATTCAGCCTGGAACAGAATTATCCAAATCCGTTCAACCCCACCACAACCATCAATTACTCCATTGCAAAAGCTGACTTGGTTAAGATCAGTGTTTACAATGTACTCGGACAAAAAGTCGCCCAGTTGGTTAATAAAAACCAAAAAGCCGGCGTCTATAATGTCCGGTGGGATGCGGCAAATTTTGCTTCCGGTATGTATATTTACAGATTACAGGCCGGGGATTTTGTCAGCACCAAAAAAATGTTATTAATGAAATAAATACAATTACAGTTGAGAGAGTTATACAAAAATGACTCTCTCAACTTTTTTAATTAAGGATTCTAAAAGGAATTTTTATGTCTAAATCAAACAATTATAAATTGTTCCTAATATTGATGATACTGATTTTCCAGGCGGGTCTTTTGTTTGGCCAGACCACGGGAAAAATTTCCGGGAAAGTTGTTGATAAAAAAACCGGCGAGCCGCTCATCGGTACCAATATAATCATAATGGAAGAGAATGTTGGCGCTGCTACTGATATGAACGGGGATTACTATATCATCAACCTCAGACCTGGAAATTACGATATCAAAGCATCTATGATTGGGTATGAGCCCATGATCATAGAAGATGTACGTGTCTCTGTAAACCGAACCTCTTATGTAAATTTCGATCTAACCCAGGGTATGCTGGAAGGCGAAGCGGTTATTGTCCAGGCCGATAAGATCACAACCAAACGGGATCAGACTTCGACAGTGAAAAATGTCAGTTCTGAAGTTATGGAGTTATTACCCGTCGAGGACATTGGTAGTATTGTATCCATGCAGGCCGGTGTGGTCAATGGCCATTTTCGCGGCGGCCGCACAACAGAAGTGTCATATATGATCGATGGAATGCAGGTTGACGATTCTTTTGGTGGCGCCGGGCGCGCTGTGGAAGTGGAAAAGGAAGCCATTTCCGATCTGGAAGTGATCACCGGAACCTTTAATGCTGAATACGGAAAAGCTATGAGCGGTATTGTGAATGCTGTTACCAAGTCCGGGTCAAATGAATTTCACGGTGGTTTCTCCGGAGCATTATCAAATTACTTTACAGCCAATGACCATATTTTCATAGGACTGGATCCGGCGGAAGTTGACCGCAACAAGGATTTTAAAATCAATCTCAGCGGGCCGATTGTCAAAGATCATTTACACTTTTTTGTTAATTACAGATACCGGGATAATAAAAACTACTTGAATGGCATACGCCGGTTTGATGTGGATAACCTGAGCGATTACAGTGGTGAAAATGAATCTATGTGGTATACCGAACAGACCGGTGACAGCGCTTATGTACCCATGGACCGGGATATTATGCAGTCCGTGATGGCCAAGGTTTCGACACGGCTGTTTGAAAGGCTCAATATTTCCATGCTCTACACATTAAATATTGATGAATGGAATAGTTATGATCACGCCTTTAAATATAATCCCGATGGAATGGGAACGGCCCATCGTAATTCCAATATGCTGGCCTTTTCCCTGAATCAATCCCTATCGGAAAGATTTTTTTATGAAATGAAATATCAGCGCATGGTCAATGATTTTGGCTGGTATGTTTTTGAAGATCCCCATGATGACCGCTATGTCCATGATATATATCTGACCAATTACGGCCCCGGATTTTATACCGGCGGGCAGCAGAAAGGCCATACCATGAGAACTATGGCCCAGGATAATTTGAAATTTGATGCCACCTGGCAAGTGACCAAACACCACAAATTCAAGACCGGATTTCAACTGGTTCAGCACGATTTGGATAATAAATACCGGACAGTGTTAAATAAATTTCGCAATACAGACAAAGAGGGTGAATTTTATTGGACCACCCTGGATGATGGTACTTTAAAAGTGAAATATGATTCCAGTTACGCGCCGATAACTCTCCCGGATTCAACTGTTTATTCCGATATCTATCAAGTCAAACCGCAGGAGTTTTCAGCCTATCTGCAGGATGAGATCAGTTTTGGTGACCTGGTTATGAATATCGGCTTGCGTTATGATTATTTTGATCCGGCCACCAAGGTGCCAAGCCAGTGGCGGAATCCTGATAATTCTATCTTTTTCCCCCTGGTTGATGACAATGGAAATCCTATGCTGGATGAAAATGGTAATGAAATTCCTGATCCCGAAAGAATGTCCGATTATGTTGATGCTGATGTCAAGGCGCAGTTCAGTCCGCGGCTGGGGCTTTCCTATACATTGGCCAGCACCGCCGTATTACACTTTAGTTACGGCCATTTTTTCCAGAATCCGCAAATGGAATCCATGTTTCAGAACCACAGTTTTCTGATCCCGCCCAATGATTTTGGGACCATTCTGGGTAATCCCAATCTGAAAGCTGAAAAAACGGTTCAGTATGAAGTGGGATTGTGGCAGCAACTCAATGACTATATGGATGTTGATGTGGCGCTGTTTTATCGTGATATTTATGACCTGTTAAGTACCAAAGTGGTCTCCACCTACAACCAGATTCAATACGGACTATACACCAATAAAGATTATGGTAATGTCCGTGGACTGGAATTAAAATATAATTTTTTCTGGAACCATGTCTCGGCAATGATAAATTATACTTTGCAGTATACACGGGGTGTGGCTGATAATCCCACACAAACCTTTACCCGCGCCGGGAATAATATGGATCCGATTCCGGTTATGATCCCGATGAATTGGGACCAGCGCCATACTTTCAATCTTTCACTGGGATATAATACGCCGAAATTTGGCGGTACAATGATCGCTTATTACAATTCCGGAACACCCTATACCTGGGCGCCGATTGAAGAAAGTGTCTTATCCCGGGTGAATTTATATAACAATAATGCCTGGCAGCCCAGCGGCACGTCGGTTGATTTTAATGGCTACTATAATTTGCAGATCAGCGACAACATCAGTCTCAGATTCACATTGTCAATTTATAACCTGATGGACAGATTAAATGAAAACTGGGTCAACCCGACAACGGGACGCGCTTACACCGCCATCGTCCGGGAAAGTGATCTGCTTACCCACAGAAGTAATTTCAATGAATATAAAGATACATATCAGAATCCAGCTATGTATTCAGCGCCGCGTACTATAAAACTAGGAATGGGTATTAATTTTTAACGGAGAAAAAAATGAAGCAATTAAAAAAAACTAATACCCGGGGAGATAAAATAAATATGAGAAAAAGCATAATATTGATTTTTACTGTTCTGCTCAGCGTCAGTCTGTTTGGTCAGGCGAAAATTTATGAGGGGCCTTCAGATCCGGCCGGTGATCCGGCTGCCGAGCGCGAGGGCCGAATGACCGGAAACAGGGTCCACCTCTTTTTTCGCAATACCTCCGAACTATCTGATTATGACAATACACCAAACCCGTCCCGTTGGCCGGACAATTATAATGGCGTCAGCATGACTGATGGTGTCGGCCTGATGATCGGGGCCAGGGTTTATGTTATGAAAGGTGACTCAATACCTGTCACTGATCCGGCCGAGCTGCTGACATTGTCTGCACAGGGAATGATCGATACCTTACATTTTTTACAAACGAGTTACAGGGAAGAAATGGATGTGGACCCCACCGGTCAGGTGGAATGGGCGCTCTATCCAGCTTTTGGTTATTTTAATGAACTTAGTGAAAATCCGGCAATGAGTAATCGTGAAGATTCATGGCCTGTTGCAGGGTGGCCTTCCAGTAATCACGGTCCTTTGAAATGGGCCGGCGAATGGAATGGCCGGTTTGGCCGGGGCGTAAAATATGCCGACCTGGAGACCTTTTTTGTTACCAATGATGCCCAGGATCAGGAATATATCTTACGACCCGAGGGTACTTCCCGTTATTATCCCCGTCCCGGCGTTTTTATTGGTGACCATCCCCGTTTTGGCCATAAAGTCACAAAACAAAGAGGCGCTCCCTGGGGAGGTATTGGCATCCGTGTGGAACAACGGGGGTTTCAATGGAATAATCCGCAGGCCAGAGATGCGATTTTCTGGGAATACAATATTGCCAACATCTCGGATTACACAGTCAAAGATGTGGCTTTTGGGTATTGGGTGGATAATGCCATCGGCGGCAACGCTCCAGAAGATGATATTGGTTTTTTTGACAAACTGCTGAACCTTTCGTATTCATGGGACATTGATGGCGTTGGTTCAGGTGGATTACCCACCGGTTTGATGGGATTTGCATACCTGGAAAGCCCGGGAAAACCCAATGATATGCTGGATAATGATGATGATGGCCTGATTGATGAAAAGCGTGATAATCCTGCCGGAAGTCTGGTGGGCCCTTATGATGGGATTGCTGACCTGCAAAAATTTCTGGCCTTTTACAACCTGAAAGAAGAAGACCTGAAAGATCACTGGTCCGGCGATGAAGATCAGGACTGGATGGATGGCGAAGACCTGAATGGCAACGGGGTTTATGATCCGGGTGAAAATCCGGGTGATGATGTGGGCCTTGACGGTCTCGGCCCTGATGACCTGAATTATCCCGGCCCTGATGAGGGAGAGTGTAACCACAAACCTGATTATGTCGAAGGTGTTGGTTGTGAACCCAATTTCGCGGCCACCGATGTCAGCGAATCTGATATGATCGGATTAACGACTTTTAGGCTCTTCCGTGTCCCCAGCCACAATCCGCCCTATACAAATTGGTTCAGAAATGATAAGTCTATGTGGGAATTGATCGGCGGTGATACATTGCAGACCCACTTTGCTGACCGCTCCAACCTGATCGAAACCTTTGCTTCCGGCCCTTTTACACTTCCTGCCGGCAGAACAGAACGTATTTCCATGGCTATGTTATTCGCTTATGATCCCCTGGAAGGGTTAACGGAAGAAAATGGTTTTGTCGCGCCATCCTTATTCGAAAAGAAACGCATTGTCCAGGTGATCTATGAAAAGGACTACAGATTTGCCCAGCCCCCCCATATGCCGACGCTGACTGCAACACCGGGAGATGGCAAAGTGATCCTCACCTGGGATGATATGGCGGATACCAAAACCCGTGATCCTTTCCTGGGTAATATTAATGATTTCGAGGGATATAAACTCTACCGCGCTACAGATAAAAAGATGCAGGACGCCGAAGTCATTACCGACGGTTATGGTGACAAAGTATTCAAAAAACCGATTTTCCAGTGTGACGTAAAGGACCTGAAAACCGGGTTTACAAACTTCGGCCTTGTCAATGGTATGGGATATTATCTCGGTTCTGATTCAGGTATTCGGCATTATTTCATCGATGAAAATGTTGAAAACGGACGAACCTATTATTATGCTCTTGTGGCCTATGACTATGGCGCCGAACATATTGGCCCCGGTATCGCGCCTTCTGAAAACAATATTATCATTGAACTGGACGCTTCCGAATCAATCACCGGCATGAGTAAAAATGTTCAGATCGTCAAACCCTATCAGCAGGCCGCCGGATATGTGCCGGAAAATATTGAAATGCTGGAAACCGGAGAAATCTTCGGCAGCGGTGAGATATCACCGGAAATTCTGGGTAAAAAGGCCCTGAATACCGACAGAACCTATGAAGTTCTTTTTGAAATAGATACCGTTGATAATGTGGACGATTACGAATATGGTATCCGCTATACCAACAGCGGGGTTATTGTTCGTGATGCCGATACAAAATCAGTGATCTACAGGGAAAATAAGGATAATTACAGCGGCACCAATATAATGCACAGCGACTCATTGGAGGCCTATTATATCAACCAAAATAAAACCATTAAAACCGATGTGTTTGACGGGTTGCGTTTAAACGTTGATTTGCCGGTGGTAACGGCTGACATCGACTATGCCAATAGCGGCTGGGTGGTTGGTGAAGCTATGATGAAAGTCGCTGTCACCCCGGAAGGCCATGCGTTTCCGTGGGAATATGATATTCTCTTTGGCGATACCACCGAAGTGATCTATACCGGCCGGGGTATTGCCCGCCGTGTACGGAATGAAGATAATCAAAATGTACGCCGTAACCTGATCAATGACGCGGACCTGCCATTGAAAGCGATCAACAAATCTGTCACTGATGATG
This sequence comes from uncultured bacterium, assembly GCA_964472715.1. Lineage (GTDB taxonomy): Bacteria > Fidelibacterota > UBA2242 > UBA2242 > JAFGTP01 > JAFGTP01. Next base: position 54,405 of record CAYYMT010000002.1, on the reverse strand, counting down.
ATGGAAATTATGAAATACTGGACGCAGTTGTTCAGGATGTCAATCAAAATGGTAAATTCGATATGTTAAAAGATCGTGTTTTTCTGGGTGTGATTGACACGACCGGCGATTGGGCCGGTACGGTGATGGTCATTGATTTTTCATATGCCAATGGAAATCCCGACTATTTACCAAAATCCGGTGATGAGTATCATCTCTCTTTTCAACGCCCCTATTGGAAAGATGACCGAATCCTGTTTAAAGTCAATGCCAGTGACTCTCTTGATACGGAAGACCTGGAAGAAACCATGAAAGATATCAAAGTGGTGCCTAATCCTTACATCGCTACCAATAAAATGGAAACTTCGGTGTTGAATGAGTTTTTGAATCAACGCAGACGGATCATGTTCACCCACATTCCGTCCCAATGTACCATTAAGATATTTACAGTCAGTGGTGTATTTATCGATGAAATTGAGGTGAATAATACTTCCGACAACGGAACCGCGCACTGGGACCTGAAATCCCGTGAAGACCTGGAAGTAGCTGCCGGTATGTATATTTATCATGTCAAGTCGAATTTAACCGGTGATGAGAAAATGGGAAAATTTGCAATTATTAAATAGAGATCAGGATATGAGTAAGATGAAAAAATTATCAAATATAAGGACAATTATGGTAAATAAGATAAAATTACCCGTTACGATGCTAATTCTGATCACAATAATGCTGGGGACACTTTTTGCGCAAAAGCCATACAGAGTGGGAACCACAGCATGCAATTTTTTGGAAACAGGAATTGGCAGCGACGGAATGGCCATGGGCGATGCTTTTGTGGCTATTCCCGGTCAGATATCATCCTTTTATTGGAATCCGGCGGGTTTGGCCCATATGGAGGGTGGTGAATTTTTATTCATGCAGCAACCCTGGCTGGTGGATATCAACACAACCGCCTTTGTTGGCGCCTATATTATTCCCGGCGTCGGCACTGTCTCAGGCGGAATACATCATATTGATTACGGGGATATCGATGTCACCACTTTATCCATGCAGGAAGGTACAGGGGAAAAATTTACATCCAATGAGTATAGTTTCAGTCTTGGATTTGCACGTAAATTGGCCCAATGGTTCAGTTTTGGGGCGAATGCCAAATATGTCTCCTCACAGATATGGCATTCCAAAGCCAGCGCCATGGCGATTGACCTGGGGGCCCTGGTGTCCACGGGATTTTTCTCCACAACCGGCAGACAGGAAGACGGGTTGCGAATCGGAATGAGCATTTCCAACTACGGAACAAAAATGCAATACGATGGCATTGATCTGGTTTATCCCATTGACATCGCACCCGATGAAAATGGAAATTTCAAAGATGTTCCCGGTCAATTTCGCATGAGTGAATGGGAATTGCCTTTAATTTTCAGAATCGGTGTTTCCTGGATTCCTATCAATAATCGGTATAATGCGTTGACAGTATCTGCTGATGCGCTACATCCCAACAATAACAGTGAATCCATCAATATAGGTGGACAATACGAACTGAAAATTCCGGGCACCGGCAGTCTCTTTGCCCGCGCCGGTTATAAAGGGCTGTTTATGGATGAGTCCATTTATGGTATGACTGTCGGTGGCGGTGTGCAAATCAATATGCTGAAAAATACAGCGCTAAAAATTGATTATGCTTACAGGGATATCGGTGTGCTGGGAAATGTACACGTCTATACATTTGGAATTAGTCTGTAAATTTCAAATATGAATGTCTCCTTCTTTTTGTTTCTCTTCCGGAGTTAAATCTTCGGGAGAGAAACATTTTTTTATAAATGAACAGGAAATGTAATATGCAAAAAATCATGAAACTAATATTGGCTTTGATAGTACTTTGCTGGACTGCGTTCGGTAAAACTTACAAAGGTGCGGAATACCGTACCCATGACACCTTTACCTATGGCCGCTTTGAAGTGCGCTACAGATCTTCCATCGGCCCCGGGCATACATCGACTTTTTTTACTTACCATGAATTGGGAGGGGAAGGCACCGCCGCCTGGAATGAAATTGATATAGAAATCCTGGGCCGCTATGACAATGATGTCCAGTTCAATCCCATTACACCGGGGCAGCAGAACCATGTCTATCATCAACAGGTGGATTTTGATCCGGCGGATGACTTCCATGTTTATGCTTTTGAATGGACGCCGGAATATGTGGCCTGGTTTATTGACGGGGTGGAAATGCACCGTCAGACCGGCGCGCATATCGAAGCCCTGGACCGGGGCCAAAAGATCATGATGAATATCTGGCCCCCGGCCTATCAAAACTGGGTGGGTACCCTTGATCCGGCTACATTACCGAAATTCGCTTATTATGATTACGTCAGTTACGCCACCCACACACCGGGTAGCGGGGACGTGGGAACGGACAATAATTTTACGCTTCAGTGGAAAGATGACTTTGACAGCTGGGACCAAAACCGCTGGGGAAAAGCGACCCATACCTTTGTTGGAAATAACTGTGATTTCATAAAAGACAATGCAGTTTTCCGGGACGGTAACCTGGTACTTTGCCTGACAGATGGAACCAATACCGGTTACACGGACAAAAATCCACCCATTCCCCAGGGCGCCTGGTATGACGGACATCAAATTCAGATTGAGTTCTCCGAGCCGGTTTTGAAAGCCAGCGCGGAAAATTCTGCTAATTATATTTTGCGCAATGGTGGTGAAATCACAGCCATTGAATTACAGGAGAATCAACGGGATGTCATTCTTTCGGTAAAGGATTATGATATGTCTGTGGCCCATGATATTATGGTAACGAATATTGAGGACAGCACGGCCACACCCAATGTTTCCGCGCCAAAATTTTTGAATATTGTGAATCCACCGCAGTATGTTTATCCGCTGAAGATCAATGTCGGTGGTGATGCTACCGGAGATTTTCTGGCAGGCCAGGAGTGGGATTTCGAAAAGAATTACGGCTATATGCCCGGTGCTGAAGGCTCAACTACACAACCTATCGCTAATACTACATTGGACGCTGTTTATCGTACCGAAATACGGGATTTTGTAATGTATAAGGTACGGGTTCCAAAAGGCATTTACACTGTGAAACTGATGTTTTCTGAGAATTATTTTACTGCCAGTGACCAACGGGTCTTTGATATCAATATTGAAGGTGATTATGTGGTCAAAGGACTGGATGTGTTTAAGGAAGCCGGCGGAATTCACACCGCTTATGATTTGCTGGTGGAAAATATCGAAGTGAATGATTGTGTCATTGATATTCATTTTTCTGCGACACAGGATTTTGCCTTTCTCCATGGCCTGGAAATTGTCCAGGTAGCGGAAACCACTATCGGGGATGAGGCGGCATTACCGGAAAAGTTTCAATTGGAACAGAATTATCCCAATCCTTTTAATCCCGAGACAACTATCGAATATTCATTAAAGAAAAATGGTGCTGTTGAGTTATCAGTTTTTGATCTTAACGGCCGTAAGATTGATACCCTGGTAGATAAATTACAAATTGCTGGTAATTATTCCTCAAAATGGAATGGCTCGCAATATTCCAGTGGAATATATTTTTATCGGTTGTTTGTTGATGCAGGATTGGTGACCACCAGAAAAATGGTATTGGTAAAATAATAATGGATGCGTTCCCAAATACAATTTGGGAACGAGTGAATAGGGGGATTCGGGAACGAAGTGAATTGCAAGGAGAAATATCAGAATAAGCGGCTGTCTTAAAAGTTTCTTTGTTAAAAAAATGTAGAGGACAATTCCTATTGTCCTGTTCGGTGAAATATAAAATAACCCTGAATTTTAATAATTATTGTACCTTTTGGGACAGCCCTACGAGTGAAAGAATTTCAGAATAACACCACAATTCATTGTGGTGGAGAAAAAGCTAAATCGAAACAGCCAGTAGGCTTCAGCCTACTTCCTGAACTATACTCCGGACAATGTTATTGAGAAGTGTTGCTACTTGTGCTCACATTATATTTGGAAAATGGTTCTGAAACTTCGGGTGGGTGCGTTCCCAAATACAATTTGGGAACGAGTGAATGGGGGGATTTGGGAACGAGTGAATGGGGGGATTTGGGAACGAATGAAACGAAAGAAAATTCAGAAATGATCGGAATTCAGATTAAAAAAGTTTTCCAATCCTGCGCCAGCGGATGCGGTTAAAAATATTCCAGCCCGGTTGGTCCAGGTCAAAGGAAGACAGCAGAATCAGTGGTTCTCCGACAATCAGGGATTCGGGTACAAACCCCCAAAACCGGCTGTCATAACTTTCGTCCCGGTTGTCACCCATCATGAAATAGTAATGCTGTTTTGTCACATAATATTGCTGCGCATCCTTTTTCGAAATAGAATCTCCGGACAACCAGGCTACATTTTTGATCAGTTCAAAATTATGATCGTTAAAATACAGGGTATCACCTTTCTGCGGCACATAGATTTCCGAATAATTGTCCTCATTCCCGTTGTTTTTTGGGAAAATACCGCGATTCACCAGGTGATTTCCATAGCTATTTTCCCGCGTAAATTTAGTTTCAGCGGCATTGGAAAATATTTTATCATCAACAATTATTTGCTTGTTAATGATTTGCAGGTATTGGCCCGGTAAGGCTACACACCGTTTGACATAATTGAGGGAGTGGTCTTTCGGATAGCGGAAGATGACAATATCACCTTGCTGAAGTTTTTTAAAGCCGCGCATCTGTAAGCGGGGAATATCCAGGCCGATTTTGGTAAAAGGAATGCCAATCCGGTCAGGTGTATGGATATTATAACTCATATTGTTTCCAATCAGAAAATCGCCGGTGAGGATTGTATTTTCCATGGATCCGGTGGGTACAAAGTAAGCGGCAAAAATCGATGACTTGATTATAAAAGCAATCAATATGATCATCGTCCAGGATTTAATTTCGCTGATAATTTTTTCTTTGGTCATTATTGATCTCCCATAATTGCTTTTACTACGTTTTTTTAATTTGAATAGTTCCCGCCAGAATTAAAAAAGGGAGCGATAACAGCTCCCCTTTCGTTATATTTTATAAAAAAATCAGAGGGCTTCTATTTTATCCAGCATCACTTCCAGTGGCTGCGCGCCAACCAGTTCTTCAGCGCCATTATTGATCACAATTTTCGGGACTCCGGTGACATTATGTTTGTTGGATAAATGGGGAAAAGTCCCGGCTTCCACCATATCAGCAACTACTTTCGGACTTTCCAGGGCCAGGCGATGGGCATTGATAACCGCCTGCGGGCAGTAAGGACAACTCATGGTGACAAAAACCTGGATATGGACATCTTTTTCTATTTTTTTAATGCGTTCCATAATGGCCTCCTCCAGAGGCTCGCCGCCGCCGGAAACTTCTACCACACTGGTGAGAAAAGAATTGATCTCATACCCACCGGGAATGCCATAAAAACGCATTCGTGTATCGTTTCCATCTTTATCCGCCAGGGCAATGGCCGGAATTTGTTTGATTCCCAATGCTTTTACTTCATCCTGGTTTTTCACAAAATCATAAACCGTAAAATCCAGTTTGTCACTTAGTGCTGATACTTCATTTACAAATTCATGGGCATCCTTGCAACTCTCACATTCAAATTCCTGAGTAAAAAAAATCAGTTCAACCTTATCTTCCATTTTATCAAGAATTGTCTTTATTTGTTTTTGTGCTTCTTCATTAAAAAGACTCATAATAAACTCCTTTTTAGTTAGTTCTTCAGTATATATTCGTAGGCAGCCAGGGCGGCTTTTGACCCTTCACCGGCTGCTATTATTATTTGTTTGTAAGGGACTGATGTTACATCGCCGGCGGCAAAAATGCCGGAAACATTGGTTTTGCATTGGCAGTCCACAATTATTTCATTCCATTCATTCAGGGTTAATGTATCTTTCAGAAAATCCGTATTTGGAATCCAGCCGATCTCTACAAAAAGTCCGTCGGTGCCAATTAGTTTATGGTCTTTGGTTGTTCGATTTTCTATATCCACCTGTTCAATTCGTTTATCTCCGGATATTTCCGTGACCTGTGAATTAAAATAGACATCCCAGTTATCATAGGTTTTGAGATTATCTATTAGGGATTTATCAGCGGTAAAATCTTCCATGAATTGAATAATTGTGACATGTTTGGCAACTCTGGCCAGATCAATGGCGGCTTCCACACCTGAATTGCCGCCGCCCACCACGATTACTTTTTTATCTTTGTAAAGGGGCGCGTCGCAGGTGGCGCAAACAGCGATGCCATTGCCTTTGAATTTTTCCTCACCGGGAACATTGAGCCAGCGGGGACTTTTTCCGGTGGCAACAATCACGGCTTTGGATTTGAATTGCCTGCCACCTTTAACCGTTACTATTTTTTCCTGATCCCCTTCAATTTTAATAGCGGGAAATTTTTCCAGGAAACCGATTTCAAACTGTTTGACCTGTTCTTCAAATTTTTCCACCAGGCTCATGCCTTCGATATATTTGAACCCCATATAATTTTCAACACTGGCGGTTTCGGCTACCTGTCCGCCGACATTGTCGGTGATCAGACCGGTTTTGACACCTTTGCGCATACAGTATACAGCTGCTGTCAGGGCCGCCGGACCGCCGCCTAAAATCAAAATGTCATATAATTCATTGGAATTCATGCTTTTGATTTTGTATTCACCTTTGTTTTCGGGCATGTTGAAATTGAGGTTAAAGTCCATTTAATTCTCCGCTTTAGTGTTTGATTTTCATAACAATTTCAATATATAAAAGAGTTATTCAATTTTCAAATTCCCTGATAATCTTGGACGAATTAGATTTTTTAAGGTTACAATCTTAAAGTTAGTATGCCATAAAAAAAAGATTTGTAATTAAAATTGTAAGGCGTAAATTATCAATGACTAAATTAATAGAAATAGTCACAGAGGTTTAAAATTAGAGAGCGAGTGACCGATGACACGTAAGTTTACAGATAAAGAAAAAAATTTTTACAAACAGAAAATGATTGATGAAGCCACAAAATTATTTTCCACACTGGGATATAAAAAGACCGGTATAGACGATATTACCGCGGCCGCCGGAGTCGCCAAGGGCACCTTTTATAATATCTTTTCTTCCAAGGAAGATATTCTTTTTGCCGTGCTGGAAGAACAGGAAAAGTTTCGTGACAGATTGCTTGATGAATTAATGACATCAGAGAGAAGCGCTGAATCAGCGATTCGTCGCCTGGTAAAGCAATCCCTGAAAGAAACCGATGAGAATAAAATTTTCAAAATGTTTTTTAAAGAAAACCTGGTTGAGCGCTTGTATTTAAAATTACCGCCTGAACGAATTGAAGCCCATTTTGCACAGGATTTTAAAAAATCCAGCGAGTTTATAAAATTTTTTCAGGAACAGGGTGATCTGGTCAAAGAAAATCCGGCGATTATCATCGGGCTTCTCCGTGGATTTTTTATGTTGCCGTTACATAAAAAAGAAATTGGCGAAGATATTTATGAGGATGTGATGAGATTGTTCACAGAAGTGCTGGCAAAAGGATTAACCACAAATGAGGTCAAAAATGATTAAAGTTGAAAATTTGCATTACACCTATCCCGATGGGAAGGATGAAACCATTAAGGGTATGAATTTTCAGGTGGATAAAGGTGAGATTTTTGGGTTCCTGGGGCCGTCGGGAGCCGGGAAATCCACGACACAAAAAATACTGTTCGGTATTCTAAAGAATTATGCGGGTTCCGTCATCTTAAACGGTATTGAGATCAAACGGGTCACGGCTGATTTTTATGAAAATATTGGGGTATCCTTTGAATTTCCTAATTTCTTCGGCAAACTCACCGCCCTGGAAAACCTCAATTTTTTTCGTTCCCTTTACAAAGGCAGTACGCTTGAACCTGTTGAACTGATGGGTGCGGTGGGATTAGAAAAAGATAAGGATGTCCGCTTTGAAAATTTTTCCAAAGGAATGAAAGCCCGCCTGAATTTTTGTCGCGCTTTGCTCAACGATGCTGATATCCTGTTTCTCGACGAACCCACCAGCGGGCTTGATCCTGTGAATCAGAAAATTGTCAAAGACCTGATCCGGCAACAAAAATCAAAGGGTAAAACAATTTTTCTGACGACTCACAATATGAATGTCGCAGACGAAGTCTGTGACCGGGTTGCTTTTATTACTGAGGGGAAAATCGATCTGATCGATTCGCCGCAGAAACTGAAAGTGGAAAACGGTGAAAATACAGTATCAGTTGAATATCATGTAGATGGACAAATTAATCGGGAAAATTTTTCCATGGAGTATTTGGGGAATAATAAGGAGTTTCTAAAGATTATAAAAAAGCATAAAATTGAAACCATCCATTCCCAGGAAGCGACACTGGAAGATGTTTTTATCAAAACAACCGGAAAGAGGCTGATATGAGATTGATCTCCGCCACTATCAATGATGTGAAAATTCAGTTTCGCAGCGGGTTTTATTATGCCTATCTCTTTGTCTGCCTGTTTTATATTTTATTGATCAGGCAACTGCCGGGAGATTATACAAAAATCGGACTCTTTTATGTGATATTCACCGACCCAACAGTTTTGGGGTTTTATTTTGTGGGTGGATTGTTGTTGCTGGAGAAAGGCCAAAAAACCCTGACCTCGCTTTTTGTAACTCCCATGCGACTGCATGAATACATTCTGGCCAAAGTCCTGTCACTGGGACTTCTGGCATTGATCAGCAGCCTGGCAATTGCTTTTTTATTAGTGGGGTTTGATCTGCATATCCCTGTATTGATAGTGACGATACTTTTGGCATCAGCGATCTATACCCTGGTAGGGATTACGCTCGGTGTCCGCGCCAGGGATGTGAACCGGTATCTGTTTATCAGTCCGTTGTATTTGGTTTTTACAATTTTACCGGTATTAAGCTTTTTAGGCCTGTTTCCCCGGAATCTCTTTTTCTTTATTCCTACCCATTCAATTTTGAATTTATTGTATTATGCTATTCTGGATACAAAATCAGGGTATTTATGGCTGGATATTGGCTTGCTGATTTTGTGGATCGGTATCGCCTGGTACTGGGCGCGAAAATGGTTCGTAAAATATGTGATCGATCAGACGGGAGATTAAGTGATGGTTCGCTGATGACACGGATAATCGCGAATTTTTATTAAATAAGGATTGATATATGAGAGCAATAAAAGTTTTAGGCAGTAGTTTAATAAAAAGTATATTCAGGGATTCCTTTATGCTGCTAATTCTTGGAATTCCTTTGTTTATGGCGGCCCTGTTTCGCTTTGTACTACCAATAGCGCAGCGGTATTTGATCGACTATTTTGACCTGAGTATTCATTATAATTTTGCAACGCTCTTCATTTTGACAATGGCGCCGATGATGTCCGGCATGGTGATCGGTTTTAATCTATTGGATGACCGGGATGAAAATATACTCACCTACATGTCTGTGACACCGATTCGCAAAGAGGGGTATTTGCTGTTCAAGGTATTCGCGCCTATGCTGGCGGTTTTTTTCCAGTCCTTATTTATATTGATAATTTTTAATCTGGGTGAGATGAATCTTCCGCGGTTATTACCCTTGATTATTATTTTAGCCCTGGAAACACCGATGTACGCCCTGATCATGGCCAGTGTGGCCAGCAATAAGGTGGAAGGCCTGGCAATCGGAAAACTCATGGGGATCAGTGTGGCAGGTCCTGTTATCGCCTATTTTTTCATGGCCTGGTGGAAATATTTTGCCGGAATTATGCCGACTTTCTGGATTGCCGAAGCCTATTTCGCGCAGGGAAAGAATTATTGGATTTTTCTGGGAATCGGGTTTTTAGTGCATGTTTTGGTTTTGTTGTGGACCATGAGATTGTTTTTGAGGCGGAGTAATTAACAATTAAAAGTATAAGAAAAACCAATTTTAACCTTGGAATTTAATTTTAACGGGGTTAAAATTGTAATACAGTGTAATTTTAACGGGGTTAAAATTATATGATTGTTAAGTTTTAAGAGGTTTTAAAATGTATATTAAAAGAGAAATTGAACAAAAAATTATTAAATACATGAAAAAAAAAGAGATTATTGCAGTGGTTGGTGCCAGACAATGTGGCAAAACAACTATGATCACCAACTTATTAAAAAAATATCAAAACGTAAATTCAATTACTTTAGAAAATGTAGAAGTAAAACAATTATTTGAAAATGATATCAATTCCTTTATTGATTTGCATGTAGCTGGTTATGATTTTTTATTTATAGATGAAGTTCAATATGCAAAAAATGGAGGAAAACATCTAAAATATATTTATGACACCCAAAAAATTAAAATTATTATCTCCGGTTCATCTTCAACGGATTTATCAATTAATAGTTTAAAATATCTGGTTGGTAGAATTTTTATCTTTCAACTTCATCCATTTTCTTTTAGTGAATTTCTTTTATTTAAAGATGAAAAACTCTTTGGTATTTATAAGCAGGGTGCTTTTAAAGAGACAATAAATACGAAAATACAAAAATACATTCACGAATATATGCAGTATGGCGGATATCCACGGGTTGTTTTATCGGATTCAAATGAAGAAAAGAAATTTGTATTGGAAAACATATATGACACTTATTTGTTGAGAGAAATAAAAGAAATTATGCAATTAAGTAAAAATGATCAACTGATAAAACTACTCAAAGCCCTGGCATTGCAGATAGGAAATATGCTACAATACAATGAATTGTCACAAATTTCCGGCTTTAATTTTAATACATTAAAAAAGTATATGTATATCCTGGAACAGACCTTTATCTGTAAAAGATGTTCAACTTTTTATACAAATAAACGGCTGGAAATCGTGAAAGTACCCAAGATATATTTTCTGGATCATGGTTTTAGAAATCAATGTGCCGGCGATTTTTCGATTAATGAACAGCAAATTGGTGCATTTTATGAAAATCTTGTCTATTCAGAATATCTAAAAAAGGGAATTGAACTTAAATATTGGCGTACCACATCACAGGCAGAAGTCGATTTCATCAAAGATGAACGAATTCCTGTTGAAATTAAAAAAAGGCCGAAAGTCACCCGCGCTTTCCAAAGTTTTATTAAAAAATATCAACCCGAAGAAGGATTTGTTATTTCTGAAGTGGAAAAAGAGAGCATTGTGAAAAATGGATGTAAAATACATTTTCTGCCCTTTGGGAAGTTCATATAATTCTAGTGTGAAAAATTTACCCTTTCCGCAACCGCTGACAATTAGAGCAATAATGTGTCCCCCGCTGAGCAACGACAATTTTTTTGACAGGCCGCCGGCACTTTGGGCAAGGCCGGCCGGTGCGGGCAAAGACCTGCAGCGAGTGTTGGTTGCTGCCGCTGGCGCTGTCTGAGGAGACATAATTGGTCTGTCCATCGCCTAGAGAAGTACCTTTATTCTGAATTCCCTTCCGCAAGACATTTTGGATTGCGAAAAAGAGTTTTTTTTGTTTCTGCCGTGAGATTGTTGATGCCGGCTGCTCCGGATGAATGCCGGCTTCAAAGAGCGCTTCATCGGTGTAGATATTTCCCAGTCCGGCCACAATACTCTGGTCCAGCAAAACCGCTTTGATCCTGCGCTGTGTGGCCTGAAGTTTCTCGTAAAAATTAATGGATCTAAAATTTTCACTCAGAGGTTCGGGGCCTAATCTGCCCAGTTTTTCTTCAGGGTTTTGGGTCAGATAGAACCGGCCGAATTTTCGTGTATCATTATAGAATAGTCTCGTATCATTATCAAGTGTAAGCACCAGGTGGTCATGTTTGGTTTCCTGTTGATCATCCTGCGCTATGATGACTTTCCCCGTCATGCGCAGGTGAAGTATCAGAAACCAATTCTCTGATAGATGGAAGACAATATATTTCCCCCGCCGTGATATATCAATGATCTTTTTGCCAGTCACTTTATTCCGGAAAGGAGCGGGTTGATGATTGGCGATGATTTTGGCAAAATTGATGGTCACGCCGGTAATGACACGGTTTCGCACATGATTATTTAAAGATCGTACAATTGTTTCTACTTCGGGTAATTCGGGCATGATTATACTATTCCTGCTAATTTTAGGATGTCTTTGATAGATTAAATTTTACCTTTTCCATTAATTGCTCACGGGAAAAGGGTTTTTGGATAAAATTTCCCCGGCTGATGTGCTTTTTATTGTCCAGGATCGAATCGGTATAACCGGAAATCAGAATATATTTGAGATCCTGTTTTATTTTCAGAAAAGTTTCAATAATTTTTTCGCCGCTAATGCCCGGCAGCATGACATCACTGACAACCAGATCAATATTAAAATATAATTTTTCAAAAATCGGCGCGGCTTCGAGATAATCTTTTGCTTCCAGGGTATCATAGCCGAAATAGTTCAGGGTCTTTCTGACATATTTTTTCACTTCCTGATTGTCTTCAATGATCAGGATCAGGCCTTTTCCATAAAAGTCCTTTTCTGATTCTTCAATGTTTTCTAACGCCAGTTTAGCGGGAGATTCCACCAATGGGAAAGTAATCCGGAATTCCGTCCCAATACCTTTTTCACTGGTGACATAAATATTTCCTTTACTTTGCAGGATAATGCCGAAAACTGTGGACAGTCCCAGTCCGGTACCTTTGCCCATTTCTTTGGTTGTGTAAAAAGGATCAAAAATATGATCGACGATCTCCCGGTCCATGCCGACACCAGTATCACGGACGGATATCATGGCATAGTCGGCGGGAGTATCTTTTGGAAATTTGGAAGCGTTTTCCTCATTAATAGTAATTTTTGAAATTTCAATAGTAACTGTACCGCCGTCCTGAATGGCATCTTTCGCGTTGAGAACAAGGTTTAATAGGACTTGCTCCATCTGCCGTGAGTCGATATTAATGTTAATAGGATTATCTGAATATTTAAAAGTAATGGCATTATCATTTTTGACGACACTGCTGAGCATTTTTTCAAAATCTTTGATCAGGATATTGAGATCGATAATAGCCGGATGCAAGAGTTGTTTACGGCCAAAAGCCAGTAGTTGGGCGGTCAGATCAGCGGCCTTTTTCCCGGCTTCCAGAATTTGCTCAACCGGTTCATAAAGCGGATGGTCCGATTTTGTGGTATACATAATAATATCAGCATAGCCATTGATAACAGTCAGAAGATTGTTGAAATCATGAGCGACTCCGCCGGCTAATTGCCCGATAGCCTCCATTTTTTGGGATTGTATCAGTTGATTCTGCAATTTTTTTTGCTCTTTCCTTAGCTGATGGCTATGAGCGAGTTCCTCTTGCAGTTGTTGATTGGTTAATTCCAACTGTTCAGTTCTCAGTTTAACTTTTTCTTCTAAATTTTTGTTAAGTTCAGAAACCTTATCTTTTTCTTTTTGCAACAGAATTGACTGTAAAAAGTCATTGCGCATGGTGGATTCAATGATATAAGCGGCCGTGAGGCAGAGGAAATTAGCGGATATAAAAAAGAAATTATTATTAATAATATAAAGAAGTGGTGTGTTATTATAAATTGCCGATGCCTGGTAGATCAATATGATCAGGATGCTCAGCACCAGTGACCAAATAAACCGCAGCCCGCTAAAGGTAAAGGCAAAAATAATGACGAGGATCTCGCCGGCGTAATAGAGATATGTAACCGGGGGATGGGCAATGATGATCATAATGATAATGACGACAGCGCCGATAAAATTGGTCACGAATAAGGCCGGTTGACTGATTTTTTTATAGATTTTTTGAAAACTCAAAACCAGTGTAAAAAGGGCGGCCGGCATAACAATAAAAAATCGCATTCCTAAGAAGAGATGACTTTTTTCCGGGATCATCAGAACATCAAGAAAACTGAACAACAAGTAAAGAACCGTACCGGATACCATGGCAACCCTTTGCTGAAATATTTTCCGCTCCAGATAATATTCGAGAAATTTCTGTTCAAGGTGCTTTTTGTTACCTTGAAATTTCAGCGTTATAGGATTTAAATAATTCATTAGTAATGGCACGCTTTCAATTTTTGTTATTTGTAAATAATGGCGTCACCATGCTTCCCGTCCATTTTCACAACTGCCGGTTGTTTGAGTTTTACATGACGAAAAAATTGGCCATCTTCAATAACATTCTGCCGGCAGAGCCATTTCCAGTCGAGATGACAATCATTGCTATTGACCGGGATCGATAAATATCCCAATTCCATGGCAACGACATTATGAAAAAAATGTGTGCCCTGTGAAGGATCAATGTCAAAGTCTTTGATACCCGCTTCGATGATCACTTTTGCATAAGATATGTCTACAAATTTTACCGGAATGCCCAAAAACCGGTCCTGTGATCCCCAGCGGCCGGGCCCGATAAGAATATAAGATTGTCCCTGTTCTTTCATTTGTTTATTAATTTTGGAAATTTCATCCCTCATTTGTTCGGTCTTGGTTTTATCAAAAGTATCCGGCTTCACAAAAATGACATCCGTAAGATTGTTGATAATGCCATTTCCCATACTGTGACAGGAGGATAGAAATAATTTTTCTTTTGGAATATCCTTTGGGATTTCCACATCTTCAGAACGAATTGTAAGGGGCCGGACCTGGAGAATATAAAAGGTTGGTTTGTTATATTCATTGTTCCTGTTCAGGTCAACGGCAAACTCGATTTCCGCCGGCATTCCCAATGCCGTCTGGGCAATGTCCAGAATATTTTCCATGATCCTGGCGAAGGGGATGTAATCATATTTGATAATATTGTCAAAATTAATAACAAGCGCCCCTTTGCGTTTTGTGCCGGGATAGAGCCGGCTGTTCTGATAATCCCAGGTTGAGGCGACATGATTTAGGGATTCATGTTTTTTGGCTTCATAAATACTGAGTTTTTCCAGTGTGGAATCTTCCCCGTCAATCAGGTTAATATTGTTTCTTTCCAGGTTCAGGGTGTAAAAAGACTGTTGCGAATTTTTCAACTGGGCTTCAGGGAGGAGAAATTCTTTTTTCGGATATTTGGGACAAAACCTAAAAATCCGGCCGCCTTCCACAACTCCTTTTCCCATACCCACAGCAAGTGAGACAATCCCGTCCTTGTTTTTCATATCGGCAATGGGATAAAAATTATATGACTGGGCCACTCCGGAAAAGGAGGGATAAAAATATCTTTCTCCGAATTGATTGCCCACAATTTGCTGAATGATCACCGCCATTTTTTCTTCATCCAACTGATGGGCCATATTTTCAATATATTCCCTTGTTTTGGAATTAAAAACCGAAGCGAAGACCAGTTTGATGGCATCGGTTAGTTGTTTCATACGAAGGCTTTTTTCAGAATGATTGTTGGGCAGCATAAAGGTTCTGTATATACCGGCAAAAGGTTCGGCATAGGAGTCTTCCAGAAGTCCCGAACTTCGCACAGCGAGGGGATAGCGGGCATTATCCAGAATAATGTCCAACCGGTGCATCAGTTTATCCGTTAGGCGGCAATTGATAAAATATTCGTCAACTTCACGGTCCGTTTTTTCATAAAGGTCTTCCTCAACAATATTATTGATCTCGATAAATTTGTCGAATTCATTGGTACCGATAATAGCTGTATTGGGCAGGAAAATATTGACCTCCGGATATTTTTCATCAAAATCCATAGCCACCAGCAGGGAGTTTAAAAAGGCCAGGCCCCTGCCTTTTCCACCGAGCGATCCGCTGCAGAGACGGGTCACTTCATTGGGGGCGAGATTAATATAATCATAAAAATTAATGATCTTACCGCGGCCGTGAATTTTTTGAATATCCAGGATCGTTGATATCAGGTAGCCTCTTAACTCTTCAATAGAGGCAAAATCTTTATAGGTTAAGGGTTTTAATTTTCTGGCGATTTCAATTTCTCCCCGGGCCATTAACCAGGCGGAAAAATGATTGGCTTCACTGTGAAACAGAATGGATTCATTGGGAATCTGGTGGAGTTTCTCTTTAAATTCGCCCAGTGTTTTTGCGCGGGTTAATTCTGTCTGATCAGCTGTGCGAAAAATAAATTCACCAAAGCCCATGTGATTCAAGATAAAATTCTGCAATCGTCTCAGGAGCCGTGAAGAGTATTTATAAAGAAAAAGCGATTCGATTTCGTCAGCATTTTTTTTGTTGGATCGATCGGAAGAAAGGAGGACTGTAGGAATATCAAAAACACTTTTTTTGACGGCTGAAATCAGCTTAACGCCGGCATGCATATCCATTTCATCGTTAAAAGGATAGCTGGTATCGGAGATCACACCGATGACATATTCCTGGTATTGATTAAAAAATTCCATTGCGTCTTCCAGGTTGTGTACCAGAATTAATTTTGGGCGGGCGCGCATTCGCAGCCGTTTATTGTTTTCCGCCACATCACTTTCAATCAGATACTGGGTCTGTTTCATGATTTCCTGATAAAGTAACGGAAGAAACATTGAATAATATTTAATGGAGTCTTCAACAATCAGAACTACGCGCACCAGGCCATTTTGTGTATCGGCTTCACAATTGATTTTATCTTCCAGGGATTTGATGATGGCCAGAAAGAGTTTTGAATCGCCATTCCAGAGGAAAATGTCGTCGAAGAATTTTGTATCATCCTTATTTTTCAGGTATTTAGTATCGGAAAGCATACTGAGTAAAAGCACCACCGGCAGATTGGGATCCTGTTGTTTAATGGTTTCAGCCAGGGTAAAAGGAGAGGTTTTACCGATGTGCATCATGGTAATGACCATATCAAATTTTTCATGCTCAAGCAACTTAAGCGCTTCCGTACCCGTTGGTACGCTGGTTATTTTTGGTACCATGGAAAGATTTAATTCCCGGTATTCGCCAAAAATTTGCTGCGATAACTGGCCGTCCTGCTCAAAAGTATAGGCATCGTAAAAGGATGAGACCAGTAAGATACTTTCGATGCGGTCGGTCATCAGGTTGTGATAGCATTCATCACCGAATTTAAATTTATTGTAGTAGTAGATTAATTCATGCGCGTCCATAGATTTCCTTGCATTTTTTATGTATTTAAGTTGACTAATTTCATGATTAATTTTGAAAAAGCCAAAAAAATGTACAGATATTTAGTCGCTTTTTGGTAATTTACAGTCTGTTTTTTAGATTTTATGGGTAATTTTAAATACTAACCAAAGAGAGAAGATGAATACTGAAACCAAAAATAAATTAATTGAAATGTTCGTAAGATGGTCTGGAGAAGAAGCCCTTGAGGTACAGAAACTACCCCGCTCCGGCTCCTACCGTGAATATATAAGAATATACGGCAAAACCAAAAGCGCCATTGGTACATTTAATGAAGATTACCAGGAAAACCAGGCTTTTTTATATTACAGTGAACAGTTTTATGCAAAAAATTTAAATGTTCCCCGCATCTACCTCAGCGACCTTGTGAATAATATTTATTTGCAGGAGGATCTTGGGGATATAACGCTATATCAATATTTGTCGGGAATTTACCAGGGAGAAGAATTTCCGGATCAACTTAAAAGGACTTATAAAAAAGTACTTAAAAATCTGCCGCAATTCCAGGTTGCCGGCAGTAAGAATCTGGATTTTTCTTATGCTTATCCCCGTCACAGTTTTGACAAGCAGTCCATGATGTGGGACCTGAATTATTTTAAATATTATTTTCTCAAACTGGCCAGGATTGGCTTTAACGAGCAGGAACTGGAAAAGGATTTTCATACTTTCACCGATTATTTATTGCAAACCGATTGCCATTATTTTTTATACCGGGATTTTCAGTCGCGAAATATTATGCTGAAGCATGAGGATGTCTATTTTATCGATTACCAGGGGGGAAGAGAAGGCGCGCTGCAATATGACCTGGCCTCGTTGCTTTATGACTCCAAAGCGAATATTCCACAGCATGTACGGTCGGAATTAATGGCCTATTACCTGGACGAACTGGAACAGTATATTCCGGTAAACAGGGAAGAATTTTTGGAATATTTTCAGGGATATGTGCTGATTCGAATCATGCAGGCCATGGGGGCATATGGCTTTCGGGGGTTTTATGAAAAGAAGCGTCATTTCTTAAAATCAATACCCTATGCTTTAAAAAATCTGGAGTATTTACTGGAAAATTATCGAATGCCCCTGAAACTCCCCAGTCTTTTAAATGCCCTGCAAAAGACAACAAAATCACAGTTGTTACGAAATATTGTCAAAGAACAAAATGATCTCACAGTGACAATTAAAAGTTTTTCTTATAAGAAAGGACTTCCCGTTGATACATCGGGGAATGGCGGAGGATTTATTTTTGATTGCCGCTGTCTCAGCAATCCCGGGAGGTATGCCGAATTCAGCCAGTCTACAGGCAGGGATCAGGACGTCATTGAATTTTTTCGTACCAAAGATGACGTTAAAAATTTTATAGATAAGACGAATGGGATTGTAGATATGGCGGTGGATAATTACCTGGAACGGAATTTTACCCATTTAATGGTTAGCTTCGGTTGCACCGGCGGCCAGCACCGGTCTGTCTATTGCGCTGAAAATCTCGCCCGCCATCTGAAAGAAAAATATGGGCTGGCTGTTGATGTCAGTCATATGGAAAGCCATCTGTTTGAAACGGAGTGATCGATTATGAAAGCAGTTATTTTCGCTGCCGGACTTGGCTCCCGGTTACAACCCCTGACTGATAATAAACCAAAAGCGCTGGTTGAGATTGGTGGGAAAACACTGCTGGAACTCGCCATTAATTACCTTAAAAAATACGGCATTCAGGAATTTGTTATCAATATCCACCACTTTGGAGATTTGATTCTGGAATATCTTCACCGGCATAATAATTTCGGTGTAATTATCCATATTTCCGACGAACGACAACAATTACTGAATACCGGTGGCGGTCTTTTTAAAATGGAAAAATGGCTGGCCAATGATCCTTTTGTTGTTTATAATGTTGATATCATCACCGACATTGATTTAGATAAAATGGTGGCCTTTCACCACCGGAATAAGGCGTTGGCAACATTAGCAGTCAGGAACAGGACAACCAGTCGCTATCTGCTCTTTGATGACGACAATTATTTACGTGGTTGGAAAAATGTGAAAACCGGAAACTCGGTTTATACCTGCCAGCACTCTAATGATCTGAATGCCTATGCTTTTAGCGGCATACATGTCATTGATCCGGCAATATTTCAATACAAGCCGGAGGAACAGATATTCTCGATTATTCACTGGTATCTTGACCTGGCAAAAAGCCATCTGATCAGTGGTTATGTTCATAATGACTCTTTTTGGCTGGATGTGGGAAAGTTGCCGGCAATTAAAAAGGCTGAAGAATATCTAAGTCACTGATTATTCGTGTACTTTTTTGGACAACTTCATACCATAAGGTGAGATTTTTTTTGAAGATAAATTTTTTATATCCAACTGATGTTATTTATGATAATACCATTCCCGTTATAATATTTTCCTTTATTAAACGGGCTAAAACAGATTCATTAAAATTTAATTAAATTCATTTTTTTTCTTGCTTTCAATCCGAAAAAAAGAGTATATTTCGCCCGCTATTTGTTAACGGAGGTGTAGTCCTAATTGGTAAGGCAGCGGTCTTGAAAACCGCCGGGTTTGCGCCCTTGGGGGTTCGAGTCCCTCCACCTCCGCTTTGGAAAGAAACTTTCCAGGGAGAGTTGGCCGAGTCGGCTGAAGGCGCTCGCCTGCTAAGCGAGTATACCGTTAGTAACGGTATCGCGAGTTCGAATCTCGCACTCTCCGCAAATAAAAATCCGGTTTTTACACCGGATTTTTTAGTTTGTAAGCAATTTTTAATTTTTGGGATAATTGTTTTCTCATAACAGGAGTTATTGAAGTATTTGAATAGGATTGACGCAAAATTTCTTTATCCTCTAACAATCTGAATAGATCCTCACGTTTTGAAGTTAAAATATGTCCCAGGGCTTCCTTGATGGCAAAACCCAGTATCATTCGCTTTTTTTCCGCCGCAAAATATATTTTTGGGCGGTTGTAGAGTTTCGGAAAAATAACAGTCAGGTATTTTTTCTTTTTGGGATAATATTTTACCATGAGATTGAAGCGGGCTTCGGACTCCTCTTGACCAAAGACTTTAATGACTCTACCAAAATCAGGAATGTTTTCAATGCTGTGAATATACTGTTTATCAAGTTCTTTCAAGGCTGGCAGCATGTGTTGCATAAATTTTTCGGCCTCGTCTTTGGATGGGGTAAAACAGGCATAAGTGACAGGAGCAAATGAAGGGATATGAAAAATATGGGTTTCTTTGGATTGATAAATACAATTGATGTTAGAACGCTCTGCTGGTTTTTTTTCAATAATTTGATTGATAGAATTTTCCAGCGGAAGCCGGTCCCTGATTCCGGCCTGAAAATGAAAGTGCGGACAAGTGGCGCCGGCCAGAGGGCCATTGAAATAAATAGAGTAGTCTGGTAATTTTCGCGACAAATCAAGCATATCAGAAAATTTGTTATCCAGTATTTGTAACTCATGACGGATTGTGGGAATCGTCAAATCGCCGGGAATTGTAATGCCGGGATTCAGAATGATCATATATTTTCCGTCTATAGCCCTGAGTCCTTTTTGTCCGGGTAACAGATCGCAAAGCAGGCATTTGTGATTATTGGTTTTGTCGGTGAATGTATTGGCGCGGACATTCTTTGTGCGTGTCGGATTAAAGAATATTCGATAGGTAATATTGTTGATCTTGATATAAGCAAAACTGGAATTCATGTATTGCTTCATATTTTTAATAAGCACTGGAAAACCGGAAACAGGGGTAAGTTGATGATCAATCAGGGCTTTGATCTTTTCCTGAAGGGTTAGGCGGTGACCGCTTCTGAGATAAGGCGCTATTTCATATTTTGTAATTTCAACATTTTCAATTTTCATGGATTCTGTGTATTTTTTCGATTATTAGGTTATAATGGAATAAATGCTAAGTATAAAAAAGCAAAATATCAAATGAATAAATCAACAATAAAAATCGTTTTTACCGATCTTGATGGTACGCTCCTCAATTCTGATCATGAAATCAGCCGGATTGATCTGGATATGCTGCATCATTTAAAAGACAAAAATATTTCCAGAGTAATCGCCACCGGGCGGAACCTCTATTCTTTAAACAGGGCCCTTGCACCAGACTTTCCTGTGGATTATGTGGTTTTTTCCTCCGGCGCCGGTATTATGGACTGGAAAACCAAACATTTGATTCACAGCTGCAATTTGACCCGTCACCAGATCGACAGTGTGTCCGCTCTGCTGATGCGTGAAAAGATAAATTTCATGCTCCACCGCGAAGTGCCTGACAATCACCAGTTTTATTATTTTCATCATGATGAGGTTATGGAAGATTTTCAGCGCCGGCTAAATCTCTATTTGGATCATGCGGACCGCATGCATGTGGTACATCCCGATCTGAACCTGGCTTCTCAGTTTTTAGCCATTTTTGATGATTTGGAAAAGTTCGAGGCCATCCGCCGTCAATTGGAAAATGTTAAAGTAATTCGAACCACTTCGCCCCTTGACCATCAGTCAATCTGGATGGAGATTTTTCATCCCCGGGTATCTAAAAAATCCGGTTGCCAGTGGGTCTGTGACCATTTGGGAATAGAACAGCGCAATACGATCAGCTTTGGCAATGATTACAATGATCTTGACATGCTGGAATGGACAGCGCAAAGTTATGTGGTGGCCAATAGTCCGCCGCCCTTGCGGGATAAATTTCACACAACTACCAGCAACAATAAGAATGGGTTCTCAAAAATATTGCAGGATTTGGTTTAAAATTCAAACATACTTATATTATAGGAATTCGTTGGTAAGAACAATTTGAAGGGAGAAGCATTGAGAAAAAATTTATTCATCATTACGATGATGGCACTAATGTTGGTTTTTGCCTGTAGCAATCAAACTGACCAAAAGGGAACGGCTGATACACATCACACGCACACCCAAGACGATGATACACATGAGGTTGACAACCATGATCATGCTGACCATACAGACCGCGGCCAAACTCATGACGGATGTGGTGGTTGTGAAAACAATACTGTAGCCAAAGAAAATTTTGAAGAAATAAAATGGGGAAATGACATTGATGCCGCGCTGGAGAAAGCCGCTGAAACCAATGAAATTTTAATGGTTGATTTTATGGCTACCTGGTGTCCGCCCTGCCAGGCAATGGATGAGAAAACCTTTCCCAATCACAATGTCATTCACAAAGCGGAACAGTTTATTCCTGTAAGAATCGATGTGGACAAGCAGCAGGATGTCGCCAATGAATACAATGGCAATGCCGGTAAGTATGGAGGGATTGGTATTCCCAATATTTTATTCATGGATCAGGACAAAAATGTCATTCGACATGTCGTCGGATTTCATAGCGCGGAAAAACTGGCCGGTGTGATGGACTCGGTTTTAACCGGGAAATACGAATAGAACAGATTATGAATTTTCAATCTAAGCACCGGTGTGTGATCATGCCGGTGTTTTTTTTAGCTTTACAATCAACAGGCTGCTGATTCCCAGGGCTGCCAAGCCGACCACAAACCAGACCATAAAAGCTAATTTTACCGTATATCGGTCAGCTGTCAGTCCCACCAGCGGACGTGAAAAGATCATGATGATGCTGGCGACTAAATTAACCAGCGAGATCACTGAGGCGCGAATATCATTGGTCAGATTGTTATTCAGAATAATATTCAGTACCGGCTCACACAAAAAGAAAGCAAACCTGAGTAATACAATTCCAAAAATAATCAGCGCAATTGTACTGCTGAAAGCGGTAATACCGACGGCGACAACCTGCATTATTAAACCCAGAATGATCAATTTGATATTACCGATCCTGCCGGCGATCTTTCCGGTTATAAAACCACTGAGAATACCCATGCCGGTAAAGAGCGCAAAAATGATCCCAAAGGATTCTGTTCCAATACCAATTGATTTGAGCAAAGGCTGATAAAGCAGGGTTGGTGTCCAGTGAAATGCTGTCCAGATAGCCAATAGAAAAATTGTTGCCAGTAATGTCCGTTCCTTTTTTGCCAGTATCAGGAAAGCGCGCCAGATCTCTCTTAGTGAATTTGGTGCATTACTGACCTTTGGCCTGGGAATACCCGGGAGAGTCAGAATTAATAAGGCCGCCAAACCGGCGAAACAGCAATTAATGATGATCGGCAGTGCCGGTTTGATATCATAGAGAAAACCGGCGGAAGAGTGGGAAATCACCAGAGATAGGGCGGCAATGGAATTAAAGAGTCCGAATAACCGCACATTACTCTTAGCCTGCTCCCTGGTGGCCAGTAATTCATACCGGTAAGCGGTATTTGTCCCGGACAGCATACTGAGAAAAAAGGCCCACATGATCCAGCAAAGCGCCAGGGTGAGAAAATTATTGGTAATCAAGAGCAGCAGATAGGTGATCACCCCGAGCACAGCGCCGAAAAAATAAGTGGATTTACGGCCGATTTTATCACCCAATACACCCAGTGGAAATTCCATAACTACAATCGAACCGCGAAAGATCATGTCGGCAAATACGATTTGCTGAAGTGTGAAGTCCTTTTCCAGCAAAAAGATGACCCAGATGGGAAACCAGAACTGGGATTCCAGCAGGAAATGGATAACTCCCATTTTCCGCAGATTTGTTGTGCGGGCCGGAATGGGTTAATCCTCCAGTTTTTCCATTGCTGTTGTGACCCGGAAAAAGAATAAAAAGATACCAATCACCAGGATTGGCGTCAATATAATGACGACAAATTTACCGCCGATCAAAAAGGGTTTTAAGTTTGGCAGCATATCCAGAGTCGCATCCAGAAAGCCGATGGAATCCGCTGCCCAGCTGAACAATGTCAATAAAGCTAAAATTGACAGCAAAATATTTAACCGGTCGGACATTTTATTGCGTTTTTGTTCAAGGCTTTCTTTGAGTCTTGCTTCGCCCTGTTCATGGAGATGGGCCAAAGCATCCTTTTTATTGTCAAAATAATTGATCATGTCATTGATCCGCCAACTTTTTGCTGTTTCCTGGTAGAGGTAATGAGAAAGAGGGGAGAGCATTTTCAGGTAATCCATCTGGTAGGAAAAGATCAATTCACTTTCCACTGTCAGTTTTTCGATTTCATTCATTGAATCTATAATTTCATTTTTGGAGAATTTTTTCATGCAAGTATATTTTTCCAGGTATTTCATAACCAGGTCATTGAGGATCTGGGCGGACCGCCAGTAAAATTGTAATTGAGTCAGTGTGGAAGCCAATTTTTCTTTTTCTTCATGGGAAATGCCCACTGCCAGTGACATTCCCCAGCCAAGATGAATAAATCCTTTTGAGAGGCTATTCATATCAATTAATCCGTCGGGATGACTGACGATTAAAATGTTATGGGTGTTTTTACCGAAGGGTAACATGCCTTCATATTCAAAATCAAAGATAGCGACGGAATGGCCCCAAAGGGGAAATCCCGGTTGTTCATGAGGATAAAGTTCCGAGATGTCGATGATTTTTTTTGCATCCACAACTTTTGGAACAGCGGTTCTGGCGCTTTGTAGGACCTGCTGATCACATTCAGACACGGTTTTTAGCAATCCTTCTGACAGTACAAAAGAGTCCCTGAGTTTTTGCATAAATTGCTTGTATTCATTATCCCCGGCGGAGATATATTTTTTGAGTTTTAAGTCCACGAAGCAACTAAATGACCCAATACCATTTTCATGGAAATTAATGGTGAGGGATTCGATTTTTGGTTCTTCCGCCAAATAATCAGCAACAGTGGCATAAAGTGTTTTGTCCGGAGTGATGGTTTTGATAATTTTTGCAGAAAAAATAGCACAGTCCCGGTGAGTAACGCCCTGGGGATTATCAAAGAGCAGCTGATTTGTATTAGTGTTGCCATTTTCATCGAGCCAGTCCTGAAGTGCCATTTCATTATCCTGGTACCGCTGAATATAATATTTTTTTTGTGCTGAATTATACTTCTGCAAATTCCTGAAAACCTTTCGCCTGAAATCTTCATAGGTATTGCTCAGCATGGAATAATCCAATTTTAAACTGTTGTTAAAAGGACCGCAAATTAAAATTTTAAAGGTGGTGGGGATCTCATTCATCATCATACATCTCCGGAATTTTCTGATTTTTTAATAAAATTAAGCGCCTCTAATAATATTATGAATTGATAAAAATAGCAACATTATTTCTATAGAAATTAAAGCCGGTAAAAATCCCCATACCGGAATTATTATAATCGAAATTAAATATAAACCCACACTTCCACCCAGGATATCATAAGCATACATCTTTCCTGTTCCCGCTATCAGTTCGTTTTTTTTGTACTGTTTCATTAATAAAGGAAAAACCTGTCCGCTGATAAAACCGGTAATCAGGATAGAAACATTGATAATAAAAACCAGCTGATTAAAAAATATGATGGAAATAGCAGTTAGATTGACCAGGTTGGCCAGCAAAAATATGGGTTTAAGCTTGAGATTAAATTTATTATGGAGAAGCGAGCTGATACCGGCTCCCGTCATAAATAAAAAAATAATCAGCGCAGTGCGCAAATATACTGATCCTGCAATGGATTGATAAAGCAAAATCAGAATTGATTCCTGGCTCATTACAAAAAATCCAAAAAAGATCATATTATACTTAGAACGCTTTTTTTTATTCCTGATGAAAAGTATCGGGAGTATGATCGTGATAATAAAAAGATAGAGGGCAAAGACCGGAATTTTTGATAATTTCCTGTAAATTTTGCTAATAAATCCTTTGGTTTGAAAATCCTGCAACAGGGCTGAATAGAAATATCCCGTGGGTTTAAACAGTGAATTTATCTCTTCAGTGGAATTTTTTTCTAAATTATTTTTCAGGAAGTCTGTTTTAAATGGAGTCAGCCTGTCGCTTAAATAGTAGGAATTGATATAATGTGTAGTGTCCGGTATGACGGAAAAATCTGTAATATCATAATCTTTGTAATTATTGGTGCCGATAAAATGAATTGTTCCTCCCGGAATTACCAGAATTTCCGAAAAGGTTTTTTTGACCGTATTTTTAATCGTATTCAGGAGTTTTGCCCTGTCCGGCGGAAGAAAGGTTTCACTGCCGTTTAGGCGTAAATTCACCAGGGAATTGGGTGACATAATCCGGGCGAGTATTTGCAGAAATTCCGTTGTATAATACCGGTTGAATTTAAGATTGGTAGGTTCCGGAATATTTAACAAAATAACATCAAAATCTTCATTGATACTTTTGATTTTTTTGTAGGGATCGCTGAAAATATGATTGAGTGCAAAGGGAAAATCTAAGTCAGGATGTTGTGCAAAGACCTTTTTATGCAACTCTTCGTTGCTGCTGATATGGGTCACCTGCTCAATTGTTTTATATTTGGCGATTTCCCTCAGCATTAAGGGATTGGTTGGCCCAATGATCAGCAGATTTTCAGGGCTCCGGTGGATAGAACAGGCAAAATGCACAATTTCTTCATTGACAGAGAGGTTTTCATTGCTATGAATAAAAATATTATCCACGTATAAGGTCATGTCTTTTTTGTGCTGTAATTCTGTAATGATGCCGGTAGGCGTCTCTACTTTGGCTGTCAGTTGAAATTTTTCATAATAAATTTTTGATAATTTATCTTCCAACAGGAGAGTGATCCCTAAAAAAATAATCAGAATTGCGGACAGAAGCCGATATCTTTTTGCGGGAGTTAATATGCGAAAACCGGGCACTGCCAAAATTGCCACGGCAATGAAATATTCATAGGTGCTGCCTCTATATTTCAGGCAGAGGGCAAATAAAAGGCTTCCCAGCGCCGCTCCGATTAATTCACAGCCATAGATTTGATTAATGCGCACTTTGGCATATTGCTCAAAAATTGACCCGGTAATGGCCGGGAACATAAATCCATTGATAAAAACGGGAAGGGCCAGGAAAAGTAACGAAATGAAAAATATCCTATCATTACTAAGGATGACAAAATTATCGAGACCGATTATTTGTCGTAAATAATAGAGAGACCAGTAAAACAGAACTGAAAGTATAATGTATAAAAGTGCAATGTTAAAAGAATTAAAGGATATTTTTTGTTGATATTTGCCATAGGTGTAACTGCCCAGTGCTGTAAATATCAGCCAATGTCCCAAAACAATACTGATAGAAATCTCATTGCCGGAAAAGACAAAACTGATAATTTTAATAAAACTCAGCTGAACCGTGACCGAAAGTACGCCGTAGATGAATATTGGATAAAACTGTTTTTTGAAATAGGTCATTGTTAAGATTTCGTTAATTACAAATCAACAATGGTAATATATGAAAAAGTTTTTATAATTTTACCCTGTAACAGAAAAAAATAATGGGTTGCAAAAGAAAAAAATCCTGAATAAGTTTAGTTAGTTAGAAAAAAAATAAAACATTAAGAAGGAAATTAAAAAATAATGAATACAATCATACTTTATAATGGAAAAATTTTTACAGGTGTCGCATTGCTCGAAAACAATACTGTCATTATTAAAGATGGCAGGATCGAGGATGTCATCTCCAATGAACGATTTACAAGTAAAGATATACCCAAAGATGCGGAAGTCTATGATGTCAACGGTGCGGTGGTTTCACCGGGATTTATCGATACACATATTCATGGCATCAAAGGCTATGATACCAGTGACAATTCCCCGGACGCGATTCACGGCATGTCGGAAGCCCTGATTGAGCATGGTGTGACTTCCTTTTGTCCTACAATGTATCCCCAGCAGGAGGATGATTTTTTAACCGGAATAAAAGCCATATCCGATGCCATGGATAATGAACCCGGCGCGGAAGTGCTGGGACATCACCTGGAAGGACCTTTTGTATCCAGGGATAAACATGGCGCTCTGGATCAGCAATATATGAAAGAGGTCGACCTGGATCTGATGAAAAAATATTATGAGACTTCCAGGGGAAAAATTGCTATTATGACGGTTGCGCCGGAATTAAAGAATATGCGTGAACTGGCGCTGTACGGAACCAAACAGGGCATTGTTTTGTCGGCCGGTCATTCCAATGCGACTTACGAACATATGGTTGAAGGAATGCAGGCCGGTATTCTGCATTCCACTCACTTTTTTAATGCTATGCGGCGCTTGCATCACCGGGACCCCGGTGTTGTTGGTGGTATTATGATTCATCCCAATATCAGTTGTGAAGTCATTGCCGATGGCCATCATGTTCACCCGGCAATCATAAAATTATTACTGCGGGTAAAGCCGATCCACAAAATTGTCATGGTCACTGACGCACTGCGGCCCACCTGCCAGACTACCGGAAAATTAATGGCCAATGGCGAAGAGGTTTATTTCAGCGGCGGTCTTTTTAAAAAGAAAGGCGATGATACAATTGCCGGTTCCTCGCTTACGATGATCAAGGGTGTCAAATACCTGAATGAAATTGGCGTTTCCCTGGAAGACTCATTGCGAATGGCAGCCTGTAATCCGGCAACAGTTATCAGCAGGCAATTTGATAAGGGCTATATCATTCCAGGAAAATCCGCTGATATTACTGTTTTTGATAAAGAGTTCAATATCAAGATGGTAATGACCAAAGGCATCATAAAAAAGAATAATCTTTAAATTAAACCTAAAATAAAAAAAGCGCTTGTTCTATGAATCAAGCGCTTTTTTTTGCTTCAAAAAACAGACTATGTAAAATCTCTGACATCTTTATCATCTTTTTTATCCGTATCCTTTTTTCCCTGCATCAGGATGAAAACCCCGGCAATAATCAGCGCCAGCGGTACGAAATATTCCCAGGTCAGGTGAAATACCCTGGTGACAAAATGGGTATAGTAAAAAGATTTATCCAGGGCCACCAGGGCCCCGAATATGATCAGGATAACCCCGATGATTATTTTGGTGCTGCCACCGGCTGATTGTTTTTTTGCGGGTTCTACTTCATTCTCATCCTTATCCTTGAATTCCTTTGGGGGAATGATCACCCAGGCGATGATATAGGTCAACAACCCAAAACCATGCATGAAAAACAAGCCCAGTGCAATGATCCGTACAATGACCGGATCGATATTCAGATATTCAGCGATTCCACTGCATACGCCGGCAATAATTTTATCTTTGTCGTTGCGATATAATTTACGTGCCATTGATTTCTCCTTTTTTGAAATTTATTCTATTTTCAATTCATAACAAAATTATGATTAAAAAAGATTGAAATTAGTTGTCATCAAAGATACAGGAATTTTGTCATTTTATTGCAATTGTTTTAATGATTTTATAGGAAAAGTAACCAGTGAGGAAATCTGTAATTGAAAAAATCCTATAGCAGAAAAGAATAAATTTATTAATTTTGGAAAAAACTACTTGTGTGTTAGCAAATTATTTTATTAACTTTCACCGGATAAGATATTATGGAGAAGGTGATATGAATACGATTGAGAACAACTGGTTACAGAAGGATTTAAAAGGTGTCGGCTACAAACAGTATTTACGCAAACTGGCAATATTAAAATATCTTTATACAGATGGAAAAATGCCGAAACGCGAATTGTCCAACCGAACACGAATGAGTCCGCCGACGGTGAATAAACTAATTGAAGAATTACAGGACCTGGAATTGGTCAGAGACTACGGATTGGGCGAAGCCAATCAAAAAGGGGGACCCAGGCCAACCTATTACGGAATAAATCCTGATTCTCGCTATATCATCGCTATTGATATTGAAACCTATAATACAAAGATTGCCATATTCAATCTGAATAAAAAAATTATCGGAGATGTGAAAGTCACTGATATTAGCGTACAGGGAGATACCGAAAAAATTGTTGAAAATATTCGAGTTGCCGTGGAATCCCATGTTAATAATATTGGTATTGACAATAGCACATTAATTGGTGCCGGCATTGCTTTAAAAGGATTGGTTAACTATGAATTGGGTGAAAGTTATACATATCTCACCCATGAGACGAAAAAGACACGGGATTTATTCGAAGAAAAATTAAATATACCTGTTGTGATAGAAAATGACGCCCGCGTCATGGCGCTGGCTGAATCCCAATTCGGACTGGCGCAAAACATGAATAATGTCCTGTGCCTGAATGTGAATTGGGGCCTTGGACTTGGTATCATCGCCAATGGCAATTTATACAATGGTAATGATGGTTTGGCCGGTGAATTCGGACATATTCAGGTGGAGGAAGACGGATTGCTGTGTGATTGTGGTATGCGCGGCTGTCTGGAAACCGTAGCCTCCGGTTATGCGCTGCAGCGACTGGCCATTGAAGGATTGAAGAAGAAGGTACCCACACGATTGGAAAAAATAGTTGGGAACAATTATGACAAACTGGATATTCAGACTATCATTGAAACCGCCAACCAGGGTGACCAGTTTGCGACATCATTATTGTCTGAGGTTGGATATAATTTAGGTAGAGGAATTTCTTATTTATTACATATTTTTAACCCCGAAAAAATAATTATTGGCGGAGTGGTGTCATTGGCAGGGAAATATATTTTGGACCCTGTTAATTATTCACTCAACAAATACTCCATGGCGCAGATCAGAAATAAAACCGAAGTGCAGGTCTCCAAACTGGGTAAAAAATCAGTTATTTTGGGTGCCTATGCCGTTTTTATTCGTGCGTTATTTGCGGAAATTGAAAGCCCGGAGTATTCTGCATTGTAAAATCAAAAAAAAGAGGGTTAAATGACAAAGAAATTGTTAATTCTCGCCGGTGGAAAGTCTTCCCGGATGAAGAAGTCTGAAGCAGCGGCAGGAATGTCCCAAAAGGACATTGATACGGCTAATCATAAAACAAAAGGCATGATCACGGTCAATAACCGGCCCTTCATGGACTACATTTTATATAATGCTTATCAGGCCGGTTTAAAAGAAATCATTATTCTGACCGGCGAAGATGCCCGTGAAATTCGTGATTTATATGGACAAAAAGACCGGGACAATGATTTCCACGGATTAAAAATTTCCTATGCCATTCAATTTGTACCACAGAACAGAGAAAAGCCCCTGGGAACGGCTGATGCTGTCTTTCAGGCCATGGAACAGCTACCTGAACTGCAAGAGGAATCCTTTATTGTTTGTAATTGTGATAACCTTTATTCGATTGAAGGATTTAAACGATTAGCGACTCTGAAAACACCGAACGGATGGTTGAATTATGATCGTAAAGGACTGGATTTTCCACAGGAGCAGGTTGAGGCTTTTGCAATTACGCATACTGATTCAGAGGGCTTTTTAAAGGATATCATTGAAAAACCCGGTGCGGAAGATGTTGAAAAGTTTGCTGACGAAAATGACATTGTACGGGTTAGTATGAACATTTTCAAATTTGACGGCAACATGATCTATCAATATGTAAAAAATTGTCCGTTGAATCCAAAACGCAAGGAAAAAGAGCTTCCCACGGCAATTTTAAATATGGTCAGGGAAAATCCAAAATCCATGAAGGGAATTCCGATTTGTGAACATGTGCCGGATTTAACCAGAAAAGAGGACATTATCAAAGTTCGTGATTATCTTCAACAAAAAAATATTAACTTAAATTGGTAGCAAAGGGGACGTATGTTATTACAAACAATTGACTGGACAGTTATTGGCGGATTCTTTCTCGTCGTCATAGCGATCGGATATGTGGCTTCAAGAACCGCCGGAAAAAACACATCGGAATTTTTTCTGGGTGGCCGGGGCATGCCCTGGTGGTTATTGGGAATTTCTATGGTAGCCTGTACCTTTTCTGCTGATACACCAAACCTGGTAACCGGAATGGTCCGTGAAAATGGTGTCGCAAAAAACTGGGCCTGGTGGGCTTTCCTGATTACCGGAATGGTTACGGTATTTATTTATGCAAAATTATGGCGCCGTTCCAATATAATGACAGATTTGGAATTTTATGAAAAACGGTATTCCGGAAAACCGGCGGCCTTTTTGCGGGGATTTCGGGCGGTTTACCTGGGTCTGTTTTTTAATGTCCTGATCATGGGAACCGTAACATTGGCCGCCATCAAGATCGGTGCGGTCATGTTCGGATTGAAACCCTGGGTTACCGTAGTGGTGGCTTCCACAGCTGTCGTGTTATATGCCGGTTTAGGCGGATTAAAAGGTGTAATATGGGCGGATTTTTTCCAGTATTCCATTGCGATGCTGGGAGCTGTTTATGCTGCAATCATTGCTGTTAAACAGCCGGAAATCCAGTCGATCGGCGGACTCAGCGGTATGTTGAATCAACTGGGCGATACCGTAAATTTCGTACCGGATTTTTCAGACCCGTCAACCTATGTACCACTCCTGATCATTCCCATCGCTGTGCAATGGTGGTCAGTCTGGTATCCCGGCGCGGAACCGGGGGGTGGCGGTTATATTGCCCAGCGGATGCTCTCGGCCAAGAATGAAAAAAATGCTATTGGCGCGACCATGCTATTTAATTTTGCACACTATGCCCTGCGCCCGTGGCCCTGGATAATTGTGGCCCTGGCTTCTATTATTCTCTATCCGGATCTGGCCTCAATCAAGGCGGAATTTCCGGCTATCAACGAAACCTATTTGAAACATGATATCGCCTATCCGGTAATGTTATCAAAATTGGAACCGGGATGGCTGGGCCTGGTGATCGCGTCACTGATTGCGGCCTATATGTCGACCATCGGTACCCATCTAAACTGGGGCTCATCCTATCTGGTTAATGATTTTTATAAACGATTCGTACGGTCGGAGGCTTCCGAAAAAGAACTGGTTGCAATGGGGCGTGTTTCTACAGTATTGCTAATGGTTTTAACCGCAGTAGTGGCATTATTTCTATTGAACAATGCTACTCAGGCTTTTAATATTTTACTGCTTTCCGGGGCCGGTTCCGGCGCGATATATTTATTGCGCTGGTTTTGGTGGCGGATCAATGCCTGGACAGAGATTGTGGCGATGTTTGGCGCGACAGTTGTGGCTGTGATTTTGGTTATTTTTGTGGATGATGCTACAGTATCCAATTCTATTTTAGATGGATTTACCATGAAACTACTGATCGCTGTGGGAATCAACACTGTGATATGGCTGGTGACAACCTTCCTGACCCGGCCGGAGGACCCGAAAATTCTCCGTAGTTTTTATCGTCTGACACGTCCCGGTGGTCCCGGTTGGAGAAAAGTGGTTGAATCTGCTATTAACGACGGTGATATCATCAATGAAAAAGAACTGGGAAAATCCTGGGAAATGCCGATTCAAATTCTCTGTGTTTTCATCGGATGTATTGTGATTTATTCCAGCCTGTTCGCCATTGGTAATTTTGTGTATGGTAATCCCCTGTGGGGAACTGGTTTGCTGGCAGTCGCCGCCGCCGGGACTGTATTTTTATTCAAGTCTTTCAATAAACTGGGA
This sequence comes from uncultured bacterium, assembly GCA_964472715.1. Taxonomy (GTDB): domain Bacteria; phylum Fidelibacterota; class UBA2242; order UBA2242; family JAFGTP01; genus JAFGTP01. The sequence goes on along the minus strand of CAYYMT010000002.1, from coordinate 21,112 downwards.
GCGATTTAAAAAACTTTAGGATACATTGTGATAATTATTTATCTTTTGTAACCAACATTGTTATTTGAAATAGTTACATTTTTCTAATAAGAGAAAGATTTATATGAAAAAGCGGTACTGAAGAATATCTCTTTTTTATACAATTTCAACTTGAATTTTAACAGGAGCTAGATAATGGTTATTAGTGATCTACGCAATCCCCGACAAGTTGAAGAGAGATTAATGAGAAAAGGTTTATGTAATGATTCTTCAAAGAGTAAAGCAATATTATTTGAGAAATCAGCCAGAACCTTATTAGAAAAAGGATATAAGGAAAAGGATTTAGTTTTTGCATATTACGTACCCGGTCGTGTGGAAGTATTGGGAAAACATACCGATTATGCCGGTGGAAACTCACTTATAATCGCAGCTGATCGGGGTTTTTGTATACTTTCGACCCCACGAGATGATAATATTATTCGCGTAACAAGTGCAAAAAATGAAGAAGATGTGATTTTTGAAATGAAGGGAGAGATCACTGCTGAAGCAGGTACATGGACACATTATCCCGCAAATGTTGTCCGTCGATTGGTACTGAATTTCGGCCGTGATTTACAGGGATGCGATATTGTCTTTGACAGTGATTTGCCCCAGGCCTCCGGTATGAGCAGTTCCAGCGCATTCATGATCGCTGTATATTTTGCCATTGCCGGTGTTAATAATCTGGAAAATCATGATGAATATAAAGCCAATATCCATGATAAAATTGATTTGGCTGAGTACCTGGCTTCAATAGAAAATGGTTTGACTTTTCGTGGTTTGAAAGGTCACAAAGGTGTCGGCACCTTTGGTGGCAGTGAAGACCATACGGCTATTATCAATTGCAATTCAGGCAAACTGGCTGAATATTCCTACTGCCCGATTGAATTTATTGACGAAATACAATTGCCGGATGATTACAAATTTGTAATTGGTTCCAGCGGTGTCCATGCTATCAAAACAGGAAATGCCATGGCCCGGTACAATACAGCATCAGACCTGGTAAAAAGTCTGGTGGATCTTTGGAATAGTGCAAGAAAGACTGCTTTTACAGACTTGAATTCCATTGTTCAAAGCAGCCGCAATGCTGTGGAAGAGATACGTCATTTGCTACATGATCATAATCAAAATGGATATACAAGCCGGCAGTTAAGCGACAGGTTTGAACAATTTTATGCAGAAAATTATGAAATTATTCCGGAATCTGTTAAATTTTTGAAAGAAGGTAATATTCACGCCTTTGGACAATTAGTTGACCGTTCGCAAAAATTGACAACCGACCTCCTGAAAAACCAGGTGGATCAAACAAGGTTTTTAGCTTTTTCCGCCAGAAAATTTGGTGCAAATGCAGCATCCGCTTTTGGCGCCGGATTTGGCGGCAGTGTTTGGGCCCTGGTTAACAATGCGAGAGTCAGTGAGTTCCTAGAAAAATGGAAAAATGCTTATCAGGAAAAGTTTCCTGAAGATTATAAAAATGCAGAATTTTTTATTACAAAAGCAGGACAGTCAGCATTTGCTTTGGATTAATGCGGGTGTCTTTTAAAACATATTTTAAATGTTGATTCCCTGGAAATAGCCTCCATGATTCCCTAACCTAAGTGGAGGCTTTCCTTTTTATTCCCCCATTACTATTAAAATTTACGGAAATTTATCTAAAATTATTGTTTTATGGTGATTATTCTGTTTTTACTGAAAAATACAGAAGATTTGTATCTTTTTTTGAAATGTTTTGTTCATTCCTCCGATTATCAAAGTGATTTTATGCGAGGAAAAATGGAAAAAGAAATACTGACCATAGACGAAGTTGCTGAAATGTTTAGTGTGAGTAAGCGAACCGTTTATACTCTTCTCAAGGAAAACACATTACCCGGTGTAAAAATTGGTGGTCAATGGAGATTTTTAAAAAAAGATCTCCTGCAGGTGTTTTTGTTAAAAAATGCTCAAAAGGAAGGCGATTCAAGCAATGAGTGAAGAAACAAAAATGAAAATCTTAATTGTTGATGATGAAGAATTATCACTGGAGATCATGGTGGAATTCTTAAGTTTTCTCGATGTCACTGTTATTACGGCAAAGGATGGTGATGAGGCCTTTGAAAAACTAAAAAGTGAAGTCCCTGATATTATTATCAGTGACAATGTAATGCCGTCAATGACAGGACTGGAATTATGTCGAAAAATACGGCGGTACAAAGAATATGAAACGGTGATCTTTATTCTGACTTCAGCAGTAAAAGTCAGTGCGGAAGATGCAGCCAATGCCATAGAACAGGGAGCCGATGATTTTATCAAAAAGGATCTGAGCAAAGTCGAATTTCTGGCGAAAATCCGCTCTTTTATCAGAATTCGGGATTTGCAATTAAATCTTCATGAAAGAAACGAAGAGTTGAGACGCGAAAAAGAAGAGTTGGACTACTCTTATAAACAAATTTCCGCAATGACGCGCAAGTTGGAAGAAAGCAATCGTCAGCTGTTCAAAATCAGTGAAAAAAGAAAGCGGGATTTGGAAAAATCACTGGAATTACTTTCCTGGCTGATCGAAGCACGCCGTCAATATCACCGGGGACATGCGAAAGAAGTTGCCAATGTTGCCGAATACATTGCGGAACAAATGGAACTTCCTGGTGAATTAGTCAAGAGTGTTAAAACAGCCGCAATGCTTCATGAAATCGGCAAGATTGGTATTCCTGATGAACTGGCAATGAAAAAGCCCTATGAGTATACACCCGATGAAAAAGAATTGCTTCTGCAGCATCCGGTATCCGGAGCGAAATTATTAAGTGAGTATTTAGGCGAAAGTTCCGACATTGTAAAATATATTAAATATTCGCATGAACGGTATGACGGTTCAGGGTTTCCGGAGAATTTAAGAGGACGGGAAATACCGGTAGGTTCAAGAATTATTGCGCTGGCTAACCTGTTTGACAATATTGTCAATCGCGCTGAATCCGGCACAATTGAACGTTTTTATGATATTCTCAATGAAAAGGCGGGGTCCAAATATGATCCGTCACTGATCAAGTATATTCGCCGGTATATTAAGGATAAGGGAATAATCAATCATGACCATGTGAAAGAAATGCGCTTGTATGAGGTGGAACCGGGTATGGTGATCCAGGCCGATATTTTCACAAAAAGTGGTATGAAACTCCTGCATGCCGGTACCCTTCTGGATGAACACGCTATCAGCACCTTAATTCGATATAATAAAATTGATCCAATTGAAGATAAAATTTACATAAAAGGATGATATTATGGATATTGCAACAATTATAGGTATATTGTCCGGAATAGGTCTTGTCGTCGGTTCGATACTGATGAATAGTGGTCTTGATATTTTTATTGATGTTCCATCCCTGATGATTGTTATTGGCGGTACAATTGCCGCCACCCTGATCAATTATCCGATTAAGGAATTTCTCAAAGTAATGGGGCTGTTTGTAAAGGTTTTTGTATCAAAAACAGAAGACCCAGTTAAAGTTGTGGATAAAATTGTTGATTTGGGAAATGTCGCCAAAAAGGAAGGCCTTCTGGCTCTTGAAAAAAGTCTAAAAGAAGAAAAGGATGAATTTCTGAGTAAAGCTTTGCAAATGACAGTCGATGGTCTGCCGGCGGAAGTGATGGAAGCCCAACTGCAGCAGGAGATATCAATCAACCGTTCAAAACATAAAGTAGGCTGGGAAATCATGGGCGCCATGGGAACCTATTGTCCGGCCTTCGGAATGGTGGGAACATTAATCGGATTAATTCAGATGTTGGCAGATTTGAGTGATCCCGGTTCCATCGGCCCGAAAATGGCGGTGGCAATGATCACTACTTTCTACGGAGCCTTTTTCGCTAATTTAATATTTCTCCCCATGTCAGGAAAGTTACAGCGCAGGTCCGCCACCGAAACCACGCATAAAAACCTGCTGTATGAAGGAGTTCTGGGCATTCGCAACGGAGAAAATCCCAAGGTTATGCGTGAACGCCTGATGGTCTATGCAGAAGAAAGCAATAAAAAGCCTAAAGGTAAAAAGAAAGAGGAACAAAATGAACCGGGATTATGATTTTGAAAATGATAATGATGGCGGTGGAGAAGGTGCCGGTTGGTTGGCAACCTACGCTGATCTGGTAACCTTATTATTTGCCTTTTTTGTATTACTTTTTGCCATGAGTACTGTTGAGGAGGAGAAGTTTGAACAGTTAAAACTGACCCTCCAGGAAGCAATCGGAAAGCAGAATGTACCTGAAGCCGGTACCAGGGAAGGGCTATCCATGCGCGATGTCGAAAGCCAGACCGAACCGGAAGCAGTCGATGAACTTGGCGGCATGATCCAGCCAAAAGAACAGGAAGAATTGGTTTCAAAGATCAAAGAATTCATTTTAGTTAATGAATTAAGTGGCAAAGTCAGTGCGGAAAATACAGATGCCGGGGCTGTTATTACACTCTCCGATATGATATTGTACAATCCCGGCGAAGCAAACCTTATAGCCGAAGGTCAGCAAACTATGAAAAAACTGAGCCGGATATTAAATCAATTTAGATATCGTGTAAAAATAATCGGTCACACCGATAATGTACCTGTTAGTAAAAATAACCGCTATAATAATAATTGGGAATTGTCAGCAGCAAGAGCCTGTGATATCGTTACTCTGCTAATTGATGAAGGGATTGACCCAATTTTTTTGACAGCGTCAGGCCGGGCCTCGGTTGAACCCATCGCATCCAATGAAACTCCTGAAGGACGCGCCCGTAACCGGCGGGTAGAGATCATTTATGAAAGAAGCCAGGTAACTCCTGATCAGGTACGTACGCAAGAGGTGATCAACAGAACAAAATAAGTGAGGAAAAAATCCTCAATCCTTTGGGGAATATATCCCCATATTTAAAAAAATAATCCTTTTCCCCCTCGTGAAAAATAAACGGCACGTATATTGTTAAAAAAGGTTTTCAGCAACAAAGGAATGTAAATGAAGTTTCTAATAATTGAAGATGAAATTATAATCGCTGATGACTTAAAGTTTACTGTCGAACAATGCGGACACAAAATTACCGGAATGGTTTCAGAAATTGAAGAAGCTTTTAAAAATATCGATAAACATAAACCGGATTCAGTATTTATTGATATGGGGTTGAAAGGTGAATTTACAGGTGTTGAAGTCGCTGAAATGATCTACAGAAAGTATGGTATCCGCGTAATCTTTTTAACTTCTTTCTTTCAAAAAATTCCTGAAAAAGCGCATTATTTAAGTCCTTACGGCTTTCTAATAAAACCGGTTATACGTGAAGAGATTCTCCAATTGATAGAGAAAATGAAAACATCACAGCAACCTGCCGGCGTAGTTGGGGAAGATAATCATTATCAGCAAGAGACTTTTTACACGAAATTATACAATTTTTAATTGGGTATATAACGGCAGAAAAAAGTGTTGGGGACTTCTCAGCACTTTTTTTTTATTCATTGGATTACTTAATATATAATTTTATTTTTTCATAGATAACAAGAAAGTGATATCTATGTATAAAATAAGTAAAATGACAACAGATTTTTTTCAGGAAAACATTTGGTTTGTATCCAATGAGAATACAGAAACAGTGATCATTGATCCTGGTGAAATTGAATATGAACAAATAACCGCTTTCCTGGAAACCCACAAATTGAAACCAATTGCAATTTTAAATACCCACGGGCATCCTGATCATATTGCCGGTGCAGCTATATTGCAGGAGAAGAATGAAATTCCCTTTTATATTCATGAGGGGGAAAAATTTGTGCTTGATAATTTGCACTCAATGGCAGCGATGGTGGGCATGACCGGTCTGAAATTACCTGAAAATATAACATACATAAAAGGAATGAAATTAAGAATTCAGGATTTTAATTTTGAAATAATAAATACACCCGGTCATTCGCCCGGTAGTATTTGCATTAAATTCGGGCAGCATTTGATCAGCGGCGACACACTGTTCAGAGGATCAGTCGGGCGGATTGATTTACCCGGTGGCTCAATGGAGCAAATGAAAAAAAGCATTGATATTTTGAGGAATCTTGCTCCCAATCTGACTGTTTATCCGGGACATGGGCCCAACACGACGATTGCGGAAGAAATTAACCATAATCCTTATTTCTGATAAATTATGCATTCCAGTGAGAAACAAAATATTGAAGATGATTTTCTGAATTTTTGTGAATCGGAAAATCTGTTATCTTCTTCGCGGCATATCCTTGTCTGTGTGTCCGGTGGCGTTGATTCAATGGTATTATTACATTTGTTATGGAAATTTAAAGAATCTTTTAAATACAATCTTTCCGCCGCGCATTTTAATCATTTAACCCGTGATGGAGCCTCTGATGATGATGAGGAACTGGTTCGGGTTTATTGCCGTCAACTTGAGATCAAACTATACACAGAGCGTGCCGACGTCGGAACATTAGCCGGAAAAATGGGCATTTCTTTTGAGATGGCCGGCCGGCGGCTCCGGTATCAATTTTTTGAGAAAACCGCCCGTGAAATCGGGAATGCCACCATTGCTACCGCCCATATTCAAAGTGATAATACGGAAACAATTTTGATGCGGCTGATCAATGGGACAGGGCTGCACGGTCTGACCGGTATTGAAGTAAAACGGGATAATATAATTCGTCCCCTCATGTTTGCGCAAAAAACCAATCTCTGTCAATATGCGGAAATTCATAAAATCCCTTATCATGATGACCATACCAATTTTGAAAATGAGTGCCAGAGAAATGTCATTCGCAACACAATTTTACCGGAAATTCGTAAATATTTAAACCCCAGTATTGACAACAATATGAATAATTTTTCGAAAATAATTCTGGAATATTTATCCTTTATAAAAAAGATTGCCCGGAAACAGTTTTCCCAATGCGCCGGCAGAATTACTGCCGGTTATTTGGAATTTGGTATTGAAAAACTGAAAAAACTGGAACCTGTTATTCGAAAAGAGGTGCTGCTGGCGGGATTTCATGAAATTAACAATAAAATTTATAACTATCCGTCATTTCATTATATGCAAAGGATTGAAGACCTGATTTTTTCATCGGATACCGGCCGTTATATTGAGCCTTTTAAAAATATCGTTGTGCTGGTGAACCGTGAAAATCTGGTCATTTTGAACAAAAAAATCATTGCCTGGGAGGAACTGGAAATAAGGCCCGGAAAAATATATACCCGGGATTCTTTCATATTTACATCTAAATTTATTAAGTTTGAGGACTTTACCAGTGTTAATAATTCAAGGTCTGTTGAATATATTGATGCTGATAAAATTCGTGGAAAATTAAGATTAAGACATTGGCGGCAGGGAGATAGTTTTTCACCCCTGGGTAGTCAGTTTAAGAAAAAATTAAGTGATTTTTTTATTGATAATAAAATTCCCAGGTTTTTGAAGGACCACATTCCGCTTTTATGGGATGAAGAAAAAATTATATGGGTTTGCGGAATGCAGATCAGTGACCATGTAAAAATTACAAAAAAGACGAGAAAAATATTAAAATTAGAATATAAGGAACTCTGAAATGCCAAAAGATATCGTGCTTAATGAAAATTATGGAGAGTTTTCCGGTAGAAGACTTTCGGTGTTGATATCCGAAGAAAAAATAAGAGCAAGAGTAAAAGAACTGGCGGCCAAAATTAGTAATGACTATAAAGGTAAAATACCTATTATTATTGGTGTACTGAATGGTAGTTTTATATTTTTTGCTGATCTGTTTCGCGAACTGGATCTGGATGCGGAAGTTGATTTCATTAAAATATCCTCGTATCAGAATAAAACCAAATCCAGCGGAACTGTTCGTTTGTTAAAGGATATAAGCTGTGACATAACCGGACGCGATGTGTTGGTTGTGGAGGACATTATCGACACCGGCCTCTCTATGAAATTTCTCAAACGTCGCATGGAAGAGAGTGGCACCAGTTCCGTCCGCTTCGTAACGCTTTTGACAAAAGAGTATACTAAGACACCGGAACCTATCGACTATATCGGCTTTACAGTACCGGATAAATATGTGGTGGGATACGGACTGGACCTGGCCCAAAATTTGAGAAATCTTAAAGCAATTTATTCTGTGGATATATAATAAAAAGGAAAATGAATGAGCGATAATAAAAAAAATAAAAAACCAAATAAGGACAATAAAAAACCTGATAAAAATAATGATTTTAAATGGAAGCAAGCCTCGAAAACTTCCATGATGTGGCTGATTATTATTGTCAGTACGATTATTTTATTCGGAATTTTGGGCAAATCTCCCGGCGAAGAAGTAAAGTTTACCTATACCCAATATGCGCAACAATTAGAACAGGGTAATATAAAATCCATCCTCGTAGTAGATAAAGAACTTCACGGTGAATTGATCAATAAGATCACTATCAATATTGGCGGACGGGAATTGGAAGTTAAAAAGTTCGTGATAACATTGCCATTCATTGACAGTGATATGCTGAATGAATGGAAAGCCAAAGGGATTGAAATAAATTTTAAGCAGGATAATAGTGAATGGACCGCTTATCTGTTGAATTTTTTACCCTGGCTTTTGATCATTGGTGTATGGATCTTTATTATTCGCCGTATGCAGGGCAATAATAACAAAGGTGTTTTTGGATTTGGTAAAAGTAAGGCAAAACTTTGGACAGCCGATACACCAAAGACAACTTTTAAAAATGTTGCCGGCTGCCAGGAAGCAAAAGAAGAGTTGGAAGAAGTGATTGAATTTTTGAAATCACCTGAGAAGTTTTCTAAACTGGGTGGTAAAATACCGAAAGGCGCCTTATTATTGGGACCTCCGGGCACCGGAAAAACGCTGTTGGCCAAAGCGGTTGCCGGAGAAGCCGGTGTGCCTTTTTTTAGTATCAGTGGTGCCGATTTTGTGGAGATGTTCGTAGGTGTCGGGGCGTCACGTGTGCGTGATCTTTTTCAGCAGGGAAAGAAAAATGCACCTTGTATTATCTTTATTGATGAGATTGATGCAGTAGGCCGTCATCGCGGCGCCGGCCTCGGTGGCGGACATGATGAGCGTGAACAGACCCTGAATCAGCTACTGGTTGAGATGGATGGATTTGATGAAAATACAAATATTATCATTATCGCCGCTACCAACCGGCCTGATGTGCTGGATAATGCCTTATTGCGGCCCGGACGCTTTGACCGTCAGATCATAGTGGATTCACCGGATGTCAATGGACGCGCCGGTATTTTAGAGGTACATACCAAAGAAATTCCACTGGATGAAGATGTTGATATCAAAGTAATCGCCAGGGGAACTCCCGGACTTGTAGGAGCTGATCTTGCGAATCTTGTTAATGAGGCGGCATTGCTGGCTGCCCGGCGCGGTAAAGATAAGGTTCAGAATATAGATTTTGAGGATGCCAAAGATAAGGTCATGATGGGCAAAGAACGCAAGAGTATGGTTATTAGCGAAGAAGAACGCAAATTGACGGCTTATCATGAAGCCGGACACGTACTTGTGGCGTTAAATATTCCCGAAGCTGACCCGATTCACAAAGTGACCATTATTCCTCGTGGAAGAGCCATGGGTGTGACTCACCAATTGCCTCTGGATGACAGACATAATTACTCCAGAAGTTATATTCAGGGACGTCTGGGAATATTACTGGGTGGCCGGGCTGCCGAACAAATGGTTTTTAATGACCTCTCCACCGGCGCCGGCAATGATATTGAAAGAGCCACCGGTATGGCACGAAAAATGGTTTGTGAATGGGGAATGAGTGAAAAACTCGGACCACTAACCTTTGGTAAAAAGCAGGAAGAAATATTTTTAGGCAGAGAAATCTCTCAGCACCGTGATTTTAGCGAGGAGACTGCGAAAGTCATTGACCAGGAAGTACGAAAAATTGTTGAAGAAGCACAGCAGCAAGCAGTGGAAATTCTGAAAGAAAGAAGTGAAGAACTGGAATTGCTGGCACAGGCTCTGTTAGAGCACGAAATACTTGATGCCGATGAAATCAAAAAGGTAATTAATGGTGAAAAAGTAGCGATAAAGCCTGCGGAAAAAATACAAACCAACCAGCCGGATGATCCAAAGCAAAAAAAAGAAGAATCGGGAAAAAATACAGAAAATACAGATGATAATGAGAAACCGGCATCAGAAGAAAATGTAGACAAGAAGAACAGAGATAAAACAGGTGATGCTGAGACAGCTGACGATAAATGATAAAAACCAGTTAAAACTGGAGATGGCGCGGTGCCAGGTGGATCCGGCAGGAATCAATATTATGCTGGAAAAGGGTGAGTTTATTATCCTGAAAACTCCGCCGCTGCCGGCTGCCGGCTGTAATATTTTGAAACAGCAAATGTTATCAATCGGGGGCGAAGCAGCCGTTTCAAAAGGCGCTGCTAATTGTTCAATCGATTCGAAACCGGCAATCATCTTTGGTACGCGGAAACAATTTAAACAACTGGTGGCCAGCCTGGATTACCAATGCTTCGGGTTGGAGCGTTTGCAGCAGGAATTGAAAGAATTTCTGAGTAAAAGTTCCGGGACTATTTTTGAAGTGGGACAGCAGCGGTTTGATTTGTCAAAAAAAACCTTGATCATGGGAATTTTGAATGTGACGCCGGACTCTTTTTCAGATGGCGGTCATTACTCCGGCGAAGAAAAGGCTTACGGCCATGCCATGAAGATGATTGAGCAAGGGGCTGATATTATTGATATCGGCGGCGAATCCACCCGCCCCGGCGCAGCAGCAGTTGATCTCAAAACAGAGCTATCCCGTGTCATACCGGTGATAGAAAAAATCAGACAAAAAAATGACATACCAATCTCAATTGATACTTACAAAAGTGAAGTGGCGGAAAAAGCGCTGACAGCCGGTGCGGATATTGTCAACGATATAAGCGGCCTGAATTTTGATGAGAAAATGGTCGAAGTTATTGCAAAAAATAAAGCATCTGCAGTTTTGATGCACATTCAGGGAACACCCCAAAATATGCAAAAAAAACCGGTCTATGAAAATATGATCGATGAAATTTTAGCGTACCTTTGGAAATCTGCCGGAAAGTTAAAAAATTCGGGAATTGATAAGACCAAAATTGTTCTGGACCCGGGAATCGGGTTCGGTAAGCCCTGGCGGAAAAATTACGATATAATTCGTTATTTAAATGAATTCAAAAGTGCCGGTTATCCATTATTGGTAGGACCATCACGAAAATCTTTTATTGGTAATTTGCTGGACTTGCCTGCTGATGAACGACTGGAAGGAACACTGGCTGCGGTAACAGCATCAATATTGAATGGAGCGGACATTGTTCGCGTTCATGATGTCAAAGAAACGTTCCGGGCTGTCAGGGTCGCGGATGAAATCATTGGAAAGAAATAAAAATGGAATTATTCACCTATAAATTCATAACAGTTACAATTTGGGATATTCTGGATATTGTTCTGGTCTATTTTATTTTTTTGTATCTGTATAAATTTTTTAGGGATTCAAGGGCCGGTCAGATGATCATTGGCCTCATCATCATATTTCTGTTATCCTTTATTTCCAATATTTTAAACCTGCAGTCCATCTCCTTTTTAATGGGAAATTTAAGGACTATTTGGGTGATTGCCTTTGTGATCATTTTTCAGCCGGAATTGCGGCGGATTTTGATCAATGTGGGGCAAAGCCGGTTCTTCGGACGGTTCACCCATAAGCAGAAATCACGGTTGATCGAAGAGATCATCGATACCGCCCTGGAACTTTCACGACGAAAATGGGGCGGTCTGGTTGTGCTTTCCAAGGAAAATATGCTGAAAACCATCAAGGAACAAGGGACTGAAATGAATGCTAAAGTCAGTTCCAATTTGATGGTATCGATATTCAATCCCGAATCGCCTCTGCATGACGGCGCAATACTGATCCAGAATAATATGATCGAGGCCGCCGGATGTATATTGCCGCTCTCTCAGAATCCCGATTTGACACAGATGGTCGGAACCCGCCATCGTGCCGCACTTGGCCTTTCAGAAGAATCTGATGCTGTCATTGTTGTTGTCAGTGAGGAAACGCAAAAAATTTCTGTTGCTTACGAAGGCATGTTTTACCGTAATCTCAATGAAGATACTCTGCGCGGATTTCTGAATAAACTTTTCTTCAGTGATAAATAATTTAATTAAGACACTTTTGTTCAGTTGGTTAGTTAAATTATTGAAATTTTGCTATGGCATAAAAAATTATCTTCATAAGATGGTTGCAAATTTGTCTTTTAAAGTTGAAATTATGAGGCTTTTTGTAAAGGTTACGAATTATGAATTAACCGTGTTGACTGTTTTAATTTATTTAGAAATATTGATTATTGGAAATGAATAAGAAAAATCTATATAAAACAATCCTTTGCTGTATAATATTTTTGAAGGTATTGTTCGGTCAACAGGGGCAGTCAAATAATTTTACACCGCAGGTGAGAGGTTTTGAAGTGGTTGCCCGGCGGGATTCTGCTTTTTTAAATAATGAAAATCACAAAATCAGTATTTGGGGTGAAATTCATAATCCCGGCGTTTATATTGTGCCGGAATATGCCGGCCTGGTGGACATTATTTCTCTGGCCGGCGGGCCTAAAGCCTCGGCTGATTTGAGTAAAATCGAATTAATTGGGGAAGTTCAAAATTTAAAAAGTAATGAAAAGATACTTCAACAAATTATTAATTTGGAGTATTTCCTGCAAAAAGGTAAATTTCGAACTGAACCAAAAATCGGGAATGATATGGTAATAATCATTCCGAAAACAAAAAATCGTCAGTTTTTTGATAATTTACCAAAAATTTTAAATGTATTAAATATTGTGTCCGTGAGTATCTTGATTTATTCATGGATTACTTAAATAAATTTAATCAAAAATAAAGAACAGGAGTTCAATTGAAGATGGATAAAATCGATGTTCAAATTTTGGATATTTTGCAGAGAGAAGGAAGAATTCAAAGAAATAAAATCGCTGAACAGGTGGGATTAACAATTCCGGCGGTCAGTGAAAGAATGCGAAAACTGGAGCAGAAAGGCATTATCAGCGGATATCACGCCAAGGTAAACAACTCTAAAATCGGTAAAGAGGTGACAGCCTTTGTTTTTGTCATTACAACTCCGTCAAAAAATTATAACAGTTTTGTAGATAACACTCATAAAGTCAGTGATATCATCGAATGTCACTCCATTACCGGCGAAGGATCGCATCTTTTAAAAATTCAGACACAAAACACCATGACACTGGAAAAATTACTGTCTGATATTCAATCCTGGGATGGTGTGTTGCAGACCAGAACTTATATTGCTCTCTCCAGTTACAAAGAATTTTCCTCCTTATTGCCCTCGGAAGATTTAATTAAATAAGGTCAAAATGGAACTGGATATTAAACAGACAATTGAGACATTAAAGCCTCAGGTGGAAGATTTGCGGAGGTTTCTTTGACGTCGAAACTAAGAAAAAGGAACTGCAAGGTCTAAGGTCTTTAACAACTGACGAAAATTTTTGGAATGATCCTTCAAAAGCGCAGAAGATCACCAGCAAGATCAGTAAATTTGAAGATACCATCAAAGAATATGATAGTGTCAAAAAACAACTGAATGATGCCATTGAGTTTTATGAGTTGTCAGAAATGGAAGATGATGACGAACTTTTGCAGGAAGTGGAAAATATTCTCATCCCCTTGACCAAAAAAGTTGAAAAACTCAATCTGAAAAGTATGTTGAATGGGGAAGATGATGACAAAAATGCCATTTTGACAATTCACCCCGGCGCCGGAGGTACGGAATCCCAGGACTGGGCTGACATGCTATTACGGATGTATTTGCGGTATGTCGAGCAATCCGGTATGAAAGCCAAAGTTATTGACCTGCTAAAAGGCGATGAGGCCGGTATCAAAGATGTTACCGTTGAGATAAAAGGAGATTATGCCTATGGCTACCTGAAAGCCGAAGCTGGAATTCACCGGTTGGTGCGAATATCTCCCTTTGATTCCAATGCAAGACGGCATACCTCCTTTGCATCGGTTTTTGTTTATCCCGAGGTGGATGATACGATTGAGGTTGAGATCAATTCCCAGGATCTGCGCATTGATACATACCGGGCCAGTGGCGCTGGTGGCCAGCATGTGAATAAAACCGATTCTGCTATCAGAATTACACATCTCCCCACTAATATTGTTGTTCAGTGTCAGAATGAAAGGTCGCAGCATAAAAATAAAGAAAGCGCCATGAAATTATTGAAAGCGCGTCTTTACCAGCATCACAAAGAAGAACTGGAAAAAGAAAAAAATAAGGTGGAAGAGACTAAAACTGACATTGGCTGGGGACATCAGATCCGTTCCTATGTGTTTCAGCCCTACACAATGGTAAAAGACCACAGGACTAATCTCAGTACCGGAAACATACAGGCTGTCATGGATGGAAATATCGACGACTTTATTGATGCATATTTAATCATGCAAGCAAAAAGGAGAAAATAAATTGAGTAATACCGAATCGATGGGTAAATCTTTAACCGAAATAATTAATGTCAGAAAAGATAAAATTGAAAAACTCAGAGAAATGGGGATCAATCCTTTTCCCTATGAATATAACAGAACTCATTTTACACGGCAGATCCTTGATAATTACGAAGAAATAAAGGATAAGACGGTTGTGCGTGTGGCCGGACGTCTGACTGCTATCAGGCAGATGGGCAAGGCCAATTTTTGTGACCTTCAGGATTCACAGGGAAAAATCCAGGTCTTTTTCCAGCAAAAAAAACTGGGTGAAGAGCAATACCAGGTTTTCAAACTTTTGGATCTGGGAGATATTATTGGCGTGGCCGGTACTGTCACTGAAACCCGCACCGGTCAGATCACCATTTTTGTTGAGGAATTGACAATTCTGTCAAAAAGTATCCGTCCGCTCCCTGTAGTTAAAGAAAAAGAGGGTAAGGTTTATGATGCTTTTTCCGATAAAGAACAGCGCTACCGTCAGCGTTATCTCGATCTGATCGTGAATCCCGATTCCCGCAAGGTTTTTGAAACCCGAAGCAAGATCATGACCTGGGTGCGAAATTTTCTGATCGACAATGGCTATCTGGAAGTGGAAACACCGATCCTGCAAACCCTTTACGGCGGCGCTTCGGCCCGGCCCTTCAGAACCCATTATAATGCACTGAACAGGGAGTTTTTTCTGAGAGTTTCCGATGAACTCTATTTGAAAAGATGTATTATCGGCGGTTTTGACAAGGTGTTTGAAATGTCGAAGAACTTTCGCAATGAAGGTATTGACAGAAACCATAATCCGGAATTTACATTGCTGGAATTTTATGAGACCTTTGTGGACTACAACTATATGATGGATTTCGTTGAAAAAATGTTCAAGCATATTTGCGACCAACTGGGTGAATATGAGTTCACTTACGAAGGCGAAACCATT
Source organism: uncultured bacterium (assembly GCA_964472715.1). Taxonomy (GTDB): domain Bacteria; phylum Fidelibacterota; class UBA2242; order UBA2242; family JAFGTP01; genus JAFGTP01. The sequence goes on along the minus strand of CAYYMT010000002.1, from coordinate 5,710 downwards.
GATTTTAAAAAGACCTTTGCCCGTAAAACCATGTTTGATCTGCTGGAAGAATATGTTGGCATTGATCTGAGTGAAGCCGATGAGGCGGAAATGAAAAAGGTCTGTGAATCCAAAGGCATTAAGACCGGTGACAAAGATCACTATGGTAATTATATAGAATATCTTTTTGATCAATTTGTGGAACCGAAATTGATTCAGCCGACCTTTGTGATCGATTTTCCAAAAGCTATTTCGCCGTTAGCAAAATTAAAACGGGACGGTTCCGACCGAATTGTGGAACGATTTGAACTGTTTATCGGTGCCAAGGAATTTTCCAATGCCTTTAGCGAACTGAATGACCCGATAGATCAGGAAGAGCGCCTGCGGAACCAGGAACGACTGGGGCTGGAAGGTGACGAAGAGGCGCAAACTTATGATAAGGATTTTATTCAGGCCATGGAATACGGCATGCCGCCAACCGGTGGTGTGGGTATTGGAATTGATCGCCTGACCATGTTATTTACAAACCAGAAAACAATTCGTGATGTACTGCTGTTCCCGCAAATGAAGACATAATTCAGATAAAAGCAATGAATATATCCTATTATATTGCAAAGCGACATTTACTTGGCCATCACAAAATCGGATTTATCAGTTTTATCAGTATTTTTTCTGTGATCGGACTCAGCGTGGGTGTCGCTGCTTTAATATTAACCATTTCCATACTTAACGGTTTCGAAAAGGAACTCAAGTCCAAATTAGTGGACTTTGACGCCCACATTCGTCTCAATCTGATGTATTCGGCCTCACTGGATTCCGCCCGGAAAGTAGAGGAGCAATTAGAGTCATATCCGGAAATAACCCACATCGTTCCCTATATTCAGCGCCATGTCATCATTCGTAATAAAAATCTCACCGATGGGGTCATTGTTGAAGGAATTGATCATGAACAAATTGGTCATACTATTAATATTGAGCGTTTCATTTCCAAAGGGCAGGCTAATTTTAAGACGGACGATGATAATCCCGGCCTCCTGATGGGTGAAAAACTGGCTAATAAACTGGAATTGGCGATTGGCGATGAAGTCTATCTCTTCGTTATTCATGGTGCCAGGGGAGTTGGCCGCCGGCCAAAAATCGGCGTTTTTGTGGTAACCGGTTTGTATGATTCCGGAATTTCCGACTACGATGATATTTTTGTTTATACCAGTTTGCAGGCCACAAAAGAATTATTTCAAATTGGAGATGAAATATCCGGCTATCAAATTATGTTAAGCGATCCGGATAAAGCTGATCAAATCGCAGCGGATATTGATGAAAGCCTGGGATTTCCCTATAATGCCAGAAGTATGAATGATATGCACGCTAATCTGTTCGAATGGCTGAGAGTCCAGCGCTTGCCGGTTATTTTGATCTTCGGCCTGATCAGTTTGGTCGCTATTTTCAATATTGTCAGTTCCCTGATGATGATCGTAATCGAAAAAACAAAAGATATCGGTATTTTGAAAAGTTACGGCGTGAACAACAACCAGATATTGAAAATATTTGTGATTGAATCAATGCTGATTGGACTTACAGGCATTGGATGCGGGTATTTATTGGCGCTTGGAATTACGTGGTTACAACAAAAATTTGGAATTATTTCGATTCCTGAAGATGTTTATTTTATGCAGAATTTACCGATTCTCCTCAATGCCTGGAATTTTTTATATATTGGCGCCGGCGCTTTGTTTTTTTGTCTGATGGCAACAATTTATCCCGCCTATAAAGCGACAAGACTGGAACCGGTGGAGGCAATTCGTTATGAATAAAAAATTTATCAACATGGTTGCTTTCAGGTATTTTTTCTCCAAGAAACAAACCGGATTGATATCCTTCACTTCCTGGGTCTCTATTGTGGGGGTTGCAATTGGAATTTTTGCCATGATTTTGGCAGTGGCAGTATTAAATGGCTTTGAAAATGAGATCAGCCGGCGACTGATTGATTTTGAATCTCATGTAAAAATTATAGGAAATCAGCTCAACCCGGATGATGTGAAAGCCATTCAAACGAAATTTCGTGAAGAAAAAAAATTAAGTGTTCATCCGGCTGTGACAAGCAAATCGATTTTGACCAATGATCACAAGGATGCTGTCGTCAAAATTAAAGCTGTTGATTCCGTTGCCAGGGAAGAGATGTTCGGGGAGTCGCTCTTTGTCCGTGGCGGGAATTACCTGAATTCCCCTGTCAGCGAATTACCGGGTATTATTATGGGATACCGGCTGGTGGACAAGATGGGGCTTTATATTGGTGATACAGTGAATGTGGTCAATCCGCTGAAAATCGGTAGTACTTTTAACATTCCTTATGTCGGTCAATTTGTCCTCACCGGTGTATTCCGGCTGGATTTGTTTGATTATGATGATAATGTGGCATTTATTGACCTCTCACAAGGGCAGCGAATATTTCGTAAAGGGAACAATTATACGGAAATCAATGTTAAATTTAAGGACTATAAACGAGCCGGAAAAATGATGTCCGCATTAAAAACAATAAATTTCCGGGACGCTGATATAAAAAGTTGGGAGGAGTTGCACCAGACTTTATTTGGCGCTATGAAACTGGAAAAGTATGGAACGTTTATTGCCCTTAGTTTAATTATATTTGTTGCTGTTTTTAATTTGACCAGTTCCTTGGTCATGCTGGTCATGGAGAAGATAAGAGAGATTGGAATGCTGCAGGCCTTAGGTGTAAATAATACCCAGTTAAGAAAGATTTTTACCCGTTTGGGCATGATCACCGGTTTGATCGGTATGATTGCCGGTTTATTTTTGTCATTGACAATTATAATTCTACAGGCAAAATACAACTTCATTCCTTTGCCGCCGGTCTATTTTATTCCCTATCTGCCGGTTAAACTTTATTTTCTTGATTTGTTTTTAATTATCATTACCGGCATAATATTGATATTTCTGGGAACTATATACCCGGCTTACAAAATCAGTCAACTTTTGCCACTGGAAGCGATCAGATATGAAAAATAACACCAAAGTATTGGAAGTAAAAAATTTAAAAAAACAATATTTCAGCAAAGAAAATAATATTACTGTGTTTGAAAATATCAGTTTTGTTTTAAACCGGGGTGATTTTGTGGCTTTAATGGGACCGTCGGGAATTGGCAAATCCACACTTCTCAATATATTGGGAACACTGGACAAACCGGATGCGGGAGAAGTATTTTACAATGGTATTGACCCCTTTGCTCTGTCGAATGTGGAAAAAGCGCGCTTCAGAAATGAAGCCATTGGCTTTGTATTCCAGTTTCATCACCTGTTGCCGGAATTCACCGCGCTGGAAAATGTCCTGTTACCCAGCATGGTCTATAAGAATAAATCCGATGATACCGAAGACCGGGCCAGAGAAATTTTAGAAAAAGTCGGCATGGCTCATCGCATGACCCATAAACCGTCGGAGATGTCAGGTGGAGAAAGGCAGCGTATTGCCGTTGCCAGGGCCCTGATCAATAATCCCAAAGTTATCCTGGCTGATGAACCTTCCGGGAATCTTGATTTGAAAAACAGTAAAAATCTTGTAGATTTATTATTGAAATTGAATGAGGATTTTGGGAATACTTTCATTATTGCAACCCATAATCCTGAAATCGCTCAAAGAACTGAAAAAGTTTTACACATGGAAGATAAACACTTGTCAATTGAAGTAAACTAAAAAAATAGAGATATAATTACTTATGAAAAAAAATTATTCAAAACGAATACAGGAAATCATTTTAGCGGCCCGTGAAGAGGCGTCGCGACTGGAAAACAATACTGTTGGTTCTGAGCATGTATTGCTGGCTATTTTGAACTCAACTGATTCTACCGCGCTCCAGAGTTTGAATTCCTTTGAATTTGAACTTAAGGATATGATCATGGCGTTGGAAGAGTATGCCGATACTGCCCGGGGCGGGCGGATTATCGGATCACTTCCCTTGAATAAAGGCGTGGAAAAAGTACTGCGCAACACCTATCGTGAAGCGCAGTTGCTGCACTCTGATATTATACGGGATGAGCATATTGTGCTTTCCATTTTACAAACCAATGAAGGAATTGCGGCCCAAACTTTAGCAGAGTTTGGAATTAATTACCAAAACTTTCGCGACGCTGTGAAAAAGGATTTGGGGGGAATTCGTGAAGAATCGAAACAACCTAAAAGTAAGAAAAGTAAAACTCCCGCCCTGGACCACTTTTCCCAGGATTTGACTGAACTGGCCAGAAAGGAGCAACTGGATCCGGTGATTGGCCGTGAAAAAGAAATTGAACGAATGGTCCAGATTCTTTCCCGCCGCAAAAAAAATAATCCGGTTCTGATCGGCGAACCGGGAGTCGGTAAAACCGCTATTGTTGAAGGTCTGGCACTGAGAATTGTCAGCAAAAAAGTACCACGGCTACTGCATAACAAGCGATTAGTTGCCCTGGATTTGGCTGCCATAGTAGCCGGCACCAAATATCGAGGACAGTTTGAAGAGCGCATGAAAAAGATCATGAATGAACTTCAGCAAATCGAAGATACCATTTTATTTATCGATGAAATTCACACAATTGTCGGCGCCGGTGGTGCCGGAACTTCTCTGGATGCCTCAAATATTTTTAAACCGGCCCTGGCGCGGGGTAATATACAATGTATCGGTGCCACCACTCTGGATGAATATCGGAAAAATATTGAAAAAGACGGCGCACTGGACAGAAGGTTTCAGGAAGTGCGGGTCAAACAGACGTCATTCCAGGAAACCCTGGACATCTTAAAAGGATTAAGAAAAAGATATGAAGATCATCATGGCGTAAAATACTCTGATGAAGCCCTTTATACCGCCGTTGAATTAAGTCATAAATACATTACCAATAATTATTTACCTGATAAAGCAATTGATGTTATGGATGAAGCTGGTTCCAAGGTACACATCAAAGAAGTCATCGTACCTGAAGAAGTTATGCACATCGAAGAAGAACTAAATGATATTGTCGGACAGAAAGAAGCGGTTGTCAGGGATCAGAATTTTGAAAAAGCAGCCTTGTTACGGGATGAAGAAAAACAGCTGACTGAAAAACTGGAACTCGCCAAAAATAAATGGAATATCACCAGCCAAAACAATCCGGTGCAGGTGTCATCTGAAGATATGGCAGACATTGTGACTATGATGACAGGTATTCCTGTCAATAAAGTTATGGAAACGGAAAATGAAAAACTCATCAAGATGGAAGAAAATCTCCGCCAGGAGATAATCGGACAAAATGAGTCAATAAAAATCCTGGCCAAAGCGATCCGTCGATCCCGCGCCGGTTTAAAAGACCCGTCAAGGCCAATCGGTACCTTTTTATTTCTGGGACCTACAGGAGTTGGCAAAACAGAATTGGCCAAAGTATTATCCCGTTATCTTTTTACCCGGGAAGATGCACTGATAAAAATTGATATGTCCGAGTACATGGAAAAGTTTGCTGTCTCCAAAATGGTTGGCGCTCCCCCGGGATATGTCGGTTATGAAGACGCCGGTGAATTAACTGAACGGGTCCGGAAAAACCCCTATTCTGTGGTGCTTTTTGACGAAATTGAAAAAGCTCACCCTGATGTATTTAATGTGCTATTACAGATTTTTGACGAAGGTAATATAACAGATAATTACGGACGTAAAATCGATTTCAAAAATACAATAATTATTTTGACGTCCAATATTGGCACCAAAAAATTAGAATCCAC
>CAYYMT010000001.1:85995-87710 GCA_964472715.1 uncultured bacterium | reverse complement strand
AAAAGAAAAAAACCGGTCACAATCAGGATTGTATTTAAATATAAATTCATAAGCGATCTCTCTTATTATTCTATACCGGTAATTTAATAATAAACCGGGTTCCCTTATTTACTTCGGATTCAACATACATTTGCCCATTATGATTTTCCGTAATGATAAAATATGAAACCGACAATCCCAGTCCGGTACCTTCCCCGATATCTTTAGTTGTATAAAAAGGTTCAAAAATCCGTTTTCTGGACTCGGCGGGAATTCCCGGGCCATTATCAGCAACAGCTATGATAAAATGTGTATCATTCATGGCGATTTTGATATTGAACAGTGACGGCCGGTCTTTAACAGTGCTCATCGCGTGGGCGCCGTTTTTTAATATATTCAAAAACACCTGTTCTATTTTTCTGCGGTCACAGTAGCAGTCGGGTAAATTCTCCTGGTAATCCCGCTGGATTTTAATTTTTCTGAAATCATATTTTTTCTTGAGGTCATAGTCGTTTTTTGCAAGATCTATGGAAAGATCAAGCACTTTTGATAACTGGACATAATCAAATTTGGACTCGGATTTCCGGGCAAAACTCAACATGTTGGAGATGATTTCCGAGGCCCTCTGGCCGGAATCGGAAATCAGGCGTAATTGTTTTATAATCCGCCGTTTGGACATGAATTGGCTGATGGCGCTCATGGTTGTGCCGCATTCGTTGGCAATGGATTCATTTATGGAAGAGTGTTTTGTCAGGCGATTTAAAACAACCGCAGCATTTTGCATCATACCTGCCAGGGGATTATTGATTTCGTGGGCCATTCCGGCGGCCAACCCGCCGATGGACAGCATTTTTTCCGACTGAATCATTAATTCTTCCATACGGACTTTTTCTGTGGCATCATCAAGCCGGATGACCGCGCCATTGCCGCTGCCCGAACTCAGGGGATAAATTGTGATGGTGAAGTAGTATTTATGATCATTGACCCATAATTTTACTTTTTCATTAATGATCACTTTGTCGCTGGCAATAGATTCTTTGATCTGGGCGGCAAGATTTTCGGGCAGGGGCGAATCGATTACGGACAAATTCTGGCCCAGCACATCATCCACCGATAGATTCGTAAAACTTTGGGCTTTGCGATTCCACTGTGTTATGCGTATGGTTTCATCGGTGCCGATGATTATTGAAGGCATGGAGTCAACGATATCAATTAAATATTTCTGCAGATTGTTAATTTCTTGTTGCTTCCTTTTCTGGTCTTCAATATTGCGCACAACTACCATGATCCTTTCTTTATTGTTTAAAATAGCCTTGCGCATATTCACCTCCACCCAAAATTCAGTATGATCTTTTTTGCGGGTGTGCCACTGGAAAACCTGGGGGCCTTCATTCAGGCATTTTTTCATTTTTTCCAGCGCTGTCTTTTGATTGAAAACAGAATCATTTGTACTCAAATCTGCAATATTAATTTGCTTCATTTCGTCTTTTTTATAACCATACATTTTGCAGGCCGTGTCATTGACATAAATGATCTTACCGGTGGGAATGTCATGAACAACAACGGAGTCATTCAGATTATTGATAATGGTATTTATCCAGCGCTCATTTTCTTTTACTTTTTCCCGGGCGGCATTTTTTTCTATTTCTCGTTTCTCAATGACTGACAGCATTTTATTGAATTCATTATATAACTGCCCGATCTCGTCCTTCTGTTTTTTTTGAATACGTATGGAA
>CAYYMT010000001.1:11287-85985 GCA_964472715.1 uncultured bacterium | reverse complement strand
TGGAATATTTGCCGGATTTCCCGATCTGCCGGGCGGTTTGTGCCAGTTCCATAACCGGTTCCGATATAAAGCGCTGGAGCCGGTTGGCCATTAAATAGCTTACAAACATCAGGGCCAACAGTAAAACTGTAAAGATAAAAATGATCAGCAAAGTTGTTGAAATAATGTGGGAATTTATGATCAGGTAAATCCAGCCATAGCTGTTGTTATTGTAGTTTATTTTCCGCAGGATGTGATAATTGTCACCTTTAAAAAATTCAAATTCCAGCCCGCCGGTAATATTGGGGGCGTCCATTTTGGTTTCTTCATCGTAAATATGAGCGGCAAAGAGTTCCATATCATCATCATAAATAAAACAAGCAATTACATTGGGGTTATTTTCAAGTTTATTTAAAATTTCATAACCCCGTTCGGGATAATTAAATGTTAAAGCGGCAATAGAATAATCGCCGATGATTTTCGCCAATGATTCAGCTTCAGCTGTTTTTGCGGAGGACAGAAGATCTATTGAAAAATAAGCCAGAACAGTAAATCCAATGATCAGCATCAGGGACACAATACTTAAAATTATGCTGATCAATTTATTTTTTATGCTTATATCTTTGAAATTCTTCATAGATATGGACGTTCTCCTCCGTAAGAATTACAGCAAAAAATCAGGTGTGAGCCTGATACACCTCTTGGCAAACCTATCATTGGTTTTTGCGCGTGAATAGTTAATATTCTGCCAGGCGTAGAAAAAGACCGGATATATAAAAAGCGGGTCGGAATATTTTCCGGTAGTATCATTTCAAATCCTTATTAATTGGCAATTTAATTACAAATTCTGTTCCTTCTTTAGCATCGTCTTCGATAAATATTTCACCGCCATGGTTTTGAACAATAATAAAATAAGAAATCGATAATCCCAATCCGGTACCTTTGTCCGGCGATTTGGTCGTGTAAAAGGGATCAAAAATATATTTCTTTTTATCATCCGGTATTTTAGGTCCGTTATTGGCAATTTTCATTATAATTGCAGCATCAGTGTTAATGATTTTTATATTGAAACGGGGATATTGACGCTTTGTTTCGGCCATGGCTTCCGCGCCGTTTTTTAAAATGTTTAGCAGCACCTGCTGTATTTGGCCTTTGTCGCAAAATACCCTGCATTCCTCTTCCGGATAATCTCTTTCAATTTGTATTTTTTTGAAATCATATTTGTCTTTCAGGCTAAAGTCGTTGACAATCAGTTTAATGGATTCTTCAAGTATACCGGAGAGCAGGTAGCCGGCCTTTGTCCCGCTGTCTTTTCTGGCAAAATCCAGCATATTTTTTACAATATCAGCGGCTTTCCGGCCTGACTGTTTGATCATCTGCAGCGTTCTGATAACATTTCGTTTTTCCATATATTTCAGCATATCATTAAAGTTAAGATCATACTGCCGGGCAATGGAATCGTTTTTGGGCAGTTTTTTAATCAAACGGTTGATCAGCACATCACAATTTTGGACCATACCGGCGATTGGATTATTGATTTCATGGGCCATTCCCGCAGCCAATCCACCCAATGAAAGCATTTTCTCCGACTGGATCAGCATCTCTTCCATTCGAATTTGATCAGTGATATCATCCATTCTTATAATCGCGCTTTTTGAGTCATCAAGTGATAGGGGATAGATGATGATTTTCATAAAATAAATTTGACCATTAATTATGATTTCTTCCTTTTGGATCCATTTCTCCCGGTGCTCTTCAATGCTGCGGCGAATCAGGTCAAGGTCTAAATGAAACTCGCGGACCACATCATCGGCATGTTTGTTTAAAACGTCATCAGATTTTTTCCCCGTCAGTTTTTCTATTGCTTTGTTCCACAGATTTATCTCACCATCGACATTGATACCGATCAATATTGAAGGCATGGAATCAATAATATCCGATAGATAACTCTGCAGGAACTCCAGTTCTTTGGCAGACCGTTTGATACTGGTTATATCACGGGCTGAGGTAATGACGGCCTTTACATTGCCATTGTCATCAAATTCCGGAATAATGATCCAGTCAAACCAGGTATTATTGAGGTAAAATTCCATACGGCCGATTTTACCCGAATCAAATACTTCATGTAATTTTTGCTCCCATTTCCGGCTGATATCTTCAGGAAAATCCAAATCTGAATGTTTATTGCCAAAAAATTTGTGCCGGGGAATTCCGGTATATCTCTCCACCGCCTGATTTGTATAAAGATGTTCCAGTGAAGGATTGAACCGCATAATAATGTCCGGTGAATTTTCCGTCAGCGCGCGGAAAGTTTCTTCGCTTTCCCGCAGGGATTTTTCCGTTTCGATATTTTCCGTGATATCATAGCCCACACACAATACCGAGGAAAAATGATTATCCGAATGGATAAATGGTGAAAAATTTATTTTCAGATAAAGGTCTTTATATTGGGTGGTAAAGGAATTTTCGTCACCCTTTAATGCCAGTTTGAATTGTTTAATGGTTTTATCATCTTTATCAAACAAGTCAAAGATCGATTTACCCAGAAACAGGTCTTTTTCAATCCCCATTTTTTGTAAGATATTGCCATTCAGAAACGTAATATGTCCGTCGGATTCAAAGGTGGCCAGAAACAGCGGTGAATTTTGAATAATGGATTTAATTTGTTTTTCACTGCGAATCAGGTCCTGTTTTAATTGATAGGATTCCGAGGTATCTTTGAAAGTGATAACATGCCCGGTGACTGAGTTTTCATGCTTGATAACAGCCGATGAAAAACTGAAAATGTGTGGATGTCCATTTTTTGAATATTTAACATCATTAATCACAGTTCGTTCTTTAGTCGTTAAATGGGATATAATTGCATTCTCTTCTGAAAAATTGAAAACTTCCGGCAGGGGCCGGCCGATAATCGCTCCGGCGGGTTTCAATAATTTAATACCCGCATCATTGATATAATTGACCTTTCCGTTTATATCGGTAGTGATCAGTCCGTCGCCTACCGATTGAAAAGTGGAATAAAGCATTTTTTCGGATTTGATCAATTCTTCATTTTTTTTGTCAACGATGCCGATGAATTTTATTTTCATGGACAAATAGATAATCAGGGCGAAACTTATCAAAATGATACCAATTACCGGGTGTATCAAAATGATAAATAGTCGGCGGTACCAGTTATTGGCGGTTATATCGGCAGCAAAGAGATACCGGCTATCCTCCTGGTGGATTGGGACAATGGATACAATGGTTTTGCCGTACTCATCACTGATGGGGCCAAAGGTTTTAGGAATTTTGTTCTCCAGAGCGCGATCATATTCAGGATGACTATTATGATAAGGCTCGCCGACAATATCCGGCCGGCTGGTTTCAATGGCCAGTGGAACCGCATTGATCAAAAAGTAAAATTGATTGTCTGTTTTGTGCAGTATATAGAGGTATTCACAGTTTGGTATTTCTTTTTTTAATTTAATGAGTTGTTTTTTTATTTCTTTATAAGTGGGGTTGTTAATGTCTATGGCTATGGTGGATAAATAATTAAGTTTGTCTATGTCGATGCTTACCGCCGCGAGTTTAACCTTTTCCAATATCTGTCTTTTCAACTTATTCGATTGTGCAAAATAGATCAGAATTATTATGCCGATTGCAACAGTGAAAATGATGGAATAAATAATGAATAATTTATTTTTTGTTGTTTTTGCGATATTTTGAATTTTTATTTTTTTCATGAGTATTTTATTTTGGTTTAACAGGCAGTTGTATTTTAAACCGGGTGCCTGAATTATTGGATTTTTCGATGGACATTGTGCCTTTGTGGTTCTTAGTGATGATATAATAGGAAACAGAAAGTCCCAGGCCGGTGCCCATACCCGGCTCCTTAGTTGTGAAGAAGGGGTCAAAGATATTTTTTATAATTGAACCGGGAATTCCGGGGCCATTATCATTGATGGTGATATTCAAAAACTCCGGGTCTTCCATTAATCCTATCTTGAATTCCGGATGTCGCAACTCAGCGGTCTGCTGCATGGCTTCCGCGCCATTTTTAAAAAGATTTAGCAGAACCTGTTGAATCTGTCCGCGGTTACAATAAATCGTTTTATTTTTTATAATATAGTCACGGATAATTTTTATTTTTTTAAAATCATATTTCTTTTTCATATTGTAGTCGGTGGCGATTATGTGCAGTGTTTCTTCGATCATTTCTATAATATTGTGGTCGCCTTTCTCCGATTCATCTTTGCGGGCAAAGCTGAGCATATTACGAACTATTTTTGCGGCCCGTTTTCCCGATTCTGAAATCATGGAAAGTATTTTGAACACTTCCAGTTGGCTGAGATAATTCTCAATTTTCCACCTGTCAATACCGATCGTTTCGGATAACTGCTGACCTTTGGGGCTGTTGGCATTCAATCGGAGTTGCAGCACCTGGGTGTTTTGAATAATACCGGCGATGGGATTGTTGATTTCATGGGCCATACCGGCAGCCAGCCCGCCAATGGAAAGCATTTTTTCCGATTGAAGCATCATTTGCTCCAGTTTGATTTTGTTCGTAATATCGTCCATTCGAATGACAGCACCTTTTAAATTATCGGTGAGTAATGGCGAGATTGCTATCTCGTATAAATGGTCCTGACGGTCAATTTTTAATTTTAAGCGTTTTTGAACAACCGGGATATGAGTTGTAATGCAGTTTGTGATCTCTTTGGATAATTGTTTAAGAAATGGGAATAGTGTGAAAAGTTTTACCTGATCAGGAAGAATTTCCTTACCGGTCAGCAATTTTGAGGATTCACTGTTTCTGTGTGTTATATTCAGTTCTGCGTCGATACTGATAATGACAGAAGGAAGTGAATTAATAATGGTATTGATGAACTTTTGTGTCTGTTCCAGTTTGATTTCACTGGTTTTCCGGTCCGTAATGTCCATGAGTATTCCCTGAGACCCAATAACTTTATTACCCGGCTTTTTGTACAAAGGCAATGAACTGTCAAATAAATAGCGGATTTCACCGGAGGGCGTTTTAATTTTCCATTCGGCCTTAAAAGAGTCCACCTGACCGCTTGCAATTTTTTTATCCCATTCGTGTAAATCGATAATTTCACAGGTTTTAAAGTCACGCACCTCCACGATTCGTTCTTTTATCGAGTCACGTGTGGTTATTTCATGGGGTTCCATACCAAACAAGTGCGCAAATCCGGAGCTGATGAATTCATAACAATCCGAATCAAAATGATACCTGTATAAAATGCTTTTCGAGTTTTCAATTACTTTTTGATAAAATTTGTGGAGTTTTTTTAGTCTTTGCTGCTCCAGCTTGGATTTTGTAATATCCCGGCATACCAGAATTACAGAGGGTTTCTCGTACAGGTCAATTTTTTGGGCGTTAATATTGGAATATATCGGACTGTTTGCAAGGCGGATATGTTCGACCTCCAAATTAGTTACTTTGGAGGTTTGCCGATTGTCACGTATTTGATTTATTTTGGAATGATCTTTTTTATGGATCAGGTCAAGGAAACTTTTGCCGGTTAATTCTTCTCCGGAAAAACCAAACCGATTAATCACTTCAAGGTTGACTTCTTTGATGCATAAATTAGCATCGCAGATAAAAATGGCATCGGAAGTATTATCAAATAAACTAAAGTATTTTTCTTTCTCCTTTTTTAGTTCTTTGAGTTTGGATTGCAGCTGAGGATAATAACTTTTCTGAATGGAATTATTTTCGGAAAAACCCAGCAGGTCAATAAGCAGTTTCTGGTTTTTATCAGAAGGCTTCTTCATAGATGACCTCGATGTCCCGTTGGTTTGCTTTTCGGGGATTGGTTAATAGGCAGGCATCTTTCACTGCTTTTTTTGAGAGAACCGGAATATCGGCCATACGAACGCCGAGATCTTTTAGGGTATTTGTGACTCCTAATTGTTGTTTTAATTTGCGGATTTGATCAAATATTTTTGTGCCGGTCTCTTTTTGGGTCAGATTTTTAGTGGAGATATTCATTGCCCGGGCAATTTTGCCGTACCGGTCAGGCGTTTCCCGGAAATTAAATTTGACGACATGCTCCAGTAGCAGCGAGTTACATTCCCCGTGAGGCAGATCAAGATGACCTCCCAAACTATGGGACATGGCATGAACAGCCCCCAGCATGGCATTGGAAAAGGCCAGTCCCGCTTCTGTACTGGCAAACATGATTTTCCCCCGGATAAGGGCGTTCTTCGGTTGAGACAGAATTTTTGGCAAATACCGGTTCAGGAGATCAATGGCTTTTAACGCGTGGAGGTCAGACAGTGGTGAATGGGTAATGGAAACATAGGCCTCCATGGCATGGGTCAAAGCGTCTATTCCGGTACAGGCGGTCAGGTAGTTATCCATCGAAAGGGTCAGCTCCGGATCAACCAATGATATGTCAGGAATGATTATTTTACTGATAATGGCTGTTTTTCGACGATTTTGCAGATTGATAATAATGGAAAACTGGGAAACATCAGAGGCGGTTCCGGCTGTTGTGGGAATAAATATCAATGGAGGCAGCGGTGAGACTATTTTGTTAATGCCTTCATAATCCATGATATGGCCACCGTTTAGAGCTACAATGCCGATACCTTTGGCAGTATCCATGGGACTGCCGCCCCCAAAAGCAATAATAGCTTCACATTTTTCGGAATTAAAGGTCTGCGCACCTTTCATTACTTCTGAAGCGCGCGGATTAGGGGTCACTTCATCAAAAATCACATACTCTGTATTTGCTGCCGTCAAACTGCTGATTAATGATCTCAATAGTCCTCGTGCTACCAGGTTTTTGTCTGTGACTATCAGCGCCCTGGATACATTGAAGTTTTTACAATAGGTGCCGGCCAGCTTACTGGCGCCATTCCCAAAAACAAGCTCCGGCATCAGAAATTTTCTCAGTTGCAGTTTGTTAAAATTCTTCATGATTTAATCCATTATGGGTAGTTTTATGGTGAAACAGGTTCCTTGCCTGGGGCCGGAATCAACTTTTATACTGCCATTGTGGTTTTGCGTGATAATAAAGTAGGAAACCGATAATCCCAGCCCGGTTCCTTTGTCCACCGGCTTTGTGGTAAAAAAGGGATCAAATATTTTATTCTTGATATCTTCCGGAATGCCAGGTCCATTATCAGCAATTTTAATAATCACCTCATTATCATTAGCACTGACAGTGATGGAAATTCGCGGCTTATAGTTTTCTCCGGGTACCTCTGCCATTGCCTCAGCGGAATTTTTAAATAAATTGAAAATAACTTGCTCAATCTGCCCGCTGTCACAGGGAATCTGCGGCAAAGATTCCGGGTAATTTCTGATGAGGTCAATTTTTTTGAAGTCATAATTTTTCTTAGTGCTGTAATCATTTTGAATAAGAATAATGGTATCTTCCAGGATCTTGAGGATATCATATTTTTCCGAAATATTTTTAGAACTTCTGGCAAAGCTTAGCATGGTTTTGATAATTTCGGAAGCATGACTTCCTGATTCGGCAATCAAATCCAGGAGTTTATCAATTTTCCGTTCTTTGATATAACTTATCAATTGATCAAACTCCAGATTGTGTTTTTTTGCCGCCGAGATATTTTTTGGGATTTTTTTGAGTAACCGGTTTTTCAATACACTGGCATTTTGCAGCATACCGGCAATGGGATTGTTGATTTCATGGGCCATTCCCGCAGCCAGTCCGCCCACGGAAAGCATTTTCTCTGACTGTATCATCATTTGTTCCATCTGAACAATATTGGTGATATCATCAAACAGGAGAATGACACCATTTTCCTTTGCCGTAGAAAAAGGATAGATAGTGATTTTTTCATAGGTTTTTTTGCCATTAACCAGTATTTCATTTTTTTTAATGATATTGGTGATATTGTTTTGAATGGAATCTTTGATGGTATCGTGGAAGGTTCGAATTCGCGGGATCATTTCATAAATATCAACGCCTTCAATATCAGGGTTCAGGATATGGAAGAGTTTTCTGGCCTTCTGATTCATAAGATTGATTTTTAATTCCCTGTTAAGGCCTATCAATGCCGAGGGCATAACATTAATAATGGTAAAAAAGTATTCTTTAAAGAAATTGATCTCTTTTAGCGAATTTTTAATTCTGGTGTCGCGAATTTCAATTTTATCAGCCATAAAATTGGCCGCGTCAATGATTTTTTGAAATTCGATATAGTATTGGTTTCGCAGACGGTTTTGATAGTTACCCGAGGCAATGGAGTTTAAGTCCTGAACAACAGTGTTGATGGGTTCCTTGAGTTGATTTTTTAAAATTATGTTGGTCAGAAATAACAAAATCAAAATTACCGACAATCCTGCCAGCCCAAAACTTAAATTGATCAGCCGTTCGGTCTTTTTTATTTCACTTCTGGAAAATTGGATCTGCACTTCACCAATTTTTTGTTTGTTATGAAGAATATCCTGTTTTAATAAAAAGACACCGGATTTCGTTCGGTCGATTTTGTCATAAATCTTTTTCTGGAAGTTTGTAATGGTATTGTCAGTAATTTTGATACCGGCGATGTCATCGGATTCCATATAGGCCTTGGCAATTTCTGATATATGTTTTAGATCCATATTCCAAAGAGGACTGGACAGAACCTGGGCGATATTGCTGATCTGCAGGGAGCTTTTTTCTTCCAGTTGGGTGGTGATGCGGTTTGTCATTATGGTCAAATACAAAAAATTGATGAGAATCATCAATATTGCAACTGTGATGGTCAGCCACAGGATCAAATTATTAACTATACTATTTTTGATTTTAACTTTTTTATTCATACCCTCAAGATTCTTATAGTCAATACTTAATAAATATTATAGGTCGCAAACTTTAAAATTAATTAACTATATGTCAGAATTTTTCTACTATCATAAAGCCTGCCAATTGATAACAGATGTTAAATGTTTTTTGCTGCGCACCTGAAAATTTATCAGCTTTGCGAAATAATTGATCCTCTGTAATCTAATTGTTCCCTCAGAAAAATGACATAAAATAACGGGTTTTTGTATTATCTTTTCAATAATAACAAAGTACATAAAATATTTGCTATTATCCCGGAAAGAAACCCGGATTATTTTCCTTTAAATTAAATTGTTTATTAATTATGAGGAAAAAATTTCCATTTATTGTAAAATAATAATTGTTTTGGGAACCAGATTATAAAAGAAAATCTTTGCATAAGTTGACACTTAGTCTTTATATTTCATATAACAGTGCGTAACGTTATGGAACTATTCATAAAAATATAAATTAGTGCAAAATTAATCGCTAAAAAAGGAGAATTGAATGAATAAAAAAGTTGTGCCGATTTTATTGGCCTTTCTATGTATGGGCTTTGGTGATGCGGTGGGTCCCTTTGTGGGATTAGCAAAAACAGAATTCAATCTGAGTAATTTTATGGCTATGGTCATTCCATTCATGGGGTTTATTATGTTTGGTTTACTCTCAGTGCCGATGGGAATTTTTCAGGATCGGAAAGGAAAAAAATTCACCCTGATGCTGGGCCTGCTGATCGCGCTGGCGGGTATGATTTTGCCTTTATTCAACTTGAATACTTTTCCCCTTTTTCTACTGACAATTTTAATGCTTGGGGGAGGGGCGACTATATTGCAGGTTGCCGGCAATCCGATTATGCGCGATGTATCCCGGGAAGGTAAATATTCCAGAAATCTTTCCATCGGGCAATTTGTGAAAGCCATTGGTTCTCTGGCCGGCCCGGTTATTCCGCCTTTGGCTGCAGCCTGGTTTGGCGCTGACTGGAAAGTTATTTTTCCTGTCTTCAGTGTGGGATTGCTGGTGACCCTGTTAATGCTGGCTGTTACCAATATTGAGGAAGAAAAAGAAGCCCATCGTGAACCGACAACTCTGAAATCCAGTTTACTCCTTCTTTCCGATAAATATGTTCTGATGATGGTGGCCGGAATTTTCCTCTATGTCGGCGCTGAAGTATGTATGAGTTCCGGCATTCCGCTGTATCTGGAATATAATTTTGGCATTGATATTGTGAAATTTGGTGTGCTTGGCACTGGTCTGTTTTTCACGACTTTGATGATTGGCCGTTTCCTGGGCGGCATGATCCTGAACTGGCTAAAGCCTGAGAAGTTTTTTATGATCACCAGTTTGCTGTCAATTTTCGGAATACTCGGGCTGTTTCTGGGCAACCAGGGTATCGCAATCTTAAGTGTTATCATTATCGGGCTGGGATTTGCCAATATTTTTCCTTTAATCTTTTCCATTACAATTGAACGTCTTCCGGAAAAGACCAATGAGCTATCCGGATTAATGGTGACCGCTATTGTGGGCGGTGCTTTTGTGCCTTTATTAATGGGATTTCTGCAGGATTTGACCACTATTTCCATTGGTTTTCTGGTACCCCTGGCGGCGCTGGTTTACATCGCATTGCTCTCTTTCAAAAACTTTAGCAGTGAAAAGAATATATCATGAATTTTGAAAATGACGATAGAATTGTTATGACACTGGATGCCGGAGGAACAAATTTTGTGTTTTCCGCCATGCAGCGCAATAAAATGATCATTGAACCCATCAGAACTCCCGCCATGGCTGACGAACTGGAACCTTGCCTGAAAAATATTATCAAGGGTTTTAATGATGTAAAGAAACAATTGGGCAAAGCGAAACCGGTGGCTATCAGTTTTGCCTTTCCGGGACCGGCAGACTACAAAACCGGCATTATTGCAGAGCTTGCTAATTTACCGGCATTTAAAGGCGGAGTGGCACTGGGCCCGATGCTGGAAGAAAAGTTCAATATTCCGGTTTATATTAATAATGACGGCAATCTTTATGCATACGGCGAAGCCATTGCCGGCTATTTACCGGAAATCAATCAAAAACTGGCTGATAGCCGCAGTCCGCGCCGGTTTAAAAATTTGGTCGGGTTTACCCTAGGTACCGGTTTTGGAGCCGGAATTGTGATCAACAACCAGTTGATCATTGGTGACAATTCCAATGCCGGTGAAGTCTGGTTGCTGAGAAATAAGTTTTTCAAAAATATTAATGCCGAGGCCTCTGCTTCAATTCGGGCAATCAGACGGGAATATGCAAAAAATGCGGAATTGGATATGAATGAGGTGCCGCAACCCAAAGATATTTATGAAATAGCCACAAGAAAACAATCCGGCAACCAAGCAGCTGCTGTCCGCGCCTTTCAACATATGGCGGAAGCCATCGGTGACGCGGCGGCTAATGTTGCCACATTGATTGACGGACTGGTTGTATTTGGCGGTGGACTTTCCGGGGCCAGGGATATTTTTATGCCGGATGTGATTAAAGAAATGAACAGCAATTTTCAGGATTTTGACGGAAGCAGTTTTCCGCGTATGGCGGTAAAAGCTTTTAACACCGATGACCCTGAAGAATTACAATCCTTCTTAAAAGGGGAGAAAAAAGAGATAGCCGTGCCATTTTCCCATAAAAAAATCACTTATGATCCGATGATGCGAATTGGTGTCGGCGTTTCAAAAATTGGTACATCGGAAGCCATCAGCATCGGCGCTTATGCCTTTGCGCTGCAACAGATCGGTAAATAATAACGATTTTTTTCCTAGTGGAAAATAAAAAATAAAAGGGCTGTTTTATGAACAGCCCTTTTATTTTTATAAATATATTTTTATTATTTTAATCCGCGTTTTTCCAGTAAAGCGTCGGGTTTTGGTTCTCTGCCGCGGAATTTAATATACATTTCCATTGCATCTTCGGATCCGCCTTTTTCAAGGATATTTTCCCGGTAACTGCGGGCTGTTTCCTGGTCAAAGATATTACCGGTCTCTTTAAAGGCCTGATAGCCATCGGTATCCAAAACACCGGCCCAGATGTATGAATAATATCCGGAAGAATAACCACCGGCAAAAATGTGGTTGAAATAAGTGCTTCTGTAGCGGACCACGATTTCCGGGATCAGTCCCAGTTCATCCAGTGTTTTATTTTCAAATTCATTGACATCCAGAGCGGTATAGTCGGTTTTTGTATGATAAGCCATATCCAACAGGGCGGCGGCTGTGTATTCGACGGTTGCAAATCCCTGGTTAAAGGTACCGACTTCTTTGATTTTTTCAATCAATTCATCGGGAATCGGTTCGCCGGTTTTATAGTGTTTTGCATATTCTTTGATGTATTCCGGATCGCCGGCCCAGTTTTCCATAATCTGTGACGGGAGTTCCACAAAATCTCGGGGTACACTTGTACCTGATACACGTGGATAATGACAATCTGTTAATAATCCGTGCAACCCGTGGCCAAATTCATGAAAAAGCGTCATCACCTGGTCAAAACTTAATAATGACGGATCATCACCACTGGGTTTCGCAAAGTTACCTACATTATATACGATCGGTCTTACCGAATTGCCATCAATGTTATGCTGTTTTCGCCAGCTGTTCATCCAGGCGCCGCCACGTTTACTGGCGCGGGGATAATAATCGGTCATAAAAACACCAATATGGCTGCCGTCCTTGTCAATCACTTCAAAGGCTTCGACATCTTCATGATAGAGGACAACATCTTCGATTTTTTTGAATTTTATTCCCCAGAGTTTTGTGGCCAGGTCAAAAGCTCCCTGTCGGACATTTTCCATCTGGAAATAAGGTGTCAGCATACTTTCTTCCAGTCCGTATCTTTCTTTTTTCAGTTTTTCCGCGTAATACCACCAGTCCCAGGGTTTCAGATCAAAATCTTTACCTTCGGCATCGATCATTTTTTGCAGGTCATAAGCTTCTACTTTTGCTTTTTCAAGGGCCGGGTCCCAGATTTTCATCAGCAGGTCATTGACACGTTCCGGCGTTTTGGCCATGGTTTTTTCCAGCACATAATCGGCATGGGTATCATAACCCAGCATATTTGCTTTTTCCAGACGCAGTTTAAGGATTTTTTTGATGTTTTCCTTGTTGTCATATTCGTTGTTGTTGTCACCTTTATTGATATACCCTTTGAATAATTTTTCACGCAGGTCACGTCGTTCGGAATAGGTCAGGAAAGGGTAGAGGCTGGTTCGCTGAATAGTGTAAACCCAGACATCTTCATATCCTTTTTCTTCAGCATTTTCACGTCCAAGGGTACGGACATTTTCCGGTAAACCGGCCAGGTCTTTTTCATCCCGGATCACCAGTTCGAAATTATTAACTTCCTTGAGTACATTGTCCCCGAATTCGAGTGTTAATGAACTTAATTGACTGTTGATTTCTTTGATCCGTTCTTTATTTTTTTCGGAAAGCAGAGCGCCGGCGCGAACGAAATCTTTGTAATATTTTTCAAGAACTGTTTTTTCCTCAGCAGTCAGGTCTTCCTGGTCCTGGTTGTCATAAACGGTTTTTATCCGTTGAAAAAGTTTATCATTCAGCGCGATTTCGTCATTATGATTGGATAACATGGGCGCCAGTTCTTTAGCCAGGTCATTCATGGCATCATTGGTATGGGCCGACTTTAAATTATAAAAAACACCGGAAACTTTGTCCAGCAACTGGCCGGTCTTTTCAAGTTCCACAATAGTGTTGTCAAAAGTAGGCGCTTCCTGGTTATTGACAATGGCTTTGATTTCTGCTTTTTCCTGCTTGATCCCTTCTTCAAAAGCGGGCATGTAATGGGCAATTTCAATATCTTCAAAAGGGGGGATTCCAAAAGGGGTATCCCATTCCCTGAAAAAGGGATTTGTTTCCCTGGTACAGGATATTGCTACCAATACGATTAACAGCAATAAAATTGGTAAATTCTTCATTCTCATTCTCCTTCATAATTTAATTTTTGACCGGTCAATTTAATACAATAGATTTTAAAAAAAAAGTAGTCTGGCAGGTTGAAAACTTAATAAACGTAAGATTGAGACATAATATTTTTCCAGTAAACAGGAATATTTTTCATAAAAGCGGGTAAAAAGTTAACATTACAATAAAAAATCTCATTTTTTGATAAAAAACAATAAAGTCACAATAAAATATTAAAGAAATTTATTCAATAACCGATAATGGAAAGTGCGTGTCCGGCAGTAAAAAATACGGTTTTTGATTTGAATTGGAAAAAAATTCCAGCGAATTTATTCTATATTTTATATTGCCGTAGTCTTTCCCGGTAAAAAAATAATCCCTGATAATTTATTCTATCTGAATGTATACTAGAGGATTATCTCATTTTGTATATTTTTTATATATTGAGATAATTTTTTTTGGCATAGCTCTTGACATTTTCAAAGCCAATAAAAAAAGAGAAGTGCTATGGAATTTGATATATTTGGAACAAATCAAAAAAAACTAGTCAAAAATGCAGTTGACGTTTATAATAAGCAACATCAGGCAATCTCCAGGAATATTGCCAATGTCAATGATCCCTATTACAGAAGGACCAAAACCGATTTTTCTGAAGAATTGAAAATCGCTCAGGAAAATTCAGCACTGAAAAAATCCAATACAAAGCATATTACCTCTCCCCATTATCAGGCAACTTTATTTCCGGAAGACCGGGGAAAAGAGAAAGTTGAGGTAACCAAAGAAATGGCGGACCTGGCGGAAAACCAAATCCGTAATGAATTTGCCACAAAGCGATTGTCAAGATGGTTTAAAAAAATGGAACTCAGTATAAAAGGACGGATGTAAAATGGCAGTAGAAGGAATATTTTCAGCATTTCAGACAACATTGCGGGGACTTCGCACGGAGATGAAAAAATTGGAAACAATTTCCGAGAATGTTGCCAATGCCGAACGCGCTCCCGATGAAAACGGTCGGGTTTACAACAAAAAAGTTGTTTTGTCCAAATATGCCAAAGCGAATCGCGACCTGGATTTCGAATCACAGATGAATCTGCAATTAAAGGGAAATGAAAACCGCCATCGGTCCACTTTTTCCGATAGTGATGAAATCGAGAAAAGAAAATCCAAAGATATATTGGAAGTTATGGAAATAGCCGACGAAAAACTTGTTTATAATCCGGCCCATCCAAGAGCCGATGAAAATGGGTATGTCAGAATGCCAAAAATAAATATGGTAGAAGAAATGGTGGATCTGATGGCGGCCAGCCGGGCTTATGAAGCCAATATTAACGTAATGAACGCTGGGAAAAAAATGGCCCAGGATACCTTGAAGATATAGGTGAATTATGAGTATTTTATCATCCATACAAAACAACCTTTCCGGCAACTTTTATAAAGACCAAAATGAACGTCAGGTCAACAATCAAAATTTTAATGATGATAACGAGCTGTTGATGGACCCGGCGGCTATGCAGGAAAGAAAAGATAAAACAGCAAAATTGCTATCCAATAATGAAAAAAGTACCCTGCACATGTTTTTCGGCACACAAATGCCCGATGATATGAAATTATACGGACACAATGATATCAAACAAATTAACAAAGGTCAATTACTGGACTTACGAGGTTAATTCTTATGGCTACAATAAATGATATAATCCGATCCAGAAATCTTCCAGGTGTGGAAAATACACAGAATGCAAAACCCGGCGAAAAAAGCGAAGGGTCTTCAAAATTAAATTTCTCCGATACAATCAAGGACTTTCTGGATGCCGTAAATAAAGATCAAAAGGAGGCATCCCAGTCCGTTGAAAATTTTATCCTGGGTGAATCTGAAACCCTGGCAGATGCCATGACGAAACTGGAAGAAGCCAATCTCAGTTTTCAACTTATGCTTGAGATAAAAAACAAGCTGGTGGATGCTTATAATGAACTCAACAGAATGCAAGTTTAATTGAAATAAAAAAATCGGAAAACCATGGACCAAGTATTTGCACAAATAATTCAATTTTTAAGACGATTTACACCTGTTCAGAGAATCCTTATACTGTTAGTATTTCTGGGGATTATCAGTTCGGTTGTGACGCTTTTTTTCTGGGCTAACAGACCGGAATACCAGGTGCTTTATTCAGATCTGGACCCGGCCAAAGCCAGCAAAATATTGACGGAATTAAGAGACCGCAGTATCAAATATAAACTAGATCATGGCGGTGAAACAATTAAAATTCCGGCAAAGCATGTCTCGGAAGTACGTCTTGATCTGGCGGAAAAAGGACTTACAGCCGACATTACCGAAAAAGGCTATGATGTTTTTGATGAGCAGCGAATCGGTATGACATCCTTTATGCAGCAGTTGAATATGAAGCGGGCACTGGAAGGCGAGCTGGCAAAGTCAATCAATGAATTTCCCGTTGTCCGAAATTCCCGGGTTCACCTGGTACTTCCGGAAGAAAAACTATTTGAAGAAGAAAAAAATGGCAGCGCCTCGGTGGTCCTTTATCTGGAAGAGGGCCGCTATTTGAAAGATACGCAAATTAAAGGCATCGAAATGCTGGTGGCTAACAGCGTTAAGGGAATTGAACGGGAAAATGTGGTCATTGTTGATAATGACGGCAATATGCTTTCCCAGGGTAATGATGAGTCCAATATCACCAGCGCCGGCAGCCATTGGGAACTGCGGTCCAGTATTGAAAACCAGTTGCAGAACAAGGTTGAAAAAATTGTGGAAAATATTGTGGGCAAAGGCAATACTGTGGTGCAGGTGTCCGCTGAATTAAATATGGATCGACTCGAACGCACTGCCCGCCGGGTTGATCCTGAAAATGTAGCGGTGATCAGTGAAGAATCACAAATCGAGACCCGCACTAATGTGGATACGACGACTGATAATCTGAACGAAAATATTAGCAGAGAAAATATAATCACTAATTATGAAACCGCACAGATCGAAGAACGATTCTCCAGTGGAACCGGTAACCTGAAGAGAGTTAGTGTTGCTGTGTTAGTTAACGGACGTTTTACAAGGGTTGAAAATGATGAAGGTGAAGTGAGCCGGGAATACCAGCCCCGTACACAGGAAGAACTTGATTTTATTGCCGGTTTGGTGCGCGGCGCGGTTGGGTTTGACCAACAGCGTGATGATCTGATTGAAGTACGGAATCTACAATTTGATCGCAGCGAAATTGAAGAAAACCAGGAATATTTTGCACAAATGGAGCGCAAAGAATTTATTAACACAATGATAACCAGGGGAGTGATCGTATTAACCATAATCATCGCTTTCATTATTATTCGACGGTTAACAAAAAGTTCTGCTCAGGCGCTTGGTCTGCCGGAACCAGGTCAGCGTTTGGCGCTGGCCACCGGTGGCGGGGAAGATGGGCAGGGACAATTAGGCGAAGGTGAGGATGTTAAAAAACTGAAGTCCAGGAAAAAAATTCAGGAAAGGGAAGAAGAGATTGAAATCGATGAAGACCAATTCATCGCTCATTTAAGTCCGGAAGCAAAAGCCCGCTTAAAAGCCAAAGAAAAAATGGTAGATGCAGTCCGTGATTTCTGTAAAACTAATCCGGATGACGCTTCCCAGTTATTTAGACTTTGGATAACACAGAGGGAAAAATAAATGGAAACAGTACCAGAAAAAGCACCCAAGGCAACACCGCCAATTCAGAAAGCAGCCTTAGTGCTGATTGCTCTTGGTGAGGAGCACGCTTCGGAAGTGATCAAACATTTTACTGACAGCGAAACTGAACGGATTACAATCGAAATCGCCCGCAACAGAAATGTTGAAGCCGATAAAATTGGCGGGGCAATTGAAGAATATTATCAAATGATCGAAGGCAAAAAGCACATTCTTTCCGGTGGTTTGAGTTATGCAAAAAAGATTCTGGAAGATGCCTGGGGACATAAAAAGGCCGATGAAATCATTCAGCGGGTGGAAGCCACCACAGAAGTCAGCGCCTTTTATCTGCTCCAGACAGTTGATGATAAACAATTACTGAACTTTTTATCCAATGAACACCCCCAGACTGTGGCCCTGATTCTGGCTAATTTAAAATCCATTCAGGCGGCAGCAATTCTTTCCGATTTGCCGGAAGAAATGCAGGGAGAAATTTCCTACCGTCTGGCAACTATGGAAAAAACATCGCCGGAATTGATCCGGGAAATTGAAAATGCCCTGCGGGAACAATTAGGTTCTGTTTTTGGCGGCCAGATGAGCAAAATCGGCGGAACAGAGGCCATTGCGGAGATTCTCAATTCTACCAGCCGGACCGCTGAGAAAAATATTCTTGAATCTATTGAAGGCCGTAATCCTACTCTTTATGAAGAAATTAAGAACCTCATGTTTACTTTTGAAGATGTTGAAAAACTCGGTGATGCAACCATTCAGCGGATCACCCGCGAGATTGATTCCAAGACACTGGCGCTCTCACTCAAAGCCGCTTCACCCACATTAAAGGATAAGATCATGCGCAATATGTCTGAACGCGCTTCCGAAATGCTCAAAGATGAATTGCAGTATCTCGGGCCGGTTCGTGTCAAAGAAGTGGAAAACGCCCAGTCGGTTATTCTGGATGCTATTCGTGAACTTGATGAGTCCGGAGAAATCAACATGGCTGCCGGTGAAGAGGAGATGATTGAATGACACAGATTCGAATTCCTTTAAAATCCAAAGTAAAAGGTATACAGGGATCAAACAATCAGCCGCAAAAAAAAAATTCCGCTTCACTAAAATCCCCGGAAACAGATAAAAATAAGCCTTTACAGCTAAATCTCAGCACACACCACAAAGACCTTCAAAAGGAAAACAATGACCTTAGAAAACGGGTCGAAATTCTGGAACAATCCCTGCAACAAGCCCGTGAAGAAACCTTTCTTTCCGGTATTGAAGAAGGCAAAGAACAGTTACGTCATGAACTGGAAAGCCAGGTTTATAAAGAAGTTGAATCTCTGCGTACTGTCATCAATACAGTTCGTGAGGATTTTACTAAAGAATTAAAAAAACTGCATCCCCATATTGTCAAACTGGGGCGGATAATCGCCGAAAAAATATTAAATGCGGAATTACAAAATGAAGACCTGTATAATGATATTTTGCTGGAACAGATCAGCAGGATTTTGCATGAATTAATTGACCAGGAGACCATTACCATTCACGTTTCCTCATCACAAATCGAATGGATTATGAACAAGGACCTGGAAAAGGAGTTTCATTTGCCCGGAAGCCTGAAAGTCAAATTTTATGAAGACAGAAAGTTGAAACCGGGCGAGTGTATCCTGGAATCTACAAATCTTCTGGTGGAAGGAAAGTTTGCGCAACAATTGGATAATATCGAATCACAATTACTGAATAGTTAATCATGAATTTTTTCTTAGACGAAATAAAATCCTACTATGAACAAATTCCATTGATGACCGCTGATAAAATTATCGGCAAGGTCACAAAAGTTGTGGGCCTGGTCATAGAGGCCACACTACCGGATGCCACACTGGGTGAATTATGTGAGATATATAAACGCGATGGAAAATTTGTCAGGGCGGAAGTTGTCGGCTTCAGGGAAAATAAAATCCTGCTGATGCCTCTGGACGAAACTGTTGGTATCTCTCCTGGCAGCAGAGTGATCAAAAGCAGAAAACCGCTTTCTACCATGGCGGGAAAAGAACTTCTGGGACGAATTATTGATGGTTTCGGTAATCCCATCGATGGCAAAGGCCCCATTACAACAAAACATAAAGTTCCGGTCTATAATACGCCACCCGGACCAATGGAAAGGGCACGTATCACGGAACCTCTGACAACCGGTATTCGCGCTATTGACGGAATGATCACCATTGGCCATGGTCAACGTGTGGGAATATTTGCCGGTAGCGGCGTGGGCAAAAGTGTCACCCTGGGGATGATTGCCAAATATACCAATGCCGAGATCAATGTCATCGGCCTGATTGGTGAACGTGGCCGTGAAGTAAAAGAATTTATTGAGCGGGACCTGGGAGAAGAAGGGTTGAAAAGGTCGGTTGTCGTTGTGGCAACATCAGACCAGGCGGCCATGGTGCGGGTCAAAGCCTCCTTCATGACCACTGCGATTGCGGAATATTTTCGTGACCGGGGCAGGAATGTCATGCTGATGATGGATTCGCTGACACGCTTTGCCATGGCTCAGCGGGAAATCGGACTGGCAGCCGGTGAACCGCCGGCTACAAAAGGCTATACACCCTCGGTTTTTGCGGCGTTGCCAAGATTGCTGGAACGCGCCGGAACTTCCGCCAAAGGAACAATTACCGGGCTTTATACCGTACTGGTGGAAAGTGATGATATGGATGAGCCGATCAGTGACGCGGCCCGCTCGATACTCGACGGTCATATTGTTCTGTCCAGGCGACTGGCGAACCGTGGGCACTATCCGGCGATTGATGTATTGGAAAGTGTATCGCGATTAAAAAACGAAGTGGTCGAAGAAGAACACCGTAAAAACTCTATTAAGTTGCTGGAGATTTTGTCCAGCTACTATGAATCCGAAGACCTGATCAATATCGGGGCATATCAGGAAGGAACCAATCCTAAAATTGACGAAGCATTGCAAAAGATCGAACCGGTTAATGATTTTTTGAAGCAAGATATGAATGAATCCTGTGATATGGAAACGACCAAACAGGAATTACAACAATTAGCCCGGGGATAATCCATGCCAAAAAAGTTCAGTTTTTCATTGGAAAATATTTTGCGGTACAGAAAAAATTTACAGGACGATAAAACCCTGAAATTGCATAATAAAAAAATTGAACTTGACAATGAAGAGTCAAAATTACAAAATATCAGAACCCTGAAAGAAAAAACTCTGTCTGAAGCAATAACCGGTAATCAGAATGAGCAGTTCAGCCTTTTGCACCGCAAAATTTATGATGGCTACGTGGATCAAATAAATGAATCTATCACAAAGCAACATCAGCGTGTTGACCATTCACGAACAAAGGTTATGCAGGCCACAGACGATCTGAACGAAGAAACCAAAAAGAAAAAGATCCTGGAAAAACTCAAAGAGCGGCAAATGGAGTTGTTCAAAAAAGACCTGCGCCGCAAAGAAGAAAAAGATAATAGTGAGATTGCCTTGAGAAAAACTATCAAAAGTACACTATAATATGAAAAGAATAATTTTATTAATTGTCGGCGGCTTACTCTTTTTTCTGATCCTTGTGGGATTGGTCTTTGGCGTACTGAGTTTGATGGATGGATTGGCAAAGCCGAATATTGTTCCGGTGAACAGCGGGCCGGTGGAGGAGGATAATTCGATTCTGGGATTATTGTTATCAGAGAAGCAAACTATTATTGATTCCTTGCAAGCGTTAAATCAGGAACATTTGTTGGCCCGGGACACATTGCAATCCGATATCGATAGTTTGACCGGGCTTGCACAACAACAAAACAGAGAGATTATCGCCGATAGTCTGGAAATAAAAAAACTGGAAGAAGAACTCGCACAGGCCAACAACCAACCCGATCAAAATGCCGGCATAACCAGTGAACAGATAAAACAGATGGCAAAGACCTATGAGAGCATGAAAGTCAGTGAGATCAAACCGATTTTTACTCAATTGGACGATGAAACGATCATTGCCCTGTACAATAATATGAGTTCCAGAAAACGCCCCATGGTTTTAAAAGCATTAAGTACTGACCGCGCCGCAAGAATCACTAAAAAGATAATTGAATAACCTATGATGGAAAAAAATTCCACAAACAGTAATAAAATTCCGCTAACAAATAATAAAATTCTATAAAATTCAACAAACAGTAATAACTCTCACCTCTTTCATTCTTTATAATCCACTATAAAACAAGAATTTAAATAAAAATATATAAATCAATGGCATTTATGGCAATCGATTTGCGTATAGTCAAAACCAGAAAAAAGGAGAATTAAGAATAATGGACTTTACTTTAGACGAATTGAAATCAGCAATGTTAATCCAGACTAAGAAAAACGATATTGTATCGAACAATCTGGCGAATGTTAACACCATTGGTTTCAAAAAAGACTATACATTTTTCGATGCCTATGAGAAAAAAATGGCTAAGGTCAATAATCTTTCGATTCAAACGGTAAAAGATTTCTCCCAGGGAGAATTTGAAGATACCAACAACCCTTTGGATTTTGCAATCTCCGGCGATGGTTTTTTTAATATTGACGCGGATGGTGAAACGGTTTACACACGAAACGGACATTTTGAACTGAATGATGAAGGATATCTGGTGGATAATCAGGGAAATTACGTATTAGGTGAAAACGGAAGAATCAATCTGCAGACAAATTTTGAAACCGTTAATAATATTTTTGTTAATGGCGAAGGTGAGATTTATGTTGATAATATACTGGCTGACCAGTTCAAACTGTCCGGTTTTAATGATAGCGCGCAGGTGGAAAGATTGTCCGGCAGTGTATTTAGATTGAAGAACCCAGATGCCGTTTCGGAGCAACAGAGCGATGCGGTCGTCGTGCAGGGAAAAATAGAACAGTCCAATGTAAATCCTGTTAAAGAAATGGTTAACCTGATTGAGTTGCAACGTGGCTTTGAAAGTTCCCAGCGAACAATTCGAATCCTCGATGAAGCCTTAAGTAAGGCGTCCACTCAAATCAGTAGGGTATAAAAAGGAGTAATATAAATGATACGTTCATTAAGATCAGCCGCACTGGGAATGTCAGCACAACAATTAAAAGTTGACACAATTTCCAATAATTTAGCCAATGTGAATACCACCGGTTATAAAAAATCAGATGTTCAGTTTCAGGATCTGATGTATCAGAATATTCAGTCAGGCAACATTGATCAGCGCAATGGCAAAGAAAAACCCGGTACCATTCAGGTGGGACACGGTAACAAGCCGGTTGCTTCTTTTCGTTCTTTTACTAAGGGTAACCTGGAAGAAACCGGTAATCCTCTGGATGTTGCCATCAACGGACGCGGCTTTCTCCAGGTGATGAAACCCGACGGAACTATTGGATTTACACGGGATGGCTCCCTCAGACTTGACAGCACCGGCAACCTGGTGACGGCTTCCGGACTTTCCGTATATCCGGAAATCTCGATTCCTGATAATGCCGAAAGCATCAATATCAGTGAAGACGGTATTATTTCCATCAAATATCCCGATGAAATTCAACCGGAAGAGATCGGACAAATTGAACTGGCGACTTTTGTTAATCCCGCGGGCCTGGAATCTGTCGGCGGAAACTTGTTTGATAAAACTGCCGCTTCCGGAGAACCGATTTTTTCAATGCCCGGTGAAGAAGGCGTTGGAACAGTAGTGCAATCCTATCTGGAAAAATCCAATGTTGATGTTGTCAAAGAAATGGTCGGACTGATTGTGGCCCAGCGTGCCTATGAAATCAATTCCAAGGCCATAAAAACCTCGGATGAATTACTGTCAATGACCAATAACCTGAAGCGGTAAACTATGAAACGACTGATTTTCATATCATTAATATTTGCGTTTTTCCTCCTGGCCGGGGAAAATGATTCCCATGGGATTGTGAAAAATTTCCTTATCGATGCAATGGCGGAAAAATATGATATTGAGCAGTCCGATGTAGAGATGAAACTCTACCATTTACCGGAATTGGATTTTCGTAA
Source organism: uncultured bacterium (assembly GCA_964472715.1). GTDB lineage: Bacteria > Fidelibacterota > UBA2242 > UBA2242 > JAFGTP01 > JAFGTP01. The sequence goes on along the minus strand of CAYYMT010000001.1, from coordinate 62,623 downwards.
TAGGGAGTTGCAAATTGTCAACCGGAGCAGAGACCTGGAAGTGGGTTATAATCGTCTTAAACTCCAGATACTGAAAAATGACCGGGTCCAGAATGAAATCAGAATAACCTATACAGCGAAAATTGAAATATTAACTCCCGTATTGACCCGTGATGTGAAATTTGGCAGGATCATAACTGCTGCAGATCTAAGCCTGGAAAAGCGCTCTGTCAGCAACAACTATGATAAATATTTACGGGATACAAAAATCCCGGATAACATGATCGCCAAGACAATTCTTCGCAAAGGCGACATTTTAATGAAAACAGACCTGCGCACAAAACCGGTCATAGACCGGGGACAGGATGTTTCTTTAAAGGTAAAAAGCGGTAACATCCTCATCGAAATGAATGGCATTGCCAAAGAAGAAGGAAGCCGGGGAGAAAAAATTCGTGTATACAACAGGGAAACACGCAAACATTATTTTGGAATTGTTGAATCGCCACAAACCGTGGTAATAAATATTGAGTAAGAAAATGAGAAAAATGAGTAGTATCACAATTGTCTTAATTTTAGCCTTTTCAAGTCTGTCAGCACAGGTTTTTGAAGGTATGAGAAATTCAATGTTCTCGGATATCAAAGCCCATAATATCGGCGATGTAATCACTGTCATTATTGTGGAGCAGACAAAAGCCGAACAGAATTCCAAAACCGAAAACATGAGCCAATCCTCCATGAGCGCCGAAGGCAAATCTTCAGGAAATATTATGTCCTTTTTACCTCTTTTCGGTACCAGCAGCACAATTAAAAATGAACACGACGGCCAGGAAGGGACGGAGCAAAATGAAAAACTGGTGGGAAAAGTCACTGCAACGATCACCGGGCGAAGTGATAATGGGATCCTGGAAATCAAAGGGCGCCGCATGTTGGAAGTGAACGGCGAAAAAAATCTGATGCAGGTAAAAGGAATGGTTCGTCCCAAAGATATTCTCACTGACAACACAGTCTATTCCTACAATATCGCTGATGCGGAAATTTCTTACCAAAAAGGAAATTTACATAAACGGTTTATCAAACCCGGTGCAATTCAACAATTATTAACTGTTGGAATTGGTGCCGGTCTAATGGCTTTAGCATATATAGGATTTTTTGCATAATGAAGAAATTAATACTGATATCAACTGTCATATTTATGAACCTTACTTTGTCCGGTCAGGTTCGGATCAAAGATATTGTGAGCATGGAAAATGCCACATCCAAATCACTTATCGGCTACGGACTGGTAACCGGTCTTGACGGTTCCGGTGACAGAGCCAGCCGCAACTACGGATCGGTTTTTACGGTTCAAACCATTACTAATATGTTGGAACGTTTCGGTATTACTGTGCCGCGTGAAAACCTGCGGACACGAAATGTGGCCGCTGTCATGGTGACAGCAAATGCGCCGGCCTTTGGTCGTATCGGCTCCCGTTTTGACGTTACAGTCAGTTCGCTGGGCGATGCCACCAGTCTTGAAGGGGGCATATTATTGATGGCGCCATTATTGGCCGATGACGGACAGCAGTACGCTATGGCTCAGGGCCCGATCTCTGTCGGTGGATTCAATATCGAAACTGCCGCCGGTGAAAAGGTGCGAAAAAATCACGCCCAGGTCGGCAGAATTCCCGGTGGCGCGGTGATGAACCGGATTGACCCCAACAATCGCTTTGATTTTTCCCAGCCCATCAGATTTTTACTCAATGAACCGGATTTTGTAACTGCTACCCGAATCGCCGAGTCCATTAACGGATTGCCAAACATCGATACCACACTGGCAACTACATTAAACGCCGGTGTTGTTGAAATACTTGTTCCGGCTAATCTGCAAAGCAATCACCAGGCTGTGCAGTTTATCGCGGAGATCGAAACTTTGCAGGTCGATCCTGATGTGGAAGCCCGTGTCGTGATCAACGAGAGAACAGGAACAGTGGTTGCCGGCGGTGATGTCACGATCAGCGAAATCATGATCAGTCACGGTTCACTGACCATTCACATTCGACGTCGTCCGGTTATTTCACAACCATCAGCTTCTTTTGCCAATACTGGCCGCACAGTGGTGGAATATGTAACTGAAACCACCACCCAGGAAGATATTGCCCAAACCGCCGCGGTTCGTGAAACATCCAGCGTGCAGGACCTGGCCGCCGCCTTGAATGAACTGGGACTCCGGCCCCGGGATGTCATCGCGATTTTTCAATCCATTAAGCAGGCCGGTGCCTTAAATGCCGATTTAATAATTATATAAATCAGGTGAATAATCATGAAAATAAATGACAAATCAGCAGAAAATATAATCAATTCCACCAAAATTCATAAAAATCGGACAGATTTTGCCGATCCCCAATTAAAACGGGAACGAAAACTAAAGGCTCAGGCCGAGGAAATGGAAGCGATATTTTTAACCAAACTAATTAAAACTATGGAAAAGACAATTCCAAAAGATGAAAACAGTTCTTCAGGATCTTTGAGTTCCATGATGTTCAGTTCGGAAATGGGAAAATCCATGGCGAAAAATGGCGGTATCGGACTGGCTAAGATCATTTATCAGTCCTTGCAGGACAGGGATATGGATATTGGCGAAGAATTGTCAAAAATCAATGAAAGTTTAAACCAGGATAAAACCCAGGGCTTTAATCTTGACAGCGAGGTGTTTAAATAATGGACTCTCATAATGATTATATCACCATGATAAATATACTGGAAAAGGAAAAAGATGTATACAAACTCCTTTTGAATTTACTGAAAGATAAACAATCTTGTGTGATTCGGGGAAAGGTTGACGAGTTACGCGATCTTATCATGAAAGAAAAGAAAACCATCAATGATAGTGTTACCGTAGCTCAGGAACGGGTGGATTTTATCAATGATTTTTGCGAGCGGAGAAATATCAGGGGCGTGAATATACCGCTTAGGGATTTTGTCGGCTTTAGTCCGGAACCGGAAAAGAAAAAAATGGAAGTTTTGCACTACGATCTGAAAAATATCCTCAATGAAATCAAGACCGTCAATCGCCAAAATGAAAGCCTGCTGCATTTTTCCATCGATCATATTCGGCAAATGACCAATATTTTTCTACATTCGGGAAAAGAAGAGAACAATATGTACAGTATCAAGGGGAAGAAATATATCAAGGAAGTGAATCAAAAATTTGTTAATCAGCAAATTTAATTCGGAGTATTTATGTCAATCTCAGGAATATTAGATCATTCAAAACGAGGCGTTCAGTCGAATAAATCCGCGCTGGAACTCACCTCTGAAAATATTGCCAATATCAATACACCGGGATATTCCCGGCGGCTGGCAACTTTTTCCGACATGAATTCTCAAACGGCTAAATTTGGCACAATTACCAACAGTCAGATCAGTAAAGAACTGGCACGAAAGCGCAATGATTTTATTGATGAACAATTTTTGACACAGAATCCGAATCTGGCAAAATATTCCATGGATTCCCAGATGTTTACCCAGATTGAGGATATTTTTGGTGAACCCGGCGCAAGCGGGATTTCGCAGCATCTCAATGAATTTTGGGGCGCCTGGGGAGATTTGGCTTCTGATCCGGAAAGTGAACCGGCCCGAATGGTGGTAGTAGACAAAGCCGTTGCCTTGGAAAAAGCCTTTAATCGTGTCAACAATGATCTGATCAACCTGAAAAAAAATATTGCCACGAATATGAACGGTAATGTGGAAGACATAAATAACAAACTCCACGCTCTGGCGGAAATCAACAAGGAAATCACAGCTAATAATTCCGATGCTATTATGGATGAACGGGACCGCTTGGTCAGTAACCTGTCTGAATATTTTGAGATTCAAACATCAGCGGGAAAATTCGGTGATGTCACTGTCGCCGCAGCGGGACAGATTTTAGTATCCGGTGACCAGGTTAATGAATTGGAAGTGGTTTCCGAGAATATCGGCAATTCCAGTAATTATCACATCCGATTGAAAAAAAATGATAAGAATATTAACCTCAAATCCGGTGAATTAGGAAGTTTACTTGCCATATCCAATCAGCATCTTCCGGATTATCGTTCCCGGCTGGACCGGGTGGCTACCAATTTAGCCAATGAAGTCAATAAAATTCATCAAAAGGGCTATGACCTGGAAGACCACACCGGAATTCCATTTTTTAAGGAAAACATTAATAGCGCCGGTAATTTTGCCGTGAATAATCTGATTGCCACAAATCCCTACTTAGTCGCCACTTCCGATCAAATAGGGGAGAGCGCCAACTCCAATATTGCCCGGCAGATCAATGAAATCCAAAACCGGAACACCCTGAATGGCGTTTCTTTAAATAATTATTATAGTGGAATTGCGACGGATGTAGGCGCTAAGGTAAAAAAATCCGAAGATCTGATGTCCAGCCAGGAAAAAATAGTGATGACTATCAAGAACCAGCAGGATTCCGAATCCGGGGTCAGTCTCGATGAAGAACTTGTCAATTTATCAAAATATCAGCAAGCCTACCAGGCCTCAGCCAAAGTTATCGGTACGGTGCAAACGCTGGTAGATACAATATTAACTTTGATCTAATCAGAGGTAATTATGCGAATAACAGAAGGTATGATATCAAGAAATTTATTAACCAACATTAATTCAAGCCGTGAAAAAATGGCGGTATACCAAAATCAGACTGCCACCGGGAAAAAACTGGAAAAAGTTTCCGATGATCCTGTGGATTACACGAAAGTGGAATCTTTCCGGAATGCTATTTCCAACAACAGCCAATACCTGGAGGGCATTAGTCTGGCAAAAGGCTGGATCGATGTATCCCTGTCTGCTTTGGACCAGATCAATGAAGGACTGGTAACAGCCAAGGAAATCGCCATTCGCGCGGCTGATATATCCAATAATGGCGACAATTGGGAAACTTTCCGGGATCAGGTCAATGATATTATTGAGGATACTGTTTCCTTGTCAAACTCAACATTCATGGGTAAAGCTGTCTTTGCCGGCACAAAATCCAAAACAGACAAAGCTTTTATATACAATGGCAATTCAATCACTTACACGGGTAATGATAAAAAAGTGAACCGTAAAATAGCTGATAATTATTATGTGGATATTAATACCACCGGTCAGGAATTAATTGAAACAGAGGCTTTTGAAAATTTGATCAATTTTAAGAATGCTCTGGATAATGGTGATACTGACGCGATTACCAAAGCCATTGACCTGCTCGATGATTCATCGGCGGAAATCGGCAAACGCAGTTCAGCTATTGGTTCGTCAAAAATTCAGATCATCAATACGGAAAACCGTCTGAACACCGCCAATGTGAATCTGAAGTCCTATTTATCCAACCTGGAGGATGCGGATATGGCTGAAGCGATTACCAATTACAAGAATGAAGAAACCGCTTATCAGGCTGCTTTGCATTCCACCTCAAATGCGATCAATCTCAATATATTGAATTTTCTCCGATAACTAAATGAAAGATATGAAGATGAGCAATGTAATGACTAAAGAAGCAAAAACCGGAAGTGCGACAATATTCAATTTTGAATATGGCTTGCCGGGATTTGAACATTTGTCAGAATTTGAATTCAAAAACCTGGAAGACTTTCCACCCTTCAAATTGTTTCAATCCACAGAATTGCCGGATATATCCATGATCGTTCTGGATGGAAGCCTTCTGAATATTTTTGACGATATTTCATTTCCAAAAAATGAAATGCGTAATCTTGAAATTGAGGATCAAAAGTATTTACGCCTTTTTGTAATCCTGCGGATTGACGAAGAAACAAAACATTTTGTGGCCAATACCAAAGCGCCATTGATATTGAATACCTTTACAGGCAATGGCAAACAGATCATATTGGATGATCCGAAATTGTCCGAGGAACACAAATTAGACAAATTTTAAACTATTTTAATAATATTCCATGGAGGGAGTATGCTTGTTTTAACCAGAAAAACCGAAGAGAGTATCAGAATTGGAAGCAACATCGTCATCAGAGTTTTGGAATGCAGTAACGGCCACACCAAAATCGGAATTAACGCGCCCCGCGAGGTTCCGGTGCATCGTGAAGAGGTATACGAACGAATCAAGGCAAAAAATCGCGCTTCCGTTTTTAACAGCACCTTGAATGCTGATATACTAAAATCCTTCAGCAAAAAAAAATAGCCCTGGCTAATGCCGGAGGATTTTATGAAACCCCAGAATTCCCTGAATTCAAAATTAAATTTAATTGAGGAAAAGATCCGCAACCGGGAGTATGTGGCCGCTCTCGACCTGCTGGAGTCTGTTTATATTCATAATAGTGCTGATCTGCATATTAATCTATTGATCGGGGAAATGCATCTGGCTATCGGTCAGATGCGGGAAGCGGAAAAATATTTTCACAATGCTATGAATATAGACGACAACCATTTTCAGGCCCTTTACGGAATGGGAAAAACACTCTATCTCCGGGGAAAAATTGATGACGGCCTGACAGCTATGGAAAAAGCCTACAGCCTGGCGCCGGGAAAATATGATATTTGCCGGGACCTGGCAGAAATTTACAGTGATCAGAATAACCGCGCCAAGGCTGAATCCTTCTATCTGCAAGCGGCTGAAATTGTAAATTACAACAATGAATCCCTGGTCTATCTGCTGGAATTCTATTCCGAATCCAATGAACTGGATAAAGCCAAAACTTTGATACACCGGTATTTTAACAAAAATACCAAAAACAGGGATCTGCTCTTTCGAAAAGGAATCATTGACATACAAGACAATGATTATGAAACAGCCATTCAAACTTTTACACAAATTCTTAATCTTTCCGGCAATGCAGTCGACGCGCTGTATCACCGTGGTTTTTGCTATTTGAATCTCAATGAAGTGCAAAAAGCCCGGGAAGATTTTCAAAACTGTCTGAAACTCAAACCCGATGCCGATGACATCCACGCGACCCTGGCCCTAACCTACACTTTAGAAGGGAAAGTATCCCATTCGATCGATGTGTGGAAAGAATTTTTTCCGATTTTAACCAAACAGGCCGGCCCAAAGTCCCGGCAGGCAGTGATCGGAAAAATTCAGCCTATGAAAATTATTGATACTTTTGATAGTCAGGAAAAGCAAAAGAGCACTGAATTATCCATCGTTATACCGGTTTACAATGAAGAGGAATCCCTGATCATCCTGTTCGATAAAATCAAATCGGTTTTGCAGGAACTGGGAAAAAACTATGAAATTATATTTATTGATGACGGCAGCACGGATAATTCCCTGACAATACTGGAAAGTTTGTCCCGGCAGAATGACAATGTGGTTACCCTGAAGTTTCGCCGCAATTACGGACAGACCGCGGCCTTTGCTGCCGGATTTAAGTATGCTTCCGGCGATATCGTGATCACTATGGATGCGGACTTGCAAAATGATCCCGTGGATATTCCCAAATTGCTGGCTAAAATGAGTGAAGGCTATGATCTGGTCAGCGGCTGGCGCAAAAACCGGCAGGACAAGAAATTGACACGAAAAATACCTTCAAAAATAGCCAACAGGATCATTAATAAACTGATTGAAGGCACAGGCATTCGAATTCATGATTTTGGCTGCTCCCTGAAAGCTTATAAAAAAGCGATTGTCAAGCGCATTAAACTCTACGGTGAAATGCATCGTTTCATTCCCGCCTATGCCGCCTGGCTGGGCATCAAAGTAGCGGAAATTCCGGTCACCCATCACAGCCGGAAATTCGGGGAAGCAAAATACGGACTGGAGCGGGTCTGGCGAGTGATTCTCGACCTGATCACTTTACGCTTTTATACCGGTTTTCGTACCCATCCGCTGTTGTTTTTTGGAAAATTTGCCCTGATGACGATCTTCAGCGGGTTTACATTGTCCCTGCTCCTTTTTTTCTCACACCGGCTGTTGGGGATTGGCATAACCGGACAGACCTTTTTAATATTTCTGATCTTTACAATGCTCGGGGGATTACAATTTATTATCGTCGGCCTGCTGAGTGAAATCATTACCCGCGGATTTTTTGAGGCGAAAAAAAGTGATGAATATTTGGTTGAACAAATAATAAAATAAAAAAAATAAATAAATATGGAAAAATTTATATTACTTGCCACTCAGCGATCCGGTACAGGATTTCTTTCCTCACTGCTTACCAGCCATCCTGAAATTCATGTTTATCCGGAATTACTTCTGTGGCAGGATTTTATGGAAAAAGATAATTATTTCCATTTCTGGAGAAAAAAAGTCAAGAAATCAGCCGTCAACATTACGCCGCCCGGCCAGAAACAGGTGTTAAGTGAATTTTTTGATACAACATTTAAAAAGAAAAAGAACTGTAAAATTGTTGGTATGAATATCAAATATGACCAGTTGGCGATCATTCCTGATCAAATGCACATTCTGAATCGTAAATTTAATAAAGTAATTCACCTGATCAGAAAAAATAGTCTCAAAACGTTGATTTCAACTATTTTAAATATCAGGAAAGAACAATTAGGCCGGAAATCCCACAGCACGGAAAAATATGCACCTCATAAAATAACCCTCCCAATTGACCAACGTTTACTTAATGATCTTGCTATTATTAAAAGGAGTATTACAGAAAATAGAAACAGATTTAAAAATTTATTTAAAGATAATTATCTGGAAATTTATTATGAGGATTTCTTCGATCCTAACTCTCTGGATAGCGGTAAAATAAACAGTGGCGTTTTGAAACGAATTTATGATTTTTTTGCAATTGATTATAATTTTAATCTGAAAACGGACCTGATTAAGACAAATCCAGATAATCTTCAGGATTTACTTAATAATTATTCTGAGTCTAAATTGTTTCTCGAACTAAATGGTTGGGAATATTTATTCCATAACCCCATTGTTTCTCCTGGAAACAGAAGTTCTTCCACTGATGAATATGAACTGGTAATTCATGATTTGCAAAATAACAACCTAATGCAAGTAATGAACAAGCTAAAGCCGCTGTATGAAAAAAATCCATTGAACCCTGAAATTGTCAGATTGTTTATAAATACTTTGTTTAGACTGGATATGAAGACACAGGCTGCAAAGGTCTATGGCATTTTTCAGAAAAGTCTTCCGGAAAACAATGACGTTTCTGAGGCTTATAATTTTTTAATGAACAATAATACCATTTATTATTGATTTTAAGTAAGATATAACCGGGACATATGAATGAAAATATTATTGATCAATCACGAGTTTCCACCCAATGGCGGCGGCGCTGCAACTATTACAAAGGAATTATACAAGCGATTAAAACAACATAACCACAAGGTTCATTTACTGACCGGGCCTGTTGATCAGAAAAATGAAGAAATGACGACTGTTCAATCAGGACGAAAAGCGGCCTCAAAAGGCTCTGTCAATGAATTTTTGTTATTTATTGTTAAGGGATTTTTGAAATTAAGACCTGTCAACCGGTCTTTTTCGCCGGATATTATCCTGGCCTTTTTCACTATTCCCGGCGGCTTTCTTGCCATGTGGTATAAATTTTTATTTAAAGTTCCTTATATTGTCTCCCTCCGCGGTGGTGATGTGCCCGGTTTTCAATTAGGCGCCCGGTATAATCGGTTACAGTTTTTCGCCCGGCCTTTTATTAAGATGGTCTGTAATCATGCCGCTGTTGTGCATGTCAATTCCCGGCGGCTGGCATATTTAGCCGGGCAAACCGGTATTAATTCCGGAAAAATCAAAATATTACCCAACGGAATTACGATTCGGGAGATGCCGGCGCGTGACAATTTGCAGCAGTGTAAAATTAAATTCCTTTACACCGGCCGCTTATCGGAACAAAAAAATCTCGGGGTTTTCATAAAAGCATTGGCATTATTGCAAAAGGATTTCCAATTTAAACTAATTGGCGACGGGCCTTGCAAAACGAACTTACAATCCCTGGTCAGGGAAAAAGGTCTTGGGGAAAAAGTGATATTTGATACCTGGAAAAACCGGGAAGCATTGGTGCGACAATACCGGGACGCTCACATTTTTGTCTTACCCTCGCTGGATGAAGGGATGTCAAATTCCGCTCTGGAAGCCGTGGCTAATCAATGCGCGCTTTTAAGCTCTGCCAATGCTCATCTTCAGTGGGAGGATGAGACGATCATAAGTAATTGGGTGGTCAGTGATTATCAAAATCCTATGGCATGGAAAGAAAAATTGCAATACCTGCTTGAGAATCCCGCTCTAATCAATCAGTCGGGTCAACAAATGAGAAAATTTATTGTCCGGAACAATAACTGGGACAATTTATATCCAAAATATGAGGAGATGCTGAAACAATGTGTGGGATAGCCGGATTCATATCAAAAAAATTTTCACAGCAGGAAAAATCCAATATACTGGAAAAAATGTGCGATAAAATCGCTTATCGCGGCCCGGATGACAGCGGATATTTTGTGATCGATGATTTTGCCATTGGCATGCGCAGGTTGCGGGTGATTGATATCAACACCGGAGACCAGCCGATTTTTAATGAGGACAGATCACTGGCGATTGTTTTTAACGGCGAAATCTATAATTTCCGGGAACTGAGAAAAAGGTTACAGGCGGCGGGTCATCAATTTAAAACCCAATCCGATACAGAAGTCATTTTGCATCTTTATGAAGAAGAAGGGGTGAACTGCCTGGATAAACTGAACGGCATGTTTGCTTTTGCTATTCTTGATCTCAACCGGGACTCACTTTTCCTGGCCCGGGACCGCTTTGGCATCAAGCCGTTATATTATTACCATAAAGATGGCGATTTCATTTTTGCTTCGGAACTAAAATCCATTCTCACTTTTCCTGCTTTCAAAAAAGAACTCAACTATGAAGCGCTGAATTATTACCTGACATTCGAATCGGTACCGGCTCCCTTATCGATCTTTAATAATATTCATAAGCTTGAACAGGGCCATTATCTGGAATTATCAAGGAATAAATTAACCAGGCATCAATATTATTTTTTAGAATTTCAGCCAAAGTATAGCTCCCGTGATGTTGATTTTTATGTTCAGGAACTGGATTGGCTGATCAGGAAGGCCGTGGAGCGCCGCAAAGTCAGTGATGTGCCGTTGGGGTCTTTCCTCAGCGGTGGCCTTGATTCCAGCCTGATTGCGGCCTACTTATCAAGAAGCATGAAAAATAACCTGAAAACCTTCAGTATTGGATTTGCCGAAGATTCTTTTGATGAAACCAGTTACGCCCGGTTTATGTCGGGCTATCTGGATACGGAACACTTTGAAAAAATTTTTACACCTGGTGAAATGATGGACATCCTGCCGGAAATTGTCCGCAATATGGACGAACCCTTTGCTGACGATTCCATTTTGCCCACTTATCTGCTGTCGCAACTCACCAGGGAAAATGTCACTGTTGCTCTGAGCGGTGATGGGGGTGACGAAATATTTGCCGGATATCCAACTTATTTAGCCCGGAAAATCGGTGGTTTTATGCCGCGATTTTCACATTATCTGCTTAATCCGGTGGTGAATTTGTTACCAACATCAGACGAGAATATAAGTTTTGATTTTAAAGCCAAGAAATTTGTTGCAGGCCTGAAGTATGATCCTGATATTCGCCATCAGATATGGCTCGGCTCCTTTGATACTAACCAAAAAAAACATCTGCTATCACCTGAATTATTGAATGTGCTGGGTAAGAAGGTTCAAAAATTAGAAATCATCAGGCAGCATATGAAACGGTGCCAGACAGAAAATAACTGGGAGCGGTCTTTGTGGCTGGACATGCGCTTTTATCTGCAGGATAATATGCTGGTCAAGGTTGACCGCGCCAGTATGATGAATTCCCTGGAGGTTAGGGTTCCGTTTTTGGACAAGGAAGTGGTGGAGTTCATGGCGAAAGTGCCGGCCCGGCTAAAATATCGCGGCCTGACGTCAAAATATTTACTGAAACGCCTGGCCAAAAAATATCTTCCGGAAAAAATTATCAATCGTCCCAAAAAAGGATTTGGCATTCCCGTTACCAAGTGGATAAAATCAGATTTGAAATCAGAATTTCTGCAAACGCTGTCCAGGCAAAATATTCAGCATTATAATATTTTTAATTACGATTATATCGACAGTCTCATGCAGGATCATCTAAATGAAAAAAAGGATAACCGGAAATTATTGTGGACGCTTTATGTCTTTCAAAAATGGCTGGATGTATATTATGATTAAGACCAAAATAGCGCCAATTTTACTGAGATTATATAAACCCGATGTGCTTAAATATTTACGTCAGACCAGAAAACTCTATGTAAATAGGGAAAATGTTTATAATTATCAATTATTCCGGTTGCGAAAATTAATATTTCATGCTTATCATAATACTACTTATTATCACAGACTTTTTAATGAAATCGGCCTGATTAAAGACGATAAAATCAATTGGGAGAAATTTAATCAAATTCCCCTTCTGACTAAGAAAATTATTCGGGAAAACTATGAGCAAATATGCTCAAAAGACAATCACCGCCGAAAAATTTACAAAAATAATTCCTGCGGATCAACGGGTGAGCCGGTGGTTTTTATACAAGATAGCGACTATTATAACCGCATGGTAGCGGACACCTTGTATTTTGGCGAATTATATGATAAACATCCCGGCGAGCAGGAGATCAAACTATGGGGGTCGGAAAAGGATATTTTCAACGAAAAGAAATCCTTTTCCGGTAAATTAAAAAATTACTTCTTTAACCGGATTTTGCTTAATAGTTTCAAACTCAATCATCGCCTGATTGAAAACTATATTGAGGTAATCAATGCGGTGCGCCCCAAAATGATCTGGACTTATGTGGATTCGATCTTTGAAATCGCCAAATATAAAAATCGTAATCCCAATCTGAAGGTTTTTCAGCCCCACGTTATTGTTTGTACCGCCGGAACCATGTATTCGGAGTTAAAAGAGGAAATCAAGGCGGCTTTTCCGGAATCCATTATTGCTAACCAATATGGTTCAAAGGAAGTTGGTATTATTGGAATCGGAACTGAGGATATCGATATATTCAGCCATTCCGTTTATCTGGAGTTATTTAACAAAAATTCCCGGCAATATATCAGGAACGCGGGCGTTGGCAATGTCATTATAACGCAGCTGAATAATTATGCCATGCCGCTGATAAAATTCGATACCGGCGATATTGGCGAAAGTCATACTATAGACGGTACTGCCGTTCGCTCCTTATCCGGATTAAACGGCCGTGAAAACGCCCACATTATTCGCAAGGACGGCAATATTATTCATGGTGAACTGTTTACCCATTTGTTCTATTTCATGAGGTCTGTGAAAAAATTTCAACTGATTCAGGAGGATTATCAAAAATTCACCATTAATCTGGAAGCCCAAAAAAGTGAAGTAAGTGATAATAATTTAGATAAAGTAAAAAATAAAATTAATTATATTATGGGAGAGCCATGTGAAATAAAATTCAACATTATCGAGTCCCTACCCAAACTTAAATCGGGGAAATACCAATTTGTATTTTCAAAGGTGAAAAATGACAAAACCTGATGTATTTATAGCAAAGTTGCCACAATGTCAATATCCTGATGATCCTTTTCATCCCCCTGAATTCTATTCAGAATTTAATAATTCAGGATTGATTCCGGAAATTGAAACATATCCGTTAACCCAAAACAGCCCCGGTTCAATAACGATTAAAGCCAATTGTTCAGACGATGATTACCATTTCAAATTTTTGACACCCGCCGGCTGGAAAGGAATTTATGATACTTACAAGTCGGCTTAATACATGCTTTATAATGTATAATTTATGTTTAGAGTACACACTAATTAGTATGTGTTGTTACAGCAGTGAAATCTGATATGAAAACAAAACGAAAGAAAATATTGATTTTTGCAGTTCCGTTTTATCCGGAAACCGGTCCCAATATGGTTCGAACTAAGGGTTTAAAAAAGTAAGTTTTCAGCAAGAAGGCTGAATCTGTAACTGGAATATTGGCTGATTATGGATAAAACAATAAAAAACAGAATTCAAGGGAGCAAGTTATGGTTATTTTATATTTATCACTGATATGTATTTTTACAATTTTGATAAAGATACCTTATCTGCAAGTGCCCCTGGATGCTGATTTTGGTATTTATGGATACCACGGACTTTTTTGGCTACGTAAACAAAGAATGCCGGTGAGAGATACACAGGAAAATCATCCGCCAGGGCGCTGGCTGCTGTATGCCTTTTTATTAAATTTTTTTGCTGTTTCAAGGTCTCTGTTTCGCTATAGCGCAATTTTTTTCATGTTGATAACACAAATTGCCGTTTTTATTATTTCATCTGCGTTTTTACCGGTTAATTTTGCCTTTGTGGCGACCTTGCTCTATGGTATTCTGGTTTCCCTGCCCACCTTTGTGTGGGTGCAATCCAGTGATGAAATTGAACAAAGCGCTTTCACTGCTTTAGCCATTGCCCTGGTTTGTATCAGCCCTGTGAATGGCAACTGGGTTTTCGTTCTGGCCGGTCTGATGAGTTTTATGGCGTTATTTTTCAAACAATCGGCATATATTAACACCTTTCCGCCGGTACTTATCGCGATTGCTCTGATTGAGTTTACCTGGAATAATTATTTGCTGTTTTTTGCGGGGGCTATACCGGGGTTGTTTTTAACGGGATTCTATTTTTACAAAAAAAGAATGTTCCCTCATTTTCTCGATATATTTTCCCTCACACCGAAAGCCTTTTTAATGCATTTAGACAATATTTTTTATGGGCGGAAAAATTTCGCAGGCAGAAAAGATCGGGAAATAAAGGTTGATAAGGAACGTCGTGTTTATATTGATAAGGAAAATCAGGGGTTTCAGTCACAACAAAAACAATTTGCCCGTGATATATATGGTAAATTTTTTCGCCAGACACTGGTTTTTACAATATTCATTCCGCTGATATTTCTTGGAAATTTTTCTGCATATACCTTTGTAATTATAATTGGTAGTTGGCTGATTTTTGCATTAATAGCCGTTTACCTGAACAAGCACATCATGCCATATCATTTGCTGCCTGTGGCGGCCCCTATGGCTATTTTATCGGCGCTGGGGATTTATGCTGTCTGGAATAAGTTTTTTATCTTATCAATTCCAATTGTGTTGGTAATTGTTATTTTGAGCCTGTTGCTGACCAGCAAGGAAATCAGGGGGATTTTTAAACGGGAAAAGGTTCAGCGCGGATTAATGTACATCAATCATCCCAATGAATGGCTCTTTTTCACACTGGGCGAAAAAATTGGCAAATCCTTACAGGAAGTAACAACAAGGGAAGATGAGATTTATGTCTGGGGCGCGCAATATGAAATTTTTCTCTGGGCGGAACGGCCCTCTCCGACAAACACTCTGTTTTGTCCCCATCCAAGTGTTACCGGATATGTACCGGCTCCCTTCAGGGAAGAAGAAAATATTATGCAAAGTCTGGAAAGCCGGCCGCCGAAATATATTGTCGTTATTGCTGAAACCAGGGGGTTTGTTCGTTTTCAGACATTTTTAAATGAAAATTACTACCGTGTACAGGGCAAAGATGAGGAAATTCAAATTTTTCGCTGGATTTATGCCGATATACTGAGTAATGATGATGAGGAAGCGCGGCGCAGAAAAAAGGATTTGCAAAACTATTCAAATTACCTGAAAAATATGGCTGAAAATATAACAGAAATAAAATCCTTGCTCAAAAAAGGGCAAGCCACCCGTAAACCTGTACATTTTCAGAAAATATTAGAAATTAATCCTTTTCATCCTGTTGCCAATAAAGAACTGGCCAATATCTATCATGAAAAAGGTGATGTTAATGGCATTATGCGGTCATTGCACTATCTCCGGATGGATAAATCCAATAATTATTTTGTGGCCAAAAAACTGGGAGAGATATGCCTCTATAATAAAATTTATGACCAAAGTGAAAAATTATTTCGCCAGGCGCTTTTACTGGATCCCTTTGACTATCAATTAAATAAAATATTGGGAATTTCTCTCTTCTATCAACAAGAGTTTGAAGAGTCCGGAAACTTATTGGAAATCTATTTATTGCATCATCCTGAAGATTTGGAAGCATTGGAAAAATTGATGGAAATTTACTGGTTCACCAACCGGAAGGGTGAAGCCCTGTACCTTGGAACTCATATTTTAAAAAAACCTTCGGTCAATCAGGAACTGGCAGGCAAAATCAATTCCATAAAAAATATACCCATTAATCCTTATGATCAACCGGCCGGAGAAATTAAAGTTGTCTGGGAGGGAGATCAATTCGCCTATCATTCCCTGGCTTTGGTAAACCGTGAACAATCATTGCGTCTGGCACAAACGGGTTATAATCTGTCACTATTTCCCTATAAAAAAGATCAATTTCAGCCGGAAGGTAAATGGAAGCAACTTAAAAAACTGGAAAATAAACAGATTGGTGTCGCTGATATACATGTCCGCCACCAGTGGCCGCCCAAGCTGAAACCGCCTAAAACCGGACACTGGGTGGTTATTCAGCCCTGGGAATTTGGCTTTTTACCGGAGAAATGGGTAAATGCATTCAACGATCAGGTTGATGAAATGTGGGTACCATCCACCTACGTCAAACAGGTCTATCTGGACAGTGGGATCGACAGAGAAAGAGTTTTCGTTGTTCCCAATGGGGTGGATACTGAGAGGTTTAATCCTGAGGCAATGCCATATAAACTCCAGACCAGTAAAAAATTCAAATTCCTGTTTATTGGCGGCACAATTTACCGCAAGGGCATTGATATTTTGCTGGAATCTTATATTAATACTTTTTCCCGAACTGATGAAGTTTGTCTGGTTATCAAGGATTTCGGCGGGGAGTCTTTTTATAAAAATCAAAATTTTAAGGAAAAAATCGCTACCATGATTCATGGGAAAAATAATCCTGAAATTGAGTATATTGACGACACACTAAGTGATGAAGAACTGGTCGGGCTTTACACCGCCTGTGACGTTCTGGTTCATCCGTACCGTGGTGAAGGGTTTGGGTTGCCGATCCTGGAAGCCATGGCCTGTGGCATTCCCACAATTATTACCAATGGCGGTGCCGCCCTGGATTTTTGCAATAAGCGGACATCACTTTTGGTCAAAGCGGAAAAGAGAGTGCAAAATTTTGATAAAGTTTCTAATGAGAAACTAGTGGAAAAAGCCTGGTTTTGGGAAGCCGATAAAATCGATCTTGCGCAAAAAATGCAATTTGCCTGGCGTAATCCGGATATTATGACCAAAATGGGACGATATGCTGCTGATTACGTGAAAAAGAACTGGGATTGGAATGTGGTTACTTTTCTAACTCAAAACCGAATTCAGAAACTGGCCTCCAAACCGATCATCCGTTTTCAAAAGGATATATTCAAGATTATCAATGAGGTGAATGAGGCAGCCGGGCAAAATAACCTGGCAGATCTGGCCAGACAATACCAATGGGAATATGAGAAAAGTTCTCTGAGCAACCGCTTATTAGGATGGGTTTTGTGTGCTAAAAATATGCAGGATGAGAAAACATTACGGAAATATTTACCGCATTTAGAAAAAATTTATGGTGACAATTCCTTCGTACTGAATTTAATCGGGATAATTTATTTTGAATTGGGAGAACCTGACAAAGCCATCGATAATCTGAAAAAATCACTGGCATACAATGAAGATTCCCTTGACCCGCGCCGCAACCTGGCTGAGGTCTATATCCTCACTGAACAATATGAGGAGGGAATCAAAGAATTTATCGAGGTGATTAAGCGGCATCCCGCCGATATAACAGCATTATCGCGAATGGCCCAATTCAGCCTGGAAACCGGCCGGGTTGATGAGGCCGGAAAGTACATTTCCCGCATATTGGAAGGTGACCCGCAAAATGAGCTGGCATTGCAATTGAAAAGTCAGCTGGAAAACCATCAAAACAAAGGACATGAATGACCAATAAAAAATTATCCCTCTGCATGATTGTAAAAAATGAAGAAAAAATGCTGTCCGGCTGTCTGGAAAGCGTGGCCGGTATCGTGGATGAAATGATCATTATTGACACCGGCTCAACAGATAAGACAATTGACATTGCCGAGAAATATGGCGCTGATGTGCACCATTTTAAATGGAATGGGAATTTCTCCGCCGCCCGTAATGAATCCATCAAATATGCCGGCGGCACCTGGATTCTCTGGCTGGATGCCGATGAACGGCTGGATTCTGATTCGAAAAATGAACTCTTATCAATTATTAATAATAAGCCCTCCCGGCCGGAAATTTACAAGGTCAATATTAAGAATTTTCAAAAAGGGGATTATTTTTATATTTCCGATGCCCACCGGTTGTTTGCCAATCACTTTGGCATTGAATTCAAGGGCCGGATTCATGAACAGATTTCTACCGGTTTAAAAAAACTTGGCGGCAGAGAATTTACCACCAATATTGAAATATTGCATTACGGCTATAATCTGGATGAAACAGTTCAGCAGAAAAAAAATGCCAGAAACCTGGAATTACTGAAGCAGATGGTGCATGAAGAACCGGATTATGCCTATGGTTACTACACATTGGCGCAGAATTACGCCATGAGCAATGACTATGAAGCCGCGGCAAAAAATTTCCAAAAAGCCCTGGAACTGAAACAATTGAACAAGCAAATGACCGCATCCCTGCTGGTCACTTATGCGGAAGTACTCATGAAAACGGCAGAATATAAGGCCGCCGTAGAAAAGATCAACCAGTCCTTAAAATTGGAAAAGGACCAGACCGGCGCCTACTATCTGCTCTATAAAATCGCGCTTGAACAGGGAAACCGGGTGGAGGCCGGAAAATGGCTGAAATATCTGCTGAATAAAAATCAATTACTGCGAAAATCAGGGAAACGGGGCTCAACAGATGTTATCATTGAGGATGAAAAAATACTGCAGGAAATCGCTAAAATTGACTTAAAAACCAAAGATGTCAAAGATTGTGTCGCCACTTGTAAAGAAATATTGAAATTAAACAAAAACAATATCTTTGCTCATCAAACACTGTTAAATTACTATATGGATAAGCAGTCTTTTGACCAGGCTTTTCAACATCTGGAAAAATTAAAGCCACATTTTACTGTCAAGGATATAAAATACCTGACTATTGTCGGTACGCTGCTGATTAAAAATCATAAATACAGCGAAGCGATTTTTGTGTTTGATTTAATTCTGACTTTGGATAATAATGATCAGGAGGCTCTGAAAAAACTGGTGGGTTTACTGGCAAAAACAGGTCGCCGTGAAGAAGCTGAGCAATTGCTGATTGCCTTTCAGCAGAATTTAAAGGAAAAGTAAAAATGAAAAAGAAAGTAAATATAAAAGAATCTTTTCAGAGATTTAATGCGATCCAAAAAATTACAATCCTGTTTTTTATTTTTACAGTTCTTTTTGCTTTTGGGGCCTGGCTGTTTCTGGATGATTTTAAACTTTTTCTGGTGTTAGTGGGAATAGCGAGTTTGGTAACTATAATGATCTTTAATGCGACAAAAAAAAACAATCCCTTTGTGATCACAAAATCTTCGCTGGAACAATTTCGCCTGATGGGGGAGGTCAATTTCTATCGGGTTGAAAAAAAGTATCTGGCCACTTCTCCCTTTTCATCACAATTCCGTATTCGAAACCTGCTCATGCTCCGTGAATACCGGCAGGACGGCACATTATTTCAGGAAACTCCCTACAAAAAGGGTAAAATCTGGGGTGAAGTCAAAACCTACGGTGTCAACGGTAAAATACGAAAATCCGCCACTTACCGGCAAGGTGATATTGACGGAATGAATATTGAAACCGATGTTAATGGTGTGAAAAGGGAAAAAAGCTATAAAGGCGCCCATCTTCACGGTACTTCAAAAACGTATGACAAAGATACAGGCAATCTGGTATCGGAAGAAAATTTTCGCAATGGCGTCCCTCACGGACTGTCGGTTTTTTATGATGGTAAGAGCGGTAATAAAATTCGTGAGGAAAACTTCAAAGACGGCCGCAAATACGGCAAAACCAAAGAATATGATGAAAAGGAAAATTTAATTAAGGAAACCGAATACCGGGATAATCTCATTCACGGTAAGACAATTGAATATTTTCCCGACGGTACAATAAAATCTGAAGTCGACTTCGAGATGGATAAAAAAGAAGGTGTGGCAAAAGAGTTTTACGAAGACGGTACCATAAAAACTGAAAAACGCTACCGCAAGGATCAAAAGCACGGCCCGCAAATGTCCTATTATAAATCCGGTGATATCATGTCCAAACATTTTTATGATTCCGGTGAAAAGAAGGGGAAACCGATTTTTTATGATCCTGATGGGAATCCGGTTGGTTGAGGTTAAGGTTGAGGTTAAGGTTGAGGTTAAGGTTAAGGTTGAGGTTTAGGTTGAGGAGGCTGGGGCAATTGGGTTATTTGTGACTTTTGTTTCACCGGGTTTATATCCTGTGAAATTTTTCCTGATAAATGATCGCATTACCTGCACATCTCCGGATGTGAAAAATTGATAGCGACCCGATTTTTCCTCGGTTAGGAGATTGTCTGCCGCCAATACATGTTGAGTCCTTGCTGCAATTGCCGGCGCGGGATTGTACATTTTGACCCCATCGGGAAGCATCCCCCGTATCTTTTTCTCTAAAAACGGATAATGGGTGCATCCCAGCACAAGGGCGTCAATATTTTCACTGATCATTGGTTGCAGATATTTTGTCAGCAGTGCTTCTGTTGAACCCGCTTCAATAAGATTATTTTCCACGGCTTCTGCCAGGCCAATTCCCGGTTGGCCGTGAACTTTCACATGATTGGCATGTTGACTCCTGGTATTAATGAAATGATCACTCCGGAAGGTATTACTGGTGGCTAAAACCCCGATATGGCCGGTTTTGGATGCTTTTGCCGCCGGTTTTACCGCCGGCTCGATACCAATGAAGGGCAGGTCATATTTTTTTCTTAAATGCCTTATGGCCAGGCCGGTGGCGGTATTGCAGGCTGTGATGATGAGTTTACAATTGCGGGAAATCAGGAATTCCGTGATCTTTTCCGATAGCCAGATAACTTCATCAATTGATTTTTCACCATATGGACAATTTGCAGAATCGCCAAAATAGATAATTGATTCTGCGGGAAGTAATTTGGCTACTTCATTCACCACTGATATGCCGCCCAGGCCGGAATCAAAAATTCCAATAGGACAGTTGCTTTTGGTTGGTTTTTTCTTTTCCAATGGCTGTGCTTTCTCTTTTTCAATCTCTGCGATTAATAATGCAAAAATTATCATGTTTATATTAAAAATTAGAGACTTAAATGAATTTAACCTCATAAAAGAGAATTTAAGATTTTTTAAAATTACAAATAATTATCTGATTTTATTAAACAGATGATTTCACACCCGTTTGACATTCCGGCTGGCATATTGTACGTTTATATTGATTCGTTAGATAAACTTCAAATAAACAATATCTTGAAGTGTTGTAAGTTTAATATAAAAATGGAGGTATTATGAAAAGAGTTCAGGATAAAGTTGCAATCATTACCGGTGGAGCCCTGGGAATCGGGAAATCCGCCTGTGAATTACTTGCCAGAGAAGGCGCAAAAGTAGCTGTAACAGATATCAAAGATGCGGAAGGCAAACAGGTTGCCGATAATATAAATGAAACCGATGGTAAAGCAAAGTACTGGCATCTGGATACATCAAATGAAGAAGAAGTCGAAAAAGTGTTTTCGGAAGTTGTAGAAGAATTTGGAAAAGTTGATATCCTTGTCAATAATGCCGGAATTGCCGGAGTTAATAAACCCACACATAAAGTTGACAGGGATGAATGGAAGAAAGTGATTGATGTCAACATCAATGGCGTTTTTTATTGCACAAAACATATTGTCCCGTATATGAAAGATAATGGCGGTGGCAGCATTATCAATATGTCATCGATTTATGGCATACAGGGAGCCGCTGATTTGCCACCCTATCACGCTTCCAAAGGCGCCGTTACACTGATAAGTAAAAATGATGCCCTGTTTTATGCCAAAGATGGAATCAGGGTCAATTCAATTCATCCCGCGTTTATCTGGACACCTTTGGTCGAGAATCTGGCTAAAGAATCACCGGAAGGCGTTGATGAATTTCGCAAACAGCTGGATGCCAGGCATCCCATTGGCCATGTAGGTGAGCCTGACGATATTGGTTATGGTGTTGTCTATCTCGCGTCCGATGAATCAAAATTTGTCACAGGTGCTGAACTTGTGATAGATGGCGGATATACCGCTCAATAAATTTAGTTCCCTGAAAAACAGAAATAATAATAACCGTAAAAATCCCGGAATATTTTCCGGGATTTTTATAATAGGGTATCCTTTTTAATTTATATTTTGTACAAAACAAGTTTATTTATAAATTCCCTGGGTAATTATCAAAAGCCGGGAACTAAATATATTAACCAATGTCTGCGAAAACATTAACACTGGATATTGAACAAAACCACTGGATTCAGGGAAGAAAAATTCTTGCCGGTGTCGACGAAGCGGGCCGCGGTCCACTGGCCGGCCCTGTGGTTGCCGCCGCAGTCATTTTCGATGAAGACCATTCACCCATCGAAGGTGTTAATGACTCTAAAACATTGACAGAAAATAAACGTGCGCTTCTTTATGACCGGATCATGGCGGAAGCCCGGGCTGTTGGTATCGGAATAGCAGATTTTACCCTGATCGATAAAATCAATATTCTCAATGCCACCCATAAAGCCATGCGAATGGCAATCGGCCAGACACGGCTTCCGATAGATTTATTACTGGTCGACGGGAGACCTCTGAAAAATGCAATTATTCCCCAGGAATCAATTGTCGGCGGCGACGGAAAATGCTATTCCATTGCCGCGGCTTCAATTATCGCAAAAGTATATCGTGATCGGTTGATGCAGGATTTTGACCGGATCTTCCCGCAGTATGGCTTTGGAAAACACAAAGGATATGGTACCAGAGACCATTGTGCCGCCATTGAAAAATATGGCGCTTCACCTATTCATCGTTTCAGTTTCAAACGGGTTGCCGGTTTTGAATTCGATATCAGGCGAATTACCAATAACCGCACTTTAGGCGCCATTGGTGAAAATCATGCCGCCTATTATTTACATCAAAAAAAATATAAAATAATTGACAGGAACTATCACTTTTCCAGGTTTGGTGAAATTGATATCATTGCCAGCAGGGATGATGTGCTGAGTTTTGTGGAAGTCAAAACCCTGCGCAGTGACAATTTTGGTCTGCCTGAGGAAAAGGTGGATGAGGCCAAGCAAACACAGCTGTATAAAATTGCCGAAGCTTACCTGGCTGAGAAGGCGCTGGAAGATATGAACTGTAGATTTGATATTATTTCCATTATCATAAAAAACAATAAATTCAATATTAAACACATAGAGGATGCATTCCAATTATGAAACCCCCAAAATTACTTTTTTGTTTATTGATTATTATTTCATTGGTACAGGCACAGACCTTTGAAGCCGGAAAAAATGGCGTTGTCGTATCAGCCTCAAAAATCGCTTCCGACATCGGTATCCAAATCATGAAAGATGGCGGCAACAGCGTAGATGCGGCTGTGGCTGTTAGTTTTGCGCTGTCAGTAGTCTGGCCGGAAGCCGGTAATATCGGCGGCGGCGGATTTATGGTTATCAGGTTTCCCGACGGCACATCCACAACTATCGATTACCGGGAAAAAGCCCCGCAAAAAGCCACCGAAGACATGTACCTGGATTCCAATGGTAATCCGATACCCGGCTTATCCACCGAAGGTCCTATGTCGGCGGGTGTTCCGGGAACCGTTGCCGGAATGGCCTTGGCCTGGGAAAAATACGGACTTCTGCCCTGGAACAAACTGATCCAGCCGGCCATTGATCTGGCTGAAAATGGTTTTCCGGTCACTTACCACATCTATACCGGTCTGAAAGGTCATTATGATGAGATGAACCAGTATCCTTCTACCAGAGCAATGTTTTTTCCTTCCGAAGAAGTGCCGGCGGTGGGTGAATTGATCAAATTTCCGGATTTGGCGGAAACATTAACGCGCATAGCAGAAGAAGGCGCTGACGAATTTTATCGCGGACTTACCGCCCTGAAAATCGCCCGTTCCATGTCTGCCAACGGGGGAATTATCCGCTATGAGGACCTGAAAGGATATCGCGCTATTGAACGTCAGCCTTTGGGTTTTTCCTATCGTGATTATGATATTATCAGCATGGGGCCGCCCAGCAGCGGTGGAATCTGCATGGGACAGATATTAAAAATTATTGAGAATTTCCCCATGGGTCATTATGGTTATTATTCAAAAGACGCAATTCATAAATTGGTGGAAGCCGAGCGCTTTGCCTATGCAAACCGGTCGAAATATCTGGGAGACCCGGCTTTTGTGAATAATCATTCCGACTATCTCCTTTCCGACCGTCTTAATGATTCCTTGGCAACAGAAATAAAATATAATACCGCCGGAAAAAGCCCAGCCATCAATCCGGTTTATATTGATGAGAGCGAACAAACCACCCATTTTTCAATCATTGATAAAAATGGCCTTGCCATTGCCAATACCACAACTCTGAATTCATCCTATGGCAGCGCCTTTGTTGTCGAAGGCACAGGTATTTTGATGAATAATGAGATGGATGATTTCTCAATTAAACCGGGTGAGCCTAATCAATACGGACTATTGGGCTCAGAGGCAAATTCTGTACAGCCGGGAAAGAAAATGCTAAGCGCCATGACGCCAACCATTGTGACTAAAAATGACAGTTTGAAATATATTCTTGGCACACCCGGAGGGTCAACAATTATCACGACCGTTACCCAGGCCATTGTTAATCTGGTTGATTTCAAGATGGATATCAGGCAGGCGGTCCACGCGCCACGCTTTCACCACCAGTGGTTTCCGGACAAAATATATTTTGAGCGGTATAGCCTGTACCCGCAACTGGAAGAAGCGCTGATCAAAATGGGATACGATCTGACGGAGCGAGGATTTATGGGTGATTTAAATGCAATTGCTGTCGATGAAAACGCGGGATTGTTTTTGGGAGTGGCTGACAGGCGCAGACAGTCGGCAGTGAGTTCATATTGACAGCATTAACAACTGTAAAACAGGGAATCAAAATGAGGTTAGGAATGAAACATTTAAAATTCAATATTTTTGTAATTTTGATCGGATTGCTAGTAAGTAATTGCAGTTCATCTAAACGGGAACAACAGCTAACATCACCGGATAAGACTATTATAGTAAATTTTTCACTAAACGACGGAATTCCCTGTTATTCAGTGAATCATAATGAAGAACAAATAATCATGCCTTCATCACTTGGATTTTTGATCCAGGGCCGGGAGAAGATCTTTGAGAAATTTAAAATAGGCGCAGTTGCCAGACACTCATTGGATGATACCTGGGAAATGGTTTGGGGTGAAAACAAAAGAATTCGCAATCATTACAATGAAATGAAAATTTCTTTGATTTCACAGGCCGATAAAAATTTTGGTATGGATATCTATTTTCGGGCTTTTGATGATGGTATTGGGTTTCGTTATAAAGTAAAGGGAACTCCGGGGGACAGCATTAAGGTAATTTCCGAAAATAGTGAGTTCAACCTTACCGGCGATTATCTGACCTGGTGGATTCCCCAGGATTTTGATTCTTATGAAAGAAATTATGAAGTAACTGATTATGAAAAAGTTGTCGCTGTCAATACGCCAATAACTTTTAAATCTAAAACCGGTCACCGGCATCTCAGCATTCATGAGGCCGCATTGACTGATTATGCGGGCATGACATTGATTAAAGATGATAAGGGCCTTAAATCGGAATTGGTCCCGTGGCCTGACGGAATTAAAGTAAGATCCACCTATCCTATGTTAACTCCCTGGCGCACAATACAAATATCCGATGATGCCGCGGGATTGATTGAATCCGGTATGATCTTAAATCTGAATGAACCAAACAAGTTGAATGATACCTCCTGGATCACCACGGGAAAATATATGGGTATCTGGTGGAGCATGCACCTGAATAAACACACCTGGTTCGCCGGACCGGATCATGGCGCCACCACAGAAAACGCCAAAGCCTATATTGATTTTGCCGCTCAGCATGATATCAGCGGTTTACTCATCGAAGGCTGGAACATCGGCTGGGAAGGTTTTGGAGCCCGTGAAACCGCCCAGAATTATACAACTCCCTATGATGATATGGATTATGAAGAAGTTGTGGCCTACGGTAAAAAACATGGCGTCAATATTATTGGCCATCATGAAACCGCTGCCAATGTTTTAAATTACATCGATCAGATGGAAGATGCCTTTGACTATTACGAAAGACTCGATATTCCATTGATCAAAACCGGTTATGTGGGGGACATCATTCCCAGAGGACAGCATCATCATGGCCAGTGGATGGTCAATCATTACCGGGATGTGATAAAAATGGCCGCTGATCACAAAATTATGATCAATGCCCATGAACCCATAAAGCCCACCGGCATTCGCAGGACATATCCGAACATGATGACCAGAGAAGGCGCCATGGGAATGGAGTACAATGCCTGGAGTGCAGGCCTTTCCCCGCAACATACCGTGATATTACCGTTTACGCGCTTACTGGGCGGGCCAATGGATTTTACACCGGGAATTTTTGATATTACGTTCGACCGCTATAAAAAAGATTTCAGGGTTTACACAACTCTGGCCAAGCAATTGTCCTACTACATCAATATTTATTCGCCCTGGCAAATGGCCGCTGACCTGATTGAAAACTATGAAGGACAGCCGGCCTTTGATTTTATAGATGCCGTTTATACCGACTGGGATGAGTCAAAAGTGCTGACCGCGGCAGTTGGTGATTATTTGGTAATGGCCAGGCGAAAAGGAAAAGAGTGGTTTATCGGCGCCACGACCGATGAATTGGGCCGTGATTTTAAAATCGATTTAAAATTCCTTGATGATGATACAAAATATGTCGCCCATATCTTTGCCGATGCGGTATTGACAAACTGGAAAACGTCACCCACTGAAATTGAAATCGGAAAATATTTGGTAACCGGCCAGGATCACATACACGCGGTTTTATCACCCAGTGGCGGACAGGCTATCCATATTTACCCTTATAAAAGCGGGACTTATTCACCCATTGATGAATTCAACCAAACAGCGGGTGAGAGGGTCAAAGCCTTTAAAGAGGTACCGATTTATGAATATTAAGGAATGTCCGGAAATAGTTACTGACTGAAAATTTATATAATTTTAATACAAATTTAATAAAAAACAATAAAATTCATTATTTTATTACAGAATAAGATTTTTATTGTTTTTTTTTAATAAAATAATTAATCTTACGCACTTATATGTCGATAATTAAAAGCAGTAATTTGCTGATAAAGGAGTAGGTTAGCATGACGCAAGAGATATCAATTCTTGTTTTGGATGATGACGAAGCAGTACGGTTCAGTCTTTTTTCCTATTTGGAAGATTGCGGTTATAATGTTTTAACTTCTGAAACCGCTGAAGATGCCCTGCAAAAAATTAAAGACGAGCAAGTCGATGTTGTTATTGTTGACTTACGCCTGCCCGGTATTGACGGCGATGTATTTATCGAACAAACTTACCAGGAAAATCCTCATCTCGGCTATATTATTTACACCGGATCAACAGAATTCACTGTATCGGAAAAAATTGTCAATCTTGACCAGGTTTATAATGAAATTTTTTTCAAGCCTGTAACAGATATTTCCTTAATAGAGGAGGCGATCAATAATATCGCGAATACTGTTAAGAGTAATTAATTCAGGATTGTGCTAAAAATTTTCCAGTAATTCCTTGTGGATCAATCCATTTGTCGCCATGATCTCATCACTATAGATATCCAGGTTATCACCGCTAAAATTTGAAAGTTTTCCTCCGGCTTCGCTGACAATTAGCGATCCGGCCGCAACATCCCAGGGATTGAGGTCATACTCCCAGAATCCGTCAAACCTTCCACAAGCCACATAGCATAAGTCCAGCGCCGCCGAACCGGCTCTGCGAATGCCCTGGGTTTTCCGGTAGATTTTGCTGAAAAGCTGCATATTGCGTTCAAAATGCTTTGAGAGGTCATAGGGGAAACCCGTTGACAGGAGGGATGCTTTTAATGTTTTATTGCCGGAAACATGGATGGGTTTATCATTTAAAAAGGCGCCTTTGTCTTTCTCCGCAAAAAAATACTCCCGCATAAACGGATTATACACGATTCCCATGATCATTTCACTTCTGTACTCAAGTCCAATTGATACCGCCACAAAAGGAAAGGAATGGACAAAATTTGTGGTCCCGTCCAGAGGGTCAATGATCCAGCGATAATTCGAAGAAGTATCCTTGTTATCGGATTCCTCTGTAACGATTGAGTGGTCAGGAAAGTGTTGCCGGATTTTATTTAAAATGATCTTTTCGGCGCCCAGATCAATATCCGTTACCATATCCACCCGTCCCTTGAATTTTTTATCACCGAAATCAGCGGCATTATTTCTGATAAATCCGGCGGCTTCCCGGCCGGTTTCCTGCAGAATATTTCTTATGTAACCGGTATTCATTTGCGACTCCCTGTTGTTAATAAAGAAAAGCGACAACCGAAATTGCCGCTTTTTATTTGAAAGATCATTTTGAAATTAATTTATTTTTGTCTTTGTTGCAATTTTTCTTTATAGGTTAAATGTTTACGGGCGGTGTAGTCGGCGGTATCTTTTTTTACCACATTGGACAGCAAGATCAAAGCAATCAGATTCGGAATCGCCATAAACCCAATGGCCACATCACCGAAAGCCCAGACAGTTTCCAAAGAAACAATAGCCCCGAAAAAGACCATGATCACGAAAATCCATTTGTATATTTCGCTCACTTTATGGCCCCAGAGATAAAAGGCGCCACGGTTCCCGTAATAAGACCAGGAAATTGTTGTGGAGATGGCAAAAAAGAACACCGAGATCGTGATCAGGTAGCCACCATAATCACCGGCAACAGGCGCTAATCCCCGTTTAAAAGCCCAGGTGGTCAGGGGGGAACCGTTTTTCATCATTTTTCCCTGTAATACCAGGTTTTCATCAAAATCATTGGTAACATTGCCATTCTTATTCAGTATCAATTCTCCACTGAAAGGTTTATCATCAAGCAGAACCAGAGCTGCTTCTACAATTGAATGATTCCGCACAAAATAAATATTTTTTGCAATACCATCAGAGACAGGGACAGTTGTACTGGCCAGCAATTCGCCGTCAATTTCGGAATTTTCAGCAACCTGTGAATCGGCTGTAATGATCTGCAGGTTTGCCTGGGTGTTGATTGGCAATACCACATCATCTTTATCCTGCCAGACGCCTGTTATAACGATCACTAATCCGGTAATGGTACAAACACTGAGGGTGTCGATAAAGGGCCCCAGCATGGACAAAATACCGTCTCTGACATGTTCGCTGCTTTTGGCGGCGGCGAATACAATCGGCGCGCTGCCCTGACCGGCCTCATTGGAGAACAACCCGCGCTTGATACCCCACATCATCATGAATAAAAATCCGCTGCCGGCAAACCCGCCGATCTTTGCTGTTTTTGAAAAGGCGGATCGAAAAATCAGTGCAAAAGTATCGGGAATTTCCGTGATATTCAGGGCTAAGATTACCAAGCCACCGACAATATAGATAATACACATTCCGGGAGCTAAAATTGAAGCCACCCGGCCGATCCGCTTAATGCCGCCCAGGACAACCATACCGACGAGGGAAGCCACCACCAGTCCGGTGATCCAGGTGGGAATATTAAAAACGGAACGGAACTGGTCGGCCACTGTAAAAGATTGAATCGTATTTCCTGTGGCTAATGCTGACAGCATTACAGCGCCGCCAAAAACCACGGCCATCCATTTCCAGTTTTTGCCTAATCCCTTTTCAATGTAATACATGGGACCGCCGGCAACTTCACCGTCGCGATCGATACTACGAAACTTGATCGCCAGGGTTATTTCGGCGAATTTAAGCGACATGCCTAAGATCGCGGTGATCCACATCCAGAATAAAGCGCCGGGGCCACCATAGTGAATGGCGGTCGCCACACCGGCAATGTTACCAATTCCCACCGTTGCGGACAGGGCCGCGGAAATAGCCTGAAAAGAGGAGATTTCTCCCTGATCTTCCGGATCATCATACACACCGAACATCACTTTCCAGCCGTGAAAGAATTTCCGGAACTGGATAAATCTCGTCTTAATTGTCATTAAAAAACCGGTAAAAATCAGTAAGACAACCATCAGTGGAAAAAATTCCGGTGTTGCCCAGATCAGATCAGCAAAACTTGTTAGAAAACGATGAATAAAGTCCATTATAATATTCCCCTCATTGTTAATTTCCTCGCTGACAAAAATATTAATCATTCACGTAACAAGCAATGAAAAAGGATATTATTTCTATTTATTTTTGGTGACCGGCGGCACCGATAAATTGGTTCTTGATAATGACCGGAATTATGTGAATATTTAAACTCAAAAACAGGATAGTCTTATATGCCAAAAAATATTACTATTGATACGGAAAAAATGCTCAATATAATGTCACGGCTGGATTTTTTTGAGAATTTTTCAAAACTGGATTTGCGACGGATGCTGATTCGGGAAACCGAAGTTTTTCTGTATGATAAAGCCGAACCCATAATCCGTAAAGGAAAGCGGGATTTTGATTTCTATATTGTCCTGTCAGGCTCCGTCTCGATTGTAACGGACAATAATATTGTCAAAAGAATTAACGCCGGCAGTTTTTTTGGGGAAATGTCTTTCCTGACCCGCGAGCCCAGATCGGCAACGGTGATAGCCAATGAAGATTCCCTGGTAATGAAAATTGATGATATTGTCATGGAACGACTTCATCTTTCCATAAAAAATAAAATCAAGGATAAGATCATTCAACGGCTGGTGAATAACATAAAAAAAATGAACACATTGCTGGATAATAAATCCTGATAGAATAAAGAAATTACAGGTGAACGAAGGAATTAAAAAAGGAGGTAGGCAGATGTCAAAAACCGCATTAATTACAGGCGCCAGCGGAGGAATAGGATATGAAATGGCAAAGATCCTGGCCGCAAAAAATATCAACCTGGTGCTGGTCGCCCGCAGCGAACATGTTTTGGAAAAAATGAAGATCGATCTGGAAGCAGAACATAATATCAAAGTTTTCAATATTATCCGCGACCTGAGTGAAATTGACTCGGCAAAGGACATCTATGACATTGTCAGACTTGAAAATATACAGATTGATTATTTGATCAATAATGCGGGTTTTGGATATTATGGCAGGTTTACCGAAACCGACTGGGAAAAGGAATATGATATGATTCAGCTCAATATTATTGCCCTGACCTGGCTGACCAAATTATTCCTGAAAGATATGCTGAAAAGAAATGAGGGACGGATCATGAATGTCGCTTCAACCGCTGCTTTTCAGCCCGGCCCATTGATGGCTGTTTATTATGCGACCAAAAGTTTTGTACTCTATCTGTCGGAGGCGATTGCCGAGGAAATCAGCAGCAGCAATGTGACGATTACAACACTTTGCCCCGGACCCACGGGAACCGGTTTTAAAGACAATGCCGAACTGGGGAATTCGGGACTTTTCAAACAAACGAAAATTGCTGACGCCGGAGAAGTGGCAGCATACGGGATTAATGCCATGATGAAAGGAAAACGACTGGCTGTCCACGGGTTGATGAACAAGATCATGGCCTTTTCCAACCGGTTATTACCGCGAAAACTCATTTTGAAAACCGTTCACCAATTATCGAAACAAAAATGAAACTACTACTTGCTTTTGATTCTTTTAAGGAAAGTATCAACGCGATTGATTTGTGTGAATTTCTTGCTGATGAAATCCACAGGAAATGGCCGGAAATTGAGATATTGACTTTACCGGTGTCCGACGGAGGAGAGCATTTTCTGGAAATTATGATGAATAATATTTCCATGCAACGAATAGAACTGGATGTTGCCGGGCCCCTCGGAAATCCGGTTCATGCCGCCTATGGTATCAAAGATGACACAGCTTATATAGAAATGGCACATGCCGCCGGCCTGCAATTATTGTCAGACAGGAAAAAAAATCCTTTAAAAACGACGACATATGGATTGGGTGAAATCATCAGGAATTCTGTTGACCGGGGCATTACAAATTTTGTTTTGGGAATTGGCGGTTCCGCCACCTGTGACGGCGGCGCCGGAATGGCACAGGCGCTGGGATTTGAATTTTATGATAAGCAGGGCAATCGGATCGATGAAAAAATGACTGGTCATTTAATAGGAAAAATAGCAGAGATCAAAGCGCCAATTCTGCCGGTCCTGAAAATCAACGTCGCCTGCGATGTCAATAATCCGTTATTGGGCAAAAGGGGCGCGGTTTTTACCTATGCGGAACAAAAGGGCGCCACAAAAAAAGACCTGCCAATTCTGGAAAGAAATATGGAAAATTTAAGCAGTCTGTTTCAAACAAACCTGTGCCGCAATATTAAAAATATTCCGGGTGCCGGGGCCGCCGGCGGACTGGGAGCGGGTTTAATCGCTTTTCTGGATGCGCAGTTGGTTTCCGGCAGTAACCTTGTTCTTGATACTTTAGGATTTGATGATATTCTAAAGGATGTCGATCATGTCCTGACCGGCGAAGGAAAATTTGATGAGCAATCGGGACAGGGAAAGATCATCGCGGAAATAGTATCCCGCTGCCGGAATCAAAATAAACCGGTGACCGGTATTTTTGGAAAGTATGATTCTGCTGATAGTTCTGATTTTCAAGAAGTTATACAATTGATTGATTTTGACGATTCCGAGGATACTATTAAAAATCCTAAAAAATATTTACCACAGGCAATTTCACAGGTTTTCCATAAACATCCAAAATAGAAGAAAGGCGGCTATTAACAACCGCCTTTCTGTTAGTGGTGCGACAAAAGGATTCTTTTATTTAAGGTTTATCCCGGAGTATTTGAACACCGGAGTTTTCCCGTTGAGATCCCTTCCATTTATATGTGCCGTAAGTGTTCGTTTTTCTCCCGGCAGGAGAGAGATATAATTGTCGCTGAAAAATACCGGCAGGATTGATTCGCCGGTTTGTTTGTCGACAATTTTCGATTCAATAAAAAAGGCGATCTTATCGCTTGGATTTTCGAACGTCACTGATAGTTCAGTTCCCTCTTTGGTTTTCGTAAAGTTATG
Source organism: uncultured bacterium (assembly GCA_964472715.1). Taxonomy (GTDB): domain Bacteria; phylum Fidelibacterota; class UBA2242; order UBA2242; family JAFGTP01; genus JAFGTP01. The sequence goes on along the minus strand of CAYYMT010000001.1, from coordinate 29,444 downwards.
GGACTCTTGAATTTTCACTCTATCCATATTGCGAAGAGCTGTGAAATCTTCGTATTGCGTCATTGGTGTGAAAAACCAGACGGAATTTTTATAATCCAGTTCCGCTTCACGGGTTGAGAGCCAGTAAAAATTATCAGCCACCAGGTCATTCTGATCATTTTTTAATTTTAAGGACAGGAAGTAGGTTTTTGTAAGTCCTTCAATATGCGGCATGTCATATATCAATGCTGATTCATTGGCCGGAATACTGACTTTTGTCGCATGGGATAGCAGTAGGTTGGAATTAATATCGAATACCTGAATTTCTGCCCTTAAGTTTTCCAGGGCATGAAGTTTTTCATTCACAGCATAGATATTTCTGTCGTCATAATTGAACGCGATATTTATCGGCCGGCAACCATGCAAAGCCCCGTAAAAAGCGCCATTGGGCATCAGATACCAGTCGTATAATTGCCAGAAGGTTTCCGGCCAGGCGGAATTAAGCATCCACTGCACGATTCCTGTGGCAACCGGGCGGTTCACCTGGAAGGCTTCATACATCGGACGCATGGTTTCGTAATTGGATAACTGACAGTAGCTTGCGAATTCATCGATATTGTCAAATTCACCATATTTTTTATTGAAGGCATTGAGAAAACGGTCAAGGGTCTGAAACTCATTCCTGCCATTATGGAATTGAAAAACATCATTGGTTACCGGCCAGAGTTTGTCTTTGGGAATCATTTTTTTCAGGGATTCCAGAGGCGGAACCTGAGCGCCGGGACCGGTCTCTGTGTTGAATCCGTAAGCGCCGCCGAGTTTACGGTTTTCATACCAGTATTTCGGCGGTGTGTAAGCGTAAGGGCCGGACATCTTTACGCCGGGATTGCCGGAGATTTCACTATAGTTTGGATTATTGGGGAAGCCGTCGAAATCCGGGTAATCTTCAACCTCATCATAGTTCCAACTGTTTTTCATTGTGTATGCCACATCATAATCCATCATTTTGCAGGTGGATAAAACCGGACGGGTAGGATCGGCGTCAACAATTGCTGCCGTCAGTGATTTTTCAAATTCAGGACGAAGAAGTTTGTCACTGCCAAACACCCAGGTAAAAATGGCGGCATGATTTCTCAGCCATTCCACCTGGTCTATATAGGCTTGCGTATGAAGGGCCTGATCTTCTTTGGTATGGATCGAGAGATATTGGGTTTCAGGCCGACCGCAATAGCCCTCCCATTCCCAGTGACAACTCCAGCCGATCATCAGCATCAGCCCCAGTTCATCAGCTGCTTCATAAAGGGCTTTACTGCTTCCCCAGAAGCCTTCCAGACGGACAGAATTGAGATTCATGTGCTTGACATAGGCCAGTTGATCGCGGACTTTCCGGTCCGTATCATTGAGAAAAATATCATCCACCCAGCCGGCGCTTTTTATAAGGACACGTTTGCCATTGACGGTGTATTGCTTATGACCAAGATTGTTCATGTAAGCACCAAATTCACGGACGCCAAAACGCACAGTTTCCATATCAGAGAGGGTTTTGTTTGCGGTTGCGGTAAGTTTCAGGTCATAAAGGGGTTGTTCCCCCAGGCCATTGGGCCACCAGAGTTTTGGGTTTTCTATATGTAATTGTGGATAATCCTTTGAACAGAAATTTACTTTTTGTTTTTCACTTGGCTTTAAGGTCAGTTTTTTGGAAAAAGAAATATTATCAAATTTTCCGGCAATGGTGACAGTTTCATTTTTATCGGAATGATTTTTTACTGTAGTTGAAATTTTTATGTCAGCTTCTTCGAGTGTCGTGGTATTAACGTCGGTTTGGACAAAGGTTTTTTCCATGGAAACAGCACGTGAAAATTGTAACTTTACGGGTCGCCAAATCCCCATATTATTATCCGGGGGCCAGGGATTCCAGTCTACAAATCCGATTGCCAGATCACCTTTTACAGGAGGAATAATTTCGACTGCCAGGACATTATTTTTAGATTTGAGTTTACCGGTAACATTAAAATTGAATATACGAAAAGACTGTTCAATTTTCGAGGAGTCTCCGATTTTTTCTCCGTTCAGCCAAATGTTTGCTTTGTAGTTTAGTCCCTGGAAGATCAACTGAATATTTTCCATGTCCTGTTGATCGAAATCAAAGGTTTTGCGGTACCACCAGTGCTTTTCAAAGCGGGATTTATCGACTTTTTCGAGATTTTTTCCAAAGAAAATGTTTTCATATTCGCCATTTTCCACCAGTGTCGCCATTACTGTGTTTGGAATATTAGTTGGGTAATATTCAATTGGTTTAAAGGTAATTGTAGAAATTACATCACCTGTTTGTTCAATATTTTCAGATGAAAATAATTGCCAGTTAGTCGCTAAACTTGTTTGAAAATTTTCAGAAGCCATCAGCATACCTCCGGTAATGATCGTTAATGCTAAGATACAAATTTTTTTCATATTCATCCCTTGTTATTTCTAATGTTATCGGTAACATCAACTAAATATATTGCCGGAAAAATAAAAATAAAAGGACTTTTTTGGGTTTTTAATTTTTCAGTCAACAAAAAAATATCTGAGTTTTGGAAGATCTCCGAAATTTATAATACAGTATACCCTTGCGATCTGACAGCCACTAAAGGGTGATGTTTATGCGAAATGGACGCCATTTCATGAGTCTTGTATTCCATTCTTAAGATAATAGAAGTGGTTTTCAAAAAAATTTAATATAAACTGGAAGAAGAAGTAAAAATTTAATAAATACATATCTGACATGAAAAATAGGGAGGAATGCAATGACGTTTTTAAAAAAGTATGAAGAAGAAATTTATGTTGCGCTCAGGATTGTCGCGGGATTTTTATTATTATGGCATGGTAGTCAAAAATTATTAGGATTTCCGCCCTCTTCCAATAGCGCGCCTGCAATGGTAAAATATATTGCCGGGGGGATAGAACTCATTGGCGGCTTATTTGTAATGGCCGGATTCCTGACACGCTGGGCTGCGTTTCTGGCTAGTGGCCTGATGGCTTTTGCCTATTGGATGGCGCATGGAACCAATGCCCTGCTGCCGATTCAAAATGGGGGAGAATTAGCGGCACTCTACTGTTTCGTTTTTTTGTTTATCGCCGCCAAAGGTTCAGGAAAATTTAGTTTGGACAAAATTTTCTTTCCAAAATGAAATATTTTGTCATAAATCAATTTAAGATTTCAAAAATTCCAACTTAGAATACAGGCCATAGTGAGATCGTTTCTCTGGTGGCCTGTAATTAAATCTCTCCTCTAATAAATCAAATAAATCTCATAAAGTCCCTCTTTACGTGCGAAAAAAATCTTTTTGCATGTCTTGTTTATAGCCATCCGGATACTTGTTCGTATAAAATTCGTGGTCACATGAAATAACCCGAAATATGACAATCGGAAATGTCATCTACAGTACAAAAAAAGTACCTATAAATCATCAGACTAAAACCAGGGAAGAAAAAATCAACCAAAATAGTAACCAGGTAATTTTAAAATAACAGGGAGTAGGAGAGGAGTCTTAAAATTCCACGGTATCAGCCAGTATAATAAACTAAAATCATCCAAATAAAACGCATATATACTTTAACTTTATCCAAATTCTTTAATAAACTATATATCAAACTATTATAGAGTTTGATTGAAGTTAAAAACAGTAATATATAGTTATATTTGAAATATTATAACAATCTGGTATCTTAAAAGATATACACTCAGTAATTGACAACCTACATGTCTGGTGGACCAGTTGTTATTTTTGGATTTTGTTCTTCTTTACTTGTAAAACGTGGTAATACGGATTACCTATAGTAAAAACAACTGTGAGATTACATGATATTTGTTGGATTGTAGTGGTTGATTAAAACTAACGATCTTCACTTTTCCTTGGTTAAAAAATATTACCTGAAAAGATAAACAACTGCCTCTGTTTTCGCTAAGCTTCCCCCAAAACGGTAAATTTTATAAACTCGAGGCTCTGTCAAACCTTGTGGACAATTCGAATTGTCCACTACAGTGAAATATGAAATAGATTCGAATTTTAATAATGATTATACCATTTTGGGTAGCATCTCAAACAATATAAAATTCTTAACATCAGTTATTTACCTTTTTTAATGATAATTTTTTATAATGTCAGAAGAACAAGCGTACAGATCAATTTAAAAATTTTCATAATTAAAAAAACAAAAACTATGAGTGCCAACGCACGGAAAAACCATACATAATAAAAACACTTGAAGATCTTGACAGTTAATAAATTTAATATACTTTAAATGAGTAGGTTACGATAAATATTTAAAGTGAATTTTTTGTCTGTCATTTTGTCAAACCTTTGTTAAATAAATAAAGTTTCAGTAATTTACAGCAATATCAGGAGAATATTAATTGTTGCAGAATGATCATTTAAAAGAAAAAATAAAAAATGCCCCGGTAGAATCCGGCTGTTACCTTTATAAAAATCAAAAGGGTAAAATTATATACATTGGTAAAGCGCGAAACCTTAAAAAACGGGTAAATTCCTATTTTATAAATACTTCTTCCAAAGATTTGAAAACCCGTAAACTGGTACGTAATATTGCTGATGTGGAATTTATCATAACAAATTCAGAAATTGATGCCCTGATACTGGAAAATAATCTCATTAAGGAGCATAAACCAAAATACAATATCCTTTTACGCGATGACAAAACCTTTCCCTACGTAAAAATCACCAATGATTATTATCCCAGGGTGTTTACTACCAGAAAGTTAGAGGATGATGGCGGAAAATACTTCGGTCCCTATACGGAATCGCGAAAGTTGAAAAACACTATCAATCTGATTAAAAAAATATTTCCTGTGCGGCGGTGCAACCGGAAATTAACCCCGGAAAATACCGGCCCCGACCATCAGAAAGTCTGCTTGAATTTTCATATTAACCGCTGCGAAGCGCCTTGTATTAAGAATATTAGCCGCGATCATTATATTGAGATGATCAATAAGATTGAAGACTTTCTCAATGGAAAAACAGATGAGGTGCTGGCGTATTTTGAGAAACGAATGAAAGAAGCGGCAGGTGCAATGAAATTTGAATTAGCGGCTAAGTACCGGGATAACATCAAGTTGATTAACAACCTCTATAGACGTCAGGTAGTGGAAGATACTGATTTGAAAGACCGTGATCTGGTCAATATTTCCATTGACGAGGAAAAAGCCTGTGCAATTTTGCTAAAAATCCGGCAGGGAAAAGTGATCAACCAGGATTCATTCTTCCTGGATTGTAAAAATGAGGACAATTATACTATTGTCCTTGAAAATTTCATCCAAAGTTACTATGCAAATACCCAAAATTTTCCTAATGAAATCATTGTTGAAGAACTTCCGGAAAATCGGGAGCTGCTGAATGACTGGTTAAAACAGAGAGCCGGAAAAGCTGTGAAAATTCTGAAGGGAACCCGTAAAAGTAAAAGCCGGTTACTGGGAATGGCGGAAAAAAATGCTCAATTAAAACTGAAAGAATATATCGCGAAGAAGAATAAGTTTGAAAATTATACACCTCTGACTATCAGTAAATTAAAAGAATCACTTAATCTAAAGGATTTGCCTCGTCGAATTGAAGGGTTTGATATTTCTAATATTAGCGGCCGGTATAAAGTCGCTTCAATGGTTTGTTTTGTCAATGGTGCCGCTAAAAAAAGTCAGTACCGCAAATATCGAATTAAGACAGTAAAAGGAGCCAATGATTTCGCCTCCATGGCGGAAGTGGTGAAGCGCCGGTATACACGGGTTCTTAAAGAAAACCTGGAATTGCCCGATCTTATCTTAATCGACGGCGGCAAAGGGCAATTGTCCGCGGCAAAATATGAATTAAATACCCTGGAACTGGATGAAATTCCAATCATCGGAATAGCAAAACGGCTGGAGGAGATATTCCGTCCCGGACAATCTGAGCCGATTATTTTAGCGAAAGATAACCCGGCGCTGACCTTGTTGCAGCGTATTCGTGACGAATCCCACCGGTTTGCCATTACCTATCACCGGAAAACCCGTAATAAGGCGGCTGTCAGATCGATCCTGGATGACATCCCCGGTTTAGGTGAGAAGAAGAAACTGGCGCTGTATAATCACTATAAATCAATTGAGAGAATCAAAGCGCTGTCAGTTGAGGATCTCTGTGATGTGGAAGGAATCGGCCCGAAACTGGCTGAAAAAATATGGATATGTTTACATAACAGGTAATCATGTAATGCGTTTATTATTAATTTGTTAAACCGTAAATCCCGGGAAAGTTTCAATTACGGCTACACAAAAATCCTCATGGATATAATACGAAACCATCAAATTAAAGTGATTGGTTTGAATGTTCCGCGGTCAATTTTGCGGACGTATCGCGCCGGGTCTTTGGTCAATTATCGCAGGAAGAGCGTTGATATTCATAATCCTGCGCATGAATATTTCATCAAAGGTATTTTGGCGATTTATAAATTTGTAGCACAGGCCTCCTGCTTATGTAGCGTTATCTAAAGCAATTAATTCCTCTGGTTATATATTTTACCGCTCAGGCAAACATTGAACGACCCGGAAGGTCGTTCTACAAGATTTATATCTGACCACCGGTGTTTTAAATTAGAAGAAACTTATGTATAACTATGCAGTCCCGGTAAAATAAAAGTCACACCAATATAAGTAAAAATAATCGTCAGTAAGGTTATAATCACAATGACGGCTTTGGGTATTACCCCTTTTTTATTGATATGAAAATAATAAGAGAGCACCAAAATATTGATCAGCGACCAAACCTCCTTAGGATCCCAACCCCAGTAAGTTCCCCAACTATAATAGGCCCAGATGGCGCCGGTGATCATACCGGCATTCAGAAAGAAGAAAGCGATTTTAACCTCGCCATCCAGTTTTTTTGCCAGTATATTCCGGTCATCTTTGCGTGCCAGTAATAATATTGCCAGTACTGTGGCAACCAGCATCGAAGCGTAAGCAATAAAATAGGCGGGAACATGGATATACATCCAGAAACTATTCAAGGCCGGCATCAGGGGTTTGATGATTTTCAAATGTTCCGGCATCATGATGGCGATAACATCCAGCAACAGAATGATACCAATTACGCCATATTGAATATTGCCTTTCACCTGTTCCTTCCAGAAAACCAATCGCAGGGAAAAGAGGAAAGGCAGCAGAATCATTGTTTCATAAAGGTTGGTAAAAGGCGGATGCTTGGCGTAATAAGATCGGAGGATCAACAAAAGTAATTGCAAAGCAATTCCCAAAAAGATGAACACACGGCCGGTATATTCTTTGTTCAGATTAATACTAAAAATTAGCGCGATTAAAAAACTAAAGGCGGCTGCCAGCAGTAAATATGTTTCATAGATCATGATTTTTTCCTCCAAAAACAATAGCCAAGGGAAATCAAATAGCCAATTCCAAAGATCAGCAAAAGCCCCATGCCACGCACTTCAGCGACTTCAATAATGCTGACATACTTCATCCCCTCCATTTCAATTTCAACCGGAAATTCCGCAATGTGGAAGCGTCCGCCTCTAACCGACAAGACATGTTCCTGTTCATTGAAGTGGAAGGTCATCTGTTTATAATCTTGCGAAAGGTCAATAAACACTTGATTGCCATCCACATATAAAGTATCAAAAGGAGATATCCCATAATTATAATCCTTAATTTTTAAGTCATAAACAGGTACCCGGTCATAGGCATTTTGGTAGAGATTGTATTTGCCGATTTGGACCGGTTTGTTCACCTTCAATTGTACTGTGTCCATTTCATTGATGATCAAATGACTGACATAGGCTTTGACCATCCGGCTACCGGTATGCAAATCGATTTCAAATTTATCCAGGATAATTGTATGGTCCGTATCGGGATCATTAATAATATCGGAAAAATTGATGGTTTCTTTTTCAGGAAAGGGTACTATCGTGCGCTGATTAAAACCTTTATCAAACATTATAATGAAAAATGACCCTAAAATTGTGATGTGTAATATTTGCTGGCAGCGACTTTTTATTCCGCCACTCAAGAGTGAAAACAATAGCAGCAATGCCATGAGCATAAATAAGCTCACATTCAGCCAGGAGTTGTAATAATGGTCCAAACATAACAATCTGACAATAGCATTATCACTATAATTTGCCGGATCATGGTGCTGAATGAAAAAAGTAGAAATCGCCAATAAAATTATAATGACCAGTGTTAAAATTTGAAAAAAGATCAGTAATTTCTTTTTCATGATTAATGTCCCCATAATATTTATAGTCCAATATAAAATAAAGTCCGATAACTTTCAACAGAATAATCGGCGACTCTCCTAAAAGTCATCTCTTTTATCATGTCTGTCCGGTAACTGTTTGTCAAATACCGTTGTAGCCTTTATTAGTAATTATTTTAATTATAAAGAAAAAAAAGGGGGATTATTTGATTTTAGTTAGATAAAATACTTATTATAGTAAAGGTGCCAATAAGCGATGAGGAAATCATGAAAAAAATAATACTCTTTCTTCCCCTGATATTAGTCATATTATTATTTGCCAAAGAATGGCCGGCCGGGGAAGAGGCCAAGGGGTCAAAACAATACAGCCAGTATGAAAAACCACAAGCCTGCGCCAGCTGCCACGTGGATATTTATTATCAGTGGAAGCGTTCCATGATGTCGCAGTCCTTTACCCATCATTGGGATGAAATCGAATATTTTGATCTGGCTGTTCCCCATGGTGAAGTGGATGATTTTTTTAAACCGGTGGCGGATGATTGTAATGGTTGTCACGCGCCTCTTGCTTATCTGGCCGGAGATGTACCGCCGCCGCGTCCCGAAGAAGGGTCCCGCGCCAATGAAGGCGTTTCCTGCGATATATGCCATACCATGACCGGTATTTCCGGTGAAGCCGTGAATTTCAGTTGGATATCACAGCCCGGCCGTACTAAATACGGCGCGAAACCGGGCCTGGAATCTCCCCATCACATTACAGAGGAAAATGCCCTGTTCCGTCAAACCGAGCTTTGCGGCTCTTGTCATAATGAAAAAAATCCTTACGGAATTTATGTTAAATCCACGCAAATAGAGTGGGCGGAAGGCCCCTATGCCGAAGAAGGTGTAAAATGCTTTACCTGCCATATGCCAAAAGCGCCGGGTCGCAGCGCTCCCATGGCAAAGGAAGGAATGGTGGCGCAACATGTTTTTCTGGGAGCTCACAATCCGGCGAAACTTCGCGGCGCAATTGAGATTTCCATGCATTGTGATCAACTGGAAGTACCCTACGACGGCGTTGTCAGAGTACAGGTGGAATTATTCAATGCCAAAGCCGGACACAAGATACCCACCGGTTCTGTAGAGGACAGGATTTTATGGCTCGATGTAACCGCTACTGACGAAGCCGGAAATGAATATCATTTACCTGTGGACAAAAAAGGATTTGACGGAGAAGAATATACAATTGCCGCCGATGAACTGGCCTATACAGACATGGGAATTCCCTTGGGGAAAAAAGATTTCAAAGGTGTACAGCGGGATGGCATTCCGACAGGAAATCGAATTTTCCGCATGCCCTACTTCGATCAGAATGGCGTTATGACGATCATGCAGTGGAACACCCGCTCACTGGGAGTTGACTACAGAATTGGGCCGCGGGAAACCAAAATCGAAAATTTTACCTGGGAAATGCCTCACGACATCGCCTTTGGAAAAGTAAAGGTACGGGCCTCACTGAATTACCAAAAACTGGTGAAACCGGTGGCGGATTTTCTGGAAGTTCCGGAAGAAGAGAGTGAAATCGTGGTTATGAATGAAACATCAACAGAATTTTTGGTTTATGATTAAATGTAACATTATCGAAAAAAATAGGGTTATACTAAAGGAGGAACAGTATGAGAAAAATTAAATTATTATTAATGGTGACTATGATGTTGTTTTTAATTGCGCAAAATGTTTATGCCATACCGGCCTTTGCGCGGCGTTATAAAATATCCTGCACAACCTGTCATGATCCCTTTCCCAGGTTAAAACCCTATGGTGATGATTTTGCCGGCAATGGATTTGTACTGGATGAAGAAGAAAGAGCGCGGGATTATGTGTCTGCCGGTGATGATCTGATGTGGCTCAGCCGTGATTTTCCACTGGCGGTGCGGTTTGATGCTTACGCCATTTCCGATGATAATACCGCTGTGAAAAATGATCTGCAGGCGCCCTGGGGTGTCAAATTGATGTCCGGCGGTTCATTATACAAAAATATTGGCTATTATTTCTACATGTATCTTTCAGAAAGGGGAGAAGTGGCCGGGCTGGAAGACGCATATATTCATTTTAATAATATCAAAGGACTGGAAATGGATCTGATGGTCGGGCAATTCCAAACCTGTGATCCCTTAATGAAACGGGAACTGCGGCTGACTTTTGAAGATTATATGATCTATAAACGAAAAATCGGTAATTCCGGAACCACTCTGGCCTATGACCGCGGGATTATTTTGACCTATGGCATTGAAAAAACCGGCACTGATTTAGTCGCCATGGTGGTCAACGGCAATGGCATACCCCACGCCGGCCCGGAAAAAATGTTTGATAATGATAAATATAAAAATTTCGGCCTGCGTATCGCCCAGGGAATCGGTGAAAATATCGGTGTCGGCGGTTTTGTCTATTACGGCAAAGAAGCCCAACTGGATATTGCCGGAATGCCAAAAGATATGACCAATGAAATTTTGTATTACGGACCGGATGTTAATATGGTCTATGACCGCTTTGCCTTTACCGGGCAGTTACTGATGCGCCGGGATTCCGATCCTCTGTTTATGAATGGTGATGAAATAATGACCAATGGTATTGTTGCCGAACTGATTTTCAGCCCAAATTACGACCGCTCACGGTTTTATTACACATTTCTTTATAATCGCATTGATTCTGAACTGGATGATGCCGATTATCATTCCGCAACCCTCAGCACCACCTATTTATTATCCCGCAATCTGCGTCTTGTCGGAGAATACACCATGGATATGGAACATGAGGCCAACCGGTTTGTATTAGGCCTCACCACAGGTTTTTAATTTTTTATAAAACAATTCATTAACCGCGTAATTATGATATTCGTAATTGCGCGGTTTTTTTTTATACTTTTACAATACTTTTACAATTTCCTGGTGAAAAACTTCTTTTACCATTTCCAAATAAATCGTATACTATCTTACTAATAACGAGGAGTTTAATTGTGATCAAAAAAAGTAAAAATACAGCGCTAGTTTATGGAGAAAAAAAGGTTGATTACAACAATCTTTTAATTTCTATCGACCATTACACAAAACTATTTAAAAAGGAAGAAGGGCAGCGAATCGCAATTTTTTCGGAAAACCGGCTGGAATGGGTTTATGCATTTTACGCCTGCTGGAAGAGTGATTCTATTCCGGTAACCATTGATTTTCTGAGCAAACCCGATGAAGTCGCCTTTATTCTGAATGATTGCGAACCCAATTATATTTTTACTTCTGAAAAAAATCGTGAAACCCTGAATAAAGCCCTCAAAAAATTGGATATCAAACCGGAAATCATTGTATTCGAAGAAGTGAAAAATGATTTTGATGAAATCGAAGCCGAAGATTTTCCGGAAAAAAAGGATGAGGATATCGCTTGTATTATATATTCTTCCGGTACTACCGGCAGTCCCAAAGGAGTGATGCTTTCCTTTAAAAACCTGCGGGTTAATGTCAAAGCAGTCTCACAAGACGTACCGATATTCAATAAGGATGAAACAGTGCTGGCGATGCTGCCATTGCATCATATATTGCCGCTTTTGGGCTGTATTGTCTGTCCCCTTAATGTAGGCGGAACAGTCGCTTTTACACCAACCCTGGAATCCGAAGATATCGTCAAAACCCTGAATGATAATAACGTTACTATAATAATCAGCGTGCCCCGGTTTTATACCGTATTATTTAAAGGTATCAAAGCAAAAATTGAACAGAAAAAGATTGCCGGATTACTATTTAAACTGGCGGGCAGGATCAATTCCCTGACCTTCTCAAAAAAAGTTTTTAAAACCATTCATCAGAAATTTGGCGGACATCTGAAATATATGGTTTCCGGTGGCGCCGCTTTGAACCGAAGCGTTGAAAAGGGATTTTTCACCCTGGGGTTTGAAGTATTGTCCGGCTATGGAATGACGGAAACCGCCCCCATGATAACCTTTCCCCGGCCGGGAAAAGTGCGCTTTGGAGCGGTCGGTCAATCGCTGGGTTCCAATGAAATTAAAATTGCTGCTGACGGAGAAATTCTCAATCGCGGCCCCAATGTCATGAAAGGTTATTACAATCTTCCTGAAAAAACCGAAGAAACGATCATCAACGGCTGGCTGCATACCGGCGATGTTGGTTACATTGACAAAGACGGTTATCTCTTTATCACAGGCCGGAAAAAAGAGATTATTGTACTGCCGAACGGCAAGAACATCAATCCGGTGAACCTGGAATTCGAAATTTTGAAATTAACGGATACGATCAATGAAATTGGTGTATTCATGCATGAGGACATACTACAAATGGTATGCACTCCTGATAAATCTAAAGTAACAGAAAAAGGAATTACCGACTTTAAGAAGTACATCCAGGAAGAGGTCATCAGTAAATTCAATGATAATGTCGCACCCTATAAGCAAATTAAAAAAATCACTGTTGTTGAGGAAGAATTACCCAAAACACGGTTGGATAAACTGAAACGCTTCAAACTCAAAGATCTGGTACCGGGAATTTCAGAAAAAGAAGAATCCCAAACCAAAGAGCCGGAATTTAAAGAGTATTCTGTCATTCGTGATTTCATGCGCGGTCAATTGGAGAAAAAGATATTTCCCAATGACCACCTGGAATTTGATCTGGGTATGGATTCGCTGGACAAGGTCAGCCTGCAGACTTTTCTCAAAAAAACCTTTGATGTTGATATTCAGGAAATTCATCTGAAAGAATATCCCACCGTGCATAAACTTTCGGAATTCATTAAAAGCAAATCAAAACAGATCAAACATGAAGCGGTGAATCTGAGTGATGTGTTCAAAGAAAAAGTGCATGATGTGAAATTGCCAAAGAGTTGGGCCACTCACGTGATCATGCGCAATATCCTCCGTTTTTTCGTGAAACTCTATTTTAAAGTTACCATTAAAGATATTGAAAAACTACCCCAACCGCCCTACATCATGGCCCCCAATCATCAAAGTTTTCTTGACGGAGTATTAGTTGTTTCAGGCCTCAGCACAAAACAGTTGCGCGAAACCTATTTCTTTGCCAAGGCGAGATGGGTAAAGAATTGGTTTATCCGCTTTCTGGCCCGCACCAGCAATATCATTGTTGTTGACATCAATGATGATTTAAAAGGCTCCCTGCAAAAATTAGCCGCTGTTATACACAAAGATAAAAATATTATCATTTTTCCGGAAGGAACACGCTCTTTTGATGGTAAACTCAATGATTTTAAGAAAACCTTTGCAATCCTATCCGCTGAACTGAATGTTCCCATTGTACCGGTGGCTATTGACGGCGCTTTCAAAGCATTGCCCCGTGGAAAACATTTTCCGAGACCCGGTGTGAAAATTGAAGTTAAATATCTTGACCCAATCCGGCCTGAGGGAAAAGAGGTTGAGGATCTAAAAGAGGAAGTGAAAAACAAAATAGACGAGGAATTGACCTAAATTTTCATGACTGATAAAAAAGATAAGGCCCTGGCCCTCTATTCCGGCGGCCTGGATTCACGGTTAATTATAAAATTACTAAAAGAAAAAGCGGTTGATGTTACGGCTATTCATTTCCGGTTACCCTTTATTTCCGACAAGGAAATCAATGATGAATTTTTAAAAAATGAAAAGGTTGATTTAAAAGTAATTGACTGCCGGCATGGAAAAGAACTGCAGGACTATCTTGCCATTATGAAAAAACCGAAATATGGCACCGGCGCCGGCGCCAATCCCTGTATTGACTGTAAAATCTATATGTTCGAGCGCGCCAAACAGTATGCCAAAGAAAATGGCTATGATTATCTGGCCACAGGGGAGGTTCCCGGACAGCGGCCAATGTCACAATTACGGCGGGCCCAGGAAATTATCGACAATGATGTGGATTTTCCCATCGTGCGGCCTCTGGCGGAAATGGGAATTCACGGCCGGTCCCGGGAGCAGCAAATGAATATGGTGAAAGAACTGGGGGATTTTCATTATCCAACACCCGGTGGCGGCTGTCTGCTCTGTGAAAAAGGATTGAAACCGCGTTTCCGGAAATACCTCGAATATGGATTGATCACGGAAGATACGCTGCACCTTATGAATGTCGGACGTCATTTTCTGGACGAAGATAACGGATTTTGGTTCATCGTTGCCAGAGATATCACGGAATGTGAAATCCTGGAAAAATTTGATACCGTTCTTTCTTCGGCCCCCAAAACACCGGCCGTCTTTTACCGGAATATAAATAGCAGTGAAAATAATGATATTGTGGAATTTGCAAAAGAATTGCAGACTGTTTACAGCACCGGGCAAGACAAAACATCACGACAGCGGTTCAGAAATATCAAAATATGAGTGATTCATTCATATTGTACTCGACTCTTGTTTGTAACTATCATTTTTAAAATAATGCCTTCATAACAATTCTATTCAAACACCATTTTGATTTTATATTATCAATTGCCAGATTGATCATAATGAATGGAATTCAAACATTTTCAAACTGTTTAATACAAGTTTACAATAAGTTTATATATAGATAGTAATTTCTTATAATGAAAATATTAATAATCAATTCAAGCAAATTCTGGGGTGGAAATGAGCGCTGGTCCGCAACTACTGTGAATGCACTGGCAGATCGGGGACATAATATTCATTTTATCAGCAGGGGCAGATTATTTGATGATAAATTATCAGAAAAAATTACTCATCACAAATTAAAACTAAAACATGAATTGGTTATATTCGATTACCTTAAACTAATAAATATTCTGCTGGAAAATGATGTGGAGTTCATTATTCCCACCCGGCGAAAAGAATATTGGATCGCCGGTATTGTAGGCAGGCTAATGAACATCCCGGTCTATTTTCGTTTGGGAATTGTCCGACCTTTGCCCGGGTATAAATTTTTACAACGCGTTATTTATGGTAGTTTGCCATCGGGTATTATTTGTAATTCCAGCCAGGCTAAACAGCAATTAATTAAAGATAGGGTAATTGCAGATTCAAAAATACATGTAGTTTATAATGGCTATTCTTTCGCGGAATATTCAGACGATATAAAACAGACAGGTAAAAGTTTTCATGTATTTGCCTGTGCCGGACGGTTAACGCCTCAAAAAGGATTTGATATACTGCTTCGGGCGATTAAACAATTGAGCAATCGGCGCAGTGATTTTCTCGTTAAAATTGCCGGAATAGGTCCGGACTTAAGACAATATCAACGATATTGCAAAGAAAATAAGTTGGAAGAATTTGTCAGGTTCGACGGATTTATTGAAGATATTCGATCCTATTTTGCAGATTGTGATACAGTCTTGATTCCTTCCAGAAATGAAGGCATTCCCAATGTGCTGATGGAAGCCTGGAGTGTAAAAAAACCGGTTATCGCAGCCCGGTCAGCAGGTATTCCTGAAGCCATCAATCATGGTATTAATGGCATTCTGGTGAATCTGGAACCGAATAGTTTCGCAGCTGAAATGGAAGCCATAATAATGAACCCTGAAAAATATAATGAAATTGGCTTTCAGGGTATTACTACTTTACAAACAAAGTTTACTTTAGATAAATTTTTAGATGATATCGAATCGGTCTTCACCAATTCAACTGAAAAAGGGCTTCTTTATGAAAAAGTCAACCTATAACATCGTGTTTTCAAATTCCATCGGCAAAAACAAATGGGGCGGTGGTGAAAAATGGATGCTGACAGCTGGTAAAAATCTGGCAAAGCGAGGTCATAATGTTGTTATTGCCGGTAAAAACGGGTCTGTTTTTTTGGATCGTGCATCCAAGGCGGGATTGTCAACAACGGTTTTTGATATTAAAGCCGATTTTGCTCCTTTTAAAGTTGGTAAAATTGCCCGCTATTTTAAAAGACATGAAACTGATATTTGTATTCTTAATCTGAATAAAGATGTTCGTGTTGCCGGGTTAGCAGCCAGAAGAGCAGGTGTTCCGGTTGTCTTGGCGAGACATGGCTTGAAATTGATATCGAACAAATGGAAATACAAAACAACCATGAAACTGGTTAACGGAATTATTACCAATAGCACGACCATTAAAGAGCAATACAACGAATTTGACTGGATGCCGGAGAATAAAACCGAAGTAGTCTACAATGGGTTGGATATACCGGCCAATGTGCAGAAAATTGATCTTCATAAACAATATTCAATTCCGGAAAATCACCTGATATTTGGTGCTGCCGGGCGGTTGGCTTATCAAAAAGGATTTGATTTATTGATAAAAGCAGCAGCACAATTGAAGAACAAGCCTTTCACTTTTCTGATTGCCGGCAAAGGAAAATTGGAGCAGCATCTTAAAAATTTAATAGCAGAGCACATGGTGGAGGATCGTGTCAAATTAGTTGGGTTTTTGACAGATGCGTTGCCCTTTCTAAAAGCTTTGGATGTGGTAGTTCAGCCGTCCCGCTTTGAAGGTATGCCCAATACGGTCCTGGAAAGTATGGCCCTGGGAAAACCGGTAATTGCTACCGAGGTCAATGGCGTAAAAGAATTGATTCGATCCGGTAAAAATGGCTTTTCTTGTCCGTCTGAGTCAGTACCGGAACTGGTAAACATGATTTGTAATGTTGCTGACCATAAAAATCTCATTGAGATAGAAAACTCAGCACGGGAAACGATTAAAAATGATTTTTCAATTGGGAAAATGACAGATCATCTGGAAAACTATTTTGGAAGAAAGTATAATGAACAGAGTACAAGGGCTAATTCGGGAATTTCAAGACAATCCGCGGCATTTTCTACGGAAAGCAATACTTCATACATATAATACTTTACACAAGAATAAACCCAGGAAGCAATTGCCTGAAAGGTTTCATTCACTGCTTTATATTGTGCAGGAAAAGTTGGGAGATGGTTTTCTGACCTTGCCGTTTTTGTATGAATTGCATAGAAAGTTTCCTCATGTGGAAATTTCTGTTATTGCCTCAAAATATAACCGCATACTATTTGAACCCCTTGACTTTATTCATGAACTCTTTATTTATCGGAAAGATCACCGGAAATTATTTAGACAGTTGAAATCACGGAACTATGACATTTTTTTCAACCCAAAGGACCATCCTTCCGTGACCATATTGCGTATGATGAAACATATCAATGCCCGATATAAAGTAGGGTTGCAGCATCATCGGCACAACAAACATTTCGATGTTTTGCTTCCCAATGATGACAACCGGCATATTGTTGAAAAAAATGCGCTGTTGCTGGAGAATTATGCTGTGAACTTTCCTATTAACCCACCGATCACTGTAATTAATCAATTTGAATCGGATTTTTTTAAGAAATTTCCCAGGATAAACCTGAAAGATAATATTTGTGTTAATTTATCTTCAGGAGGGATTCGACGAAAACTTCCGGTTGAAAAATGGATTGCAATTATTGACTTCATTTTGAAACATCAATTATCTGATAAAATAAATCTGTTGGCAATGCCTGAAAATCAGGCTGATGCAACGAAGATAAAAAATATATTTTTTGATAAAATTGTGTACCCGATTCCCACTAAAAATATTTATGAAGCGGGTATTGTTATAAACCATAGCCGGGCATTGTTATCACCGGATACAGCGCTGATCCATGTGGCTGCGGCAGTCCAAACGCCGGTCATTGGCCTATATCAAAACAAAGGATTGAACCTAAAACGGTTTTCACCTTATCAGGCCACCTGTGAAATTGTGCTATCACCGGACAAGGAATTGGAAAATATTGCAGTTGAAGATATCTGCCGGGCATTAATTAAATTGAAAAATGAAAATATATTACATTAATAAAACAAGACTTTACGATAATATGCCGTCAACGGTGTTTTCCATGCTGAATGCCTATAGTTTTGCGCAGCATGGCCACAATACGACTATTATTTTAAAAAGTCCGGACAAGGTAACAGATTATGATTTTGAGAGATATTTTGATCTGCCAAAATTAAACAATTTTCATATAAT
>CAYYMT010000001.1:0-11187 GCA_964472715.1 uncultured bacterium | reverse complement strand
CAAAAAAAGTTATATGAGCAATATACTTCTGTCCCGATTCACCCTGTCATCCCCGGTTTGCAAAAAATAATCGATTCTATGGATAATTTTGATAATAAGTGGGTGGTCTATTCCGGGAGTTTACAGATGAAAAAAGGGATTGATGTGCTGTTGCATTCTTTTGCACGGTTGAAAACAAAATCAGCTAAATTGGTATTGATAGGAGGAAGGCATGAGCGTGAAATTGAACCGGTGACGCGAATTGCTGAGGAACTGAAGATTACCGATAGAATGAAAATTACAGGCTGGATTAGTTTTGCCGACGTGCAAAATTACCTTGAGAAGGCAACGGTTGGTATTCTGCCACTAAAAGACACCTTTTACAATCGCCATCTCACTGCGCCATCAAAACTTTTTGATTATATTGCCCATGGTATGCCGGTTATTGCTTCGGATTTACCGGCGATCAGAGATATTGACAAATTCAACAATAGTTTGATTTATATAAAGCCTGAAAATGTTGAGCAACTATCTGGCAAAATTGATGAATTATTAAATGATCACAATGTCTACTCTGATTTTGCCAATCGGTCCCACCAACTGGCAAAAAACTATTTGTGGAAAGCCTGCGGAAAGCGAATGCTGGATAAGTTTTAATTCTTGTCGGTTTTAAAAACCTGCAAGGGGTATGAACCACCTTTGAACCGCCTTAAGTCAAGTTCAAATAGCAATTTGAGGCTTTCAAATATTATAGCTTTTAATTGAACTTAACTCAAGGCTCAAGGCTCTGTACGTTTGAATGGAGTCGTAATTTTCATTGTCGAAGATTCATTTCAATTTAAAATTTAATTTAAACGAAATTCATAGCATATTCTCATGTTACATAAAATTATTGGGTATTATGTTACGCAAAAATAAAAATTTCATTTATATACTTTTCTGTGGTTTGCTAGTACGGGTTTTTGCCGCTGCTATGACCGATCCGGGGTTTGATGAGGCTTATTATGGTGTGTACGCTAAGTTTCTCAGCTCCGGCTATTTTGATCATCCGCCGCTGGTTAGCCTATCGGCAGGCATCGGCCTTTGGCTTTTCAATAGTTTTTCATCACTGACACTCCGCTTTGGAGCCATCATGCTATATTTAGGCTCTTCCTTGTTGTTATTTTCAATAACAAAGATGCTGTATGATCGCAAATCAGCCATCTATTCTGTAATTCTTTTTCATATAACACCCTTTTTCCTGGTTGGCATTGGCGCTTTTGTTATTCCGGATAATTTTCTCACTTTCTTCTGGTTCTTTGCAATTTTTGCCATAATCAAATATTTAAAAACCAGGAGCAATTATTGGTTGCTCATATGGGGAACAGCAATTGGATTTGGCTTTCTTGCAAAATATCATATTGTGCTGCTGGTTGCCGGATTTGGCTGGTCTATGATCTTTCATTCTAATTTTCGTAAATTGTGGCGTAATCCATGGCTCTATGGGGGCATTATTTTGGGACTGCTCGTCATGATGCCCAATATACTCTGGAATTATCACCATGATTGGATTTCCTACATCTATCAATTTGGAAAAAGCGGTGGCAGTTCGTCCCTTTCCTTTACAAAATTTTACCAGGGCATTCTATCGCAAATCGGCTATCTGTTACCCTGGAATTTTGCCATTCTGGTGCTGGGGTTTCGTGGAATAAACAAGCAAAAATGGTTGCTGCCGATCGTCTTTTTTCCAATTATCATTTTTACTTTATTTGGGTTTAAGCAAAGGATATTACCCCATTGGCCGATGCCGGGATATTTGACGCTGTTAATCCCAGCAGGGTATTACCTGTCTAAACAAAAATGGGCGGCTAAATATTCTTTAGTGTCTGCGGGAGCCACAGTCCTTGTGTTGTGTTTTGTGGTGCTTCAATCCCAATTGGGGATCGTCAAAATGAAACCCAAACATGATTTTACCCTTGACGGCTTCGGTTGGAAAGAAATGATATCCCGAGTTGAGGAGCGGGACTATTTTCAGGGGGTGGATTTTCTGGCGGGACACAAATGGTTCACAGCCGGGGAAATAATGTTTGCGAGTGAAGGAAACTATCCAACCATTGTCCTAAACCCAAAAGATCCAAGGGGATTCGCTTTCTGGTATGATATGCAAGATTTTAAGGGACAAAATTGCTTGTTTATTTCCACCAATCGGTACTACAAAGATCCATCAAAAAAATATTCAGAATATTTTCAAACCATTACACCAATTGATACTATTAAAATTTATCGCGGCCAGGAGGTCGGGAAAATATTTTATCTCTGGAAATGTGAAGCGTTCAATGGTAATTTAATTTATCCTTATGGCATTAATCATGAAAAATCTGATCAGTAAAATCATTGCTTTGCGATTTGTATTGGGGAAATTTTCCATGGTCGGCCTTTCAGGGATTTTGATAAACCAGGGAACATTGATTCTGCTTCATCAACTTTTCGACGTTAATATTAAATATGCCGGGATAATCGCTATTGAATTATCAATCATCTCAAATTTTCTGCTTAACAATTTCTGGACCTGGAAAAAAGGTTTATCCGATGGATTATTTCTACGATTTTTAAAATACCACCTGGTAACGCTTTTTTCCGGCGGTGTTAATTATGGGACTCTATTATTACTCACCTCATTAAATATGCATTATTTCATCGCCAATCTGATTGGTATCGGGATTGGTATGGTAATCAATTTTATCATTAATCATAACTGGACTTTTAAAATTCAGGAGATTACTTCCGATGCAACAAAATGACAATACTCTAATGGCCGTTCCTGATCTGGACACCCGAAAAAATTTACTATGGCTTTATCTGCCGATTCTTTTTGCATTGCTGACATTATTAACAATCTGGTTGCTGGATATGAATATTGCCTTGTTTCACAGAATCAACCAGGTAAGCGGATTCACCGGCACTCAATTATGGCAGATTTTCACCATAATGGGGGACGGGATGATTTCAGCGCTGCTGATTACTTTTTGGATAAAACACAAACCGGAAATTGGTTGGTCCTTTATTATGGCAACAGCTATCTATTTAATACTGCTTAATTTTCTGAAAGATTATTTTGATTTCAAACGACCGCCGGCACTGCTTGAACCGGAAACCTTTTATCTTGCAGGAAAGGCCTACATGAAGCGCTCTTTTCCATCGGGACATACAACGACAATATTTGCCCTCTGTGGTGTTATTTCTTTTTATTATCGCTCGATTAAGATTCGAATTTTTGTGTTGATTATTGCAATTATGATCGGATTTTCCAGGGTTATGATCGGTGTTCACTGGCCGGCAGATGTTTTTGGCGGCGCCATATTGGGTTGGTTTTCAGCCGGTATTGGAATTTACCTCTCAAAACGCTCTCGTTGGGGACATAGTAAACTGGTAAAATATCTCCTGTCTACACTGTTTTTTGTAGCTGCTTTAGTTCTGGTCTTTCAATATGAAACCGGTTACCCGGCAACAGTAATGGTACAGAAGTTCTTGGGTACTTTCATTATTTGCTACCTGGGTTTTGTTTACTTTATAAAGGACCGTATCAAGCCGGTTGTTTCTCTTATCCAAAACCTTGCGAATGGTTGAAAACCTTCGCAATGGTTGGCACTTAATCCTCTGGAACCGCCTGAAGTCAAATTAATCAATATTTCTAAAATCTAACCTTTTAAGTTTTAACATAAACTTAACTCAAAGTTTTGAAAATCAATTGTACAACCCGGAATATTTTTTAACCATTTCATCGCAGTACTTGATGTCTTCAGGAGTAAGATTATCCAGGTAGCCTTTGACTTTGCCTTTGCGGGTTTTAAAGGAATTTTTATCTGATTTGTTTTTGGGTTTTAATATTTTGCCGTGACGCATTTTGAGGATGTGCATCTTTTCCAGGAGTTGCATGTTCTGAAACTCAAAGGTCCGGACAGCGCGCTCGATTTTTCTTTGGCTGATTCTTTTGACACCAAAAAATTTAAGGATATCATGGAGAGTGTCGGCAGTATCATTTTTAAGGTTTTCATAGCGAACTACCTGAAAGGATTCTGGTATATCACTGTTGTTCAACCAATTATTCTGGAAATCTATTAGTTTTTTAATACCCATTTTTTCATCACGGATGAATTGTGACAGGCTGAATTTAAATTCCCGCTCCTGCCGTTTCATGGCCTGAAAATAACTGGACACAATAACGTCCCGCGGGTCTCTGACCAGGAAGATTACTTTCATCTTATTGTAAACCGACGGCTCAATTGTCAAATCAAAGGGCTTTTCCGGGGTATAGAGAACGTCGGCGGAATCATGCTTATATTTGATATTTAAGTGCAGGAAATCAAGCATAACGTGCATCCACGTACGTCCTGACTTGGGGTAGGAGACAATGCAACAATCTTCAAACCGGTTTTTGATCCAGCCACGCTTCTGTAAGGAAAAATAAAGGCCATCGTAAAGAAATTTAGGAATAAAAGACCAGGCTTTGAGTTTTTGCCTGAAACTTGGTTCCATTACTCTGCTCCTGTAAATTTTAATAATTCCTGTTGTTGAGCCGGAAACTCTGAAAACATTTCTTCGACGGTTTTGTTATAATAGTATTTTAACTCTTTTGAATGATCATATTTTTTGCGAACTGAATAGTTTCTCAGGCTGTGTGCCAGCCATTTCTCATCAGCTGAAATATTCAGGAATTCTGCCAGTTTTAATAATTTATCACGATCTATTTCATGCTGAAAAAAATAGAAAAACCGGTCCGGATATTGGGTTTTCAGTTTGAAAAGCCAAAGATAATCCTGCAAAATTCTAAAAATAACTTTTTTGTTATTGGTCCTATCTATTATTTCAGGGTAAATGGTTGCCATACCGGTTTTGATATTGGATTTTGCGCAATCCAAAGTATTACGGATCGGCAACAGGAATTTTATATCGGGATTTTCATTTAAAAGCAGCTGAAATTTATTTGGATATTGTTGCAATATGTTGGTGGTATAGAGGGATTCTTTCCAAAAGAGACATTCTATATTTTCCTTCACCATTTGGTCCCCATATAATTCGCGATAACTTTGGCCCATTTTGCTGTTTTCAGCGTAAGCATGGGAAAGGATAATTGAGCCGCCATAATTCCCCCGTTTACCGCCACCGGAAATATAAATGGCGTATTTGATGAAATTCTTAAGGGTGTCCTCGGAGTAATGGGTAAGAAAATTAAGGGTTTTATCATCTTTGATGCGATCCAATCCATGATTAAGTACCTGGCAATTGGGATGCAGAGACATGATTGAGCCGGTTAAGGTTGTGAGATTGCGATAAGGGCCGAGAACCATACAAAGTGTTTTTACCGTAGAAATGTCGATGGAACGAGATTCTTTTTTCTCTTTGGGGCGGTTGATCAGTATGCGAACTTTACATTTTATTTTCTTTAGTTCTTTACTCAGCGACATCAACTTCCTTTTTCACATTTATTAGGTTGCTATCCGCATATTCACGCAGTTTTGTGACAAAAATACCGATCACAATTCCCAATAAGGCGCCGCAAATCACATCACCGGGATAATGAACACCGGCGTAAATTCGGCTGTAAGAAACAATTGTCGCCCAGGCGATTATGCTGCAGGTGAATATTTTGCGCTTGAATAATAAGGCCAGAAAGGTTGCCGCCGCGAAAGAGTTCGCCGCGTGGGATGAAACAAACCCATACTTGCCGCCACGCTTGCCATGCAGCAAATGTATAACATCTTTCAATTCTTCAACCCGGCTGGGGCGGAGACGCTCAAAAACTTCTTTGAACAATTTGACTGAGATCTGATCCGCCAGGGCAATCAGAATTATAATCGCGGGTATAATGATCAGGCTGCGCTTTTTATACCGGTAGATAATAAACCCGATAATGATCAGGTACATCGGGTACCAACTTTCCTTTTTGGTAATGAACCACATAATAGGGTCCAGAAAGGAAGTATTTAATCCGTTTAAAAATAAAAATAATTTTGTGTCAATTGTGTTTAAAAATTCCAGCATAATTCTCTCATAATTTGACGGGTTAATCTATCTTTTCTTTTCATGAAGTTCAAATGAATTTAATGTAAAGAAATGTTGATCTGAAATGAATTGTTATAGAAAGGAAAAAAACAAGGGGTTGCTACCCTTTTTTTGTAAACAACCCCTTGCACCTGTAATATATTTAAATGGTTTATTTTTCAGGCAATTGAATGATCTTCACCCTGTTTTTTCCAAAATACTGTCGGGCGGCTTGCTGAATATCCTCTTTAGTCAGTTGATCCACTAAATCCTGCTCACGGGGAATATCCGCCACATCAAGACCGTGATAGATATAGGTGTTCATGCGACCTAGCCAATACCGATTATTTTCCAGTCTTTTTTCATAGCTTCGCATACTGGTGGCTTTTACCTTCTCAAGATTTTCCTGGCTGGGGCCTTCGGTTTTCAGAGTTTCAATTTC
The DNA here is from genome assembly GCA_964472715.1 of uncultured bacterium. Classification (GTDB taxonomy): domain Bacteria; phylum Fidelibacterota; class UBA2242; order UBA2242; family JAFGTP01; genus JAFGTP01. The sequence continues at coordinate 4,745 of CAYYMT010000001.1, read as the reverse complement.
ATCGATAATGTAGCCGGTCAGTGCTTCGGCGCGCTGTGGATCACAACCGAAGTAAATAAAAAACTGGTATTCATTATCCGGATAGCGGTCCAAAGAGGCCATACAGCGAACGCCGTAAGTACCGCTTTCTTCTTCCCGTATCTTCTCACGCAGCATTATATTGAGAATATCTTTGGTGGCCGAGATCTTCTTTGCATTGGCCATGGACCACTCTTCTTCACCATTGTAAACCAGTACCACCGTGCTTTTTTCGTCCACTCCGGCGTGGATTGTTTTTTCAATTCGGCCGGAGGGATAGTCTTCGCCAATATCACGCCATTTATCTTCCCTGGGAAGTGACGGTAAACTGCCCAGATAGAGTTTACAATAGTCTGTCAATTGCTGCGGATCAATATTACCGACAAAGAAAAAAGTAAAATCATCAGCATCTGCAAACCGGTCTTTGTAGAACTGATAAGCCTCATTTAATTTTAGTTCCGCTTCCAGTCTTTCCGGAGTCATCGGTTGGGAGCGATAATGATTTTGGGTCAGGACTTTAGTCAGAGTATCCTGCAGGGCGGATTGCGGATCTGCCTGCCTGTTTTTCAACATCGCGATCTGACGGGAAAGCATGGATTGAAAAGTGGCTTCATCTTTACGGGGCTGCATAAAATAAAGGTGCGTCAGTTTGAACATGGTTTCCAGGTCTTCCTTTGCACTGGTGCCGGTAATTCCTTCTCTTAATTCACCGATGAATGGACGCGAACTGACCCGTTTTCCGGCCAGTTTTTTCTTCAACTGTATATTATCAAATTCACCTACTCCACTCATATCAATGATCTTGGCGGCATACCTGGCAGAGATGAATTCATCATCGGTTGCCAGAGAATGACCGCCGGGACTGAAAGAGCTCATGGCAATTTCATCATCCTTGAAATCAGTTACTTTGTAATAGACTTTAATGCCGTTGGAGAGTTCCAATTCGGTAATATCCACAGCTTCATGTTTCTTTACGGCAACAACTTCTCCCGGATTTGGTATATCACTCAACAGGGGAGTGTCAGCTAAATCTTCTTCATAGGGAGCGACATCCATTGATTTCACTTCCTCAGTAATTGCAGCTAGTTCTTCTTTGGATGGATACTCCAGTCCTTCTTTTTCCGGGCCGGTGACAATTACCACACGATTGTCATCGGTCACCAATTTTTTTGCCCGTTGATTGACCTCTTCAACAGTGATTTCCGGCAGGATTTTTTGGACATGTTCCCATGACCATTCAATGCCCGGGATAGGTTCTTCGGTAAGAAAATTCCGGGTGTATTCGCGAACATAGTAGTCGGAATCGGTCTTTTCCCGTTCATTGTAAGCCGATTCAAAACTTCTCAAGATTTGCTTTTTTGTCCGTTCCAGTTCATTCTGCAAAAAGCCGTGTTCTTCCACCCGCTTGATTTCAGTCTGAAGGGTTTTCAGCCCGCGTTTGATGCCGTCATCATTGACAATGGCGGCAAAACTGAAAAAGTCCTTGGTGCGCACAATATTGGATTGTCCCGTAAAAGCCGCGATAAAGGGCGGATCGGCCTCCTGGATTAATTCCTGGTAGCGGGCATTCAGCATTTGGGTAAACAGGGTTGTGATCATATAATTTCGATACCAGTCCAGCGTAGACTGATCTTGCGTATCATGTTTGATATAAGTATAAATTGTGGTGCGGGAGAGTTCTTCATCAGTGGCAATAACATATTTTGTATCTTCATGGTCAGGCAGGGGAAAGGTTTCTTTGGGCCGTGGATCTTCAGGGTTTTTATTATCCTGAAAATATTTTTTGATCAGCGCTTCTGTTTTTTTCACATCCAGATCACCGACAGCGACAACCGCCATTAAATCAGGCCGGTACCACTCTTTATAAAACCGCTTTAATGTTTCATAGGAGCAATTGTCCACAACATCCATTAAGCCAATGGGTAAGCGGTTGGCATACTTGGAGCCCTGGAAAAGAACGGGCAGAAATTCATCCCGTACCCGCTGTCCGGCGCCGCGGCCCAATCGCCATTCCTCATGGACAACACCGCGTTCTTTGTCGATTTCTTCGTGGTCATAGCTGACATTTGAGGCCCAGTCATCCAGCACCTGGAAGCCTTTTTCCAGAATCGTGTCATTTTCCGTGGGAAGTTGCAGCATATACACGGTTTCATCAAAAGATGTGTAGGCGTTCAAATCAGCGCCAAACCGCATACCGATGGATTCCAGGTAATCGATCAATTCCTGCTTTTGAAAATGCTTTGTTCCATTAAAAGCCATATGCTCACATAGATGAGCCAGTCCGCGCTGGTTTTCATCTTCGTCAACAGCCCCGGCATTGACCACCAGGTTTAAATGAAGTCGGTTTTCCGGCTTCTCATTGTTGCGAATGTAATAGGTTAACCCATTGTCCAGTTTACCGATTTTTACCCTGGGGTCCACCGGTAGTTTTTCGTGAGTTTGCTCGGCATCGGTAACCGGCTGACCTGTTTTTGTACCGACACAAGCGGTAACAATTAAAGAAATGATTACAATTGTCACAATTAATCTGAAATTTTTCATGATTTTCCTCATTTTGTTTTTAACGCCTTTCCCAATATAAAAATTAATTTTAACTATTTCGAATTTTTGTAAGACGAGCCGGTATCAATTTTTTATTTCTTCAAAATCAATAAACAGTTTGGTTGCTCCTTCAGAGTAAGGCAGTATTTCATAAGGATTATATATCAGTTGATAGCCTTTTGATGTCATGCCGATGTTTTTGGGTAATTTAAACTGCTTCAGGAACGTATGCTCAGGCCAGGAATCGTCGTCATCCATATTCAAGTTTTCCCGCAACTTTTTTTCCGCCACTTCCACAAATTTATTCTTATTACTCACTTTTGATAAAATATCGATTTGGTTGCCGCTATTGATGTCAAAATTTAAAAATTCCCGGTATTCCATGCCGTGGGCGCCGCCGGTATAAGTAGAAGATTCCAGATAGACTGTAAGAATATCATTGGCATTGTAAGTAATTTCACTGGTGGTTTTCTGTTGAAATCCAAGGGTTGCGGAATTTGGAAAAGTTTCGCTCAATTTTTTGTATTCATCGACAATCCTGTCGTAATAGGTCTGATAATTAAGGGAATCCGTATCTTCCAGCGGGCCCATCTTAGAAAACACTGCGGATCTAATGTTTTTATTAATTTTTTCGGCTATTCTGCTATTATCGCTTAGCTGGTAGAAATTCAGGTTGATATCAACATTATTTTTTTGATTTTTGAGTTGAAAAATATCTTTGTACTGGCATTTAACGAATTCAAAATTTTGATTGTCTGAATATTGTGACGAGCAGGCCAGGGCCAGAAGGATCGGTATTATGGGGATTAATTTAACTTTTTTCAATATTTGTCTCCACTATCTCAGTTTAAAAATATTGTTAAAACATAGTGTATCGGTTGGGAAAAACAAAAAATATACCAAATTATAAAATATTATACTTACAGATTTTATTTTTTGCCATCATCTTTATACATTTACTATGAATTAAATAAATATGAGGAATGCAGATGATAAAAAAAGCATTGATCATCACCGATGTTCAAAAAGATTTCTGTCCCGGTGGTTCACTGGCAACCCGGGATGGCAACAAAATTGTACCAATTATTAACAAGATTGTCGAAGATCATGATTTTGACAAAATTATTATCACCCAGGACTGGCATCCAAAGCATCACAAGAGTTTTGCTTCAAATTATGATGACCACGAGCCTTATGACAGTATTAAAACTGAAATCGGCGTTGATAATCTCTGGCCTGACCATTGCGTTGCCGGCAGTGAAGGCGCTGAGTTTCATGATGATCTGAATATTAACCCGGCTCATCTCATCATCCGCAAAGGCACCAATCCCAGGTTGGATTCCTATTCCACTTTTTTGGAGAATGATCAGGCAACGCCAACCGGGTTAGTGGGTTATCTCAGTGATCATGAAATCCGGGAGGTGTATCTTTGTGGCATTGCCACTGATATTTGTGTATATTATTCCGCTTTGGACGCAATGAAATTCGGTTTTGAAACCTACGTCATTATTGATGCGACAGCTGGTGTCGACGTGCCGGAGGGGAATGTCAAAAAGACTGTCAAAGATATGCAGGCGAAAGGTGTACATATAATCAGAACAAAAGATTTACGGGGTTTACTGAATGAACAATCTTGAATTATTAACAGATTTATATGAACTCACAATGATGCAGGGCTATTATTATAATGACCCTGATAAAAGAGCCGTCTTTGATTACTTCATTCGTAAGAATCCTTTTGAAAGCGGTTATACGGTCTTTGCCGGGCTGGATCCTTTATTGGATATGCTGGAAAATTTGCAATTCCGGGAGGAATCTATCGATTACCTCAGATCAACCAAAATGTTTAAACCGGAATTTTTAGAGTATTTGAAGACTTTCAGGTTTAATTGCGATATAATCTCGGTAAAAGAGGGTGAAATAATTTTCCCCAATGAACCGGTAATCCGTGTATCAGGACCTGTGATCGAAGCCCAATTGATCGAAAGTATGTTATTAAATACAATCAATTTTCAAAGTCTGATCGCTACCAAGGCCTCACGCATCACGAATAGCGCCGGTGATAGAGCCATTCTGGAATTTGGATTGCGCCGTGCCCAGGGAGTAAACGGGGCAGTGGCCGGCACGCGGGCTTCTTTTATCGGCGGCTGCGCATCCACCTCCAATGTTCTGGCTGGCAAAACCTT